>JAIKXA010000037.1 GCA_024684355.1 Lachnospiraceae bacterium
AATAAAAAAGAAGTGATTATAATACCCATTGTTGTTGATTAAAACCGATCGTACGGTATCGAAAACCATACGATTGAATAAAGAAACGGAGCATCACGTGAACCGAGTATATTTAGCAAACCTACTCCTACTCGATTTAGCTTTACTTTTAATGAAAAAGTAAGGTCGGTTTGTGATGCATTAAACTTGTAAATAAAAAAGTTTATTATAATGCGGCACAGATTGATCTGGGCCGCTTTTGTTTTACCACCTCATCAGTCAGCTTACGCTGACAGCTTGTCTTCGCCAGACGGGCATCGCACCACTACGTGGATGCGATCTGTCCCCTCAAGGGGAAGCCTGGAAAGCAATGTGGAGCCTTCCCCTCAAGGGGAAGGTGGCACGAAGTGCCGGATGAGGTGTGAGACTACAGTCATCTGATACATAGACAGAAAGGACAACATCATGAAGATCAGTTTCTCAACCATCGCAACTCCTGATTTTGACTGGGTAGACATTTATTCCATGGCTAAGGACTTAAGCTTTGACGGCATTGAGATCCGTGGAATAGGTGACGAGATTTCAGCTGTAAACGCTAAAGTTTTCAGCCCCTCTAAAATAGATTCTACTATTAAGAAACTAAAGGAACTGCGACTAGAGATACCGTGTCTTGATACCGGCTGTATCTTAAAAGAGGAAGAAAACCGCGAAGCATGCATAAAGGAAGTTTCCGATTATATGGAGCTCGCCGATAAGCTTGGCACCCCTTACATAAGACTTCTGGCTGACAAAGACCCCGAGCCCGTAGCAGACGTTGATGATGTATATGTAGCAGATGTACTTTCAGAGCTTGCAAAAGCTGCTGAGAAATACGAAGGTATCACACTGCTTGTTGAGTCAAACGGCGTATACAGCGATACCATGAGATTAAAGCGTTTGATAGAAAAGGTCGGAAGCCCTAAGGTAGCAGTGCTTTGGGATATCCATCACCCTTACAGATACATGGAGGAATCTCCTGAAGAAACTGTCAAAAATGTAGGACAGTACATTAAGCACGTCCATGTAAAAGACAGTGTAATGGTAGACGGCAAGCCCAAATACAAGCTTATGGGCCAGGGCGATATGCCTTTAAAGAGCATCTTCGCATCCCTTGCTGAGATCGGTTATTCGGGCTATGTTTCATTGGAATGGGTAAAGCGTTGGGACAAAAACCTTCAGAATGCAGGTATCGCGTTCCCTCATTTTGCTCATTACATGGCTGAATACCGCCAGGAAAAGCAGGAACTTTTGCAGGACAACAAGGCTCATACCGGAAAATATGTATGGCCCAAGGAGCAGCTTATCGATTACACATTCCCGGATGTACTTGACCGCATGTGTAAGGAGTTCCCCGATCAGTATGCATTCCGTTACACCGAGCTTGACTATACAAGAACTTATATAGAATTCAGAAACGACGTTGACACCTTTGCACGCAGCCTTATCGCCATGGGCGTTAGACGCGGCGACCACGTGGCTATCTGGGCTACCAACGTGCCCCAGTGGTACATTACCTTCTGGGCTACCACCAAGATCGGTGCCGTGCTCGTAACAGTTAATACCGCGTACCGCGTACACGAGATCGAGTATCTGCTCCGTCAGTCTGACACCCACACACTCGTTATGATCGAAGGCTACAAAGACATCAACTACTGTGAGATCATCAACGAGCTTTGTCCTGAGTTAAAGGATTCCAAACCCGGCGAGCTTAATTCCGAGAGGCTTCCTTTCCTTAAAAATGTAGTCGTAGCCGGCGGTAAGCATCCCGGATGCTTCACATGGGAAGAAGCTATCGCTCTTTCGGATACCGTATCCCAGAAAGAGGTTGAGTTCAGACGTAAATTCATCAATAAGAACGATGTCTGCAACATGCAGTACACTTCAGGTACCACAGGCTTCCCCAAGGGCGTAATGCTTACGCATTATAATGTAGTAAATAACGGCAAGACCATCGGCGACGGCATGGACCTTTCCACAGCCGACAGGATGATGATCCAGGTGCCCATGTTCCACTGCTTCGGCATGGTACTCGCCATGACCGCATCCATGACCCATGGTACCACCATGTGCCCTATCACCGCTTTTTCACCGAGAAAAGGTCTTGACTGCATCAACAGAGAAAAGATCACCGCATTCCACGGCGTACCTACCATGTTCATAGCAATGCTCGGACATGAAAACTTCGACAAAACCGACTTTTCACATATGCGTACCGGTATCATGGCCGGCAGCCCCTGCCCTATCAAGGTTATGCAGGAAGTCGTGGACAAGATGAACATGACCGAGATCGTTATCGTATACGGTCAGACCGAGGCTTCACCCGGATGTACGATGTCCAAGACTACCGATTCTCTCGAAGTCAGAGTTAATACCGTAGGCGGACCTTTCTACGGCGTAGAATGTAAGATAGTCGATCCCGAGACCGGTGCCGACCTGCCTGACAATGTGGACGGCGAGTTTGTAGCACGCGGCTATAATATAATGAAGGGATACTACAAGATGCCCGAGGCTACTGCAGCAGCTATCGATGAAAACGGCTGGCTGCATACCGGTGACCTTGCAAGACGTACTCCCGAAGGTAACTTCAAGATCACAGGCCGTATCAAGGATATGATCATCCGCGGTGGCGAGAATATATATCCTAAGGAAATAGAGGAGTTTATCTATACCCATCCTAAGGTAGACGATGTTCAGGTAATCGGTGTTCCGGACCGTGACTACGGCGAGGAGATCATGGCATGCGTAATCCTTAAGGAAGGCGAGACCATGACCGAGGACGAGCTGAAAGATTACGTAAGAAAGAACATGGCTAAGCACAAGATCCCGAGATACGTTGATTTCGTTGATTCGTTCCCGATGAACGCAGCAGGAAAGATATTAAAATACAAGATGCGCGAGAATGCAGTCGAGAAATTCGGGCTGCAGGCCGCAAACGCTATTGTTACTGCGTAAATAAAATATATGCGGTCGTAACTGCGTAAATAAAATATATGCGGTAGTTACTGCGTAGATAAAATATATGCGGTCGTAACTGCATGATTATATATGATATACGGAGAGTCGATGCTTTCTATGCACGATAAAGAGCATCAATGAGTCAATTATGCTACACAGGGATGGGGTTATATCCACTGTGTAGCATTTTCATTTATGCTTTTCTTGGCCATGCTACATACGGATGCTTATTTGCTCACTATGTAGCATGTCGACTCAAAAATCCTGTTTTTATGCTACACACAGGTGCTTTTTGGCTCACTATGTAGCATGCCGATAAAAATCTACTACTTTTATGCTACACACAGGTGCTTTTTGGCTCACTATGTAGCATATCGATTCAAATATCCTGTTTTTA
Organism: Lachnospiraceae bacterium; assembly: GCA_024684355.1. Taxonomy (GTDB): domain Bacteria; phylum Bacillota; class Clostridia; order Lachnospirales; family Lachnospiraceae; genus RUG11977. Next base: position 3,371 of record JAIKXA010000037.1, read on the forward strand.
TACTACACACAGATGGTATTTTGGTCCATGTGTAGCACGCTCTCCAAAATTTACTACTTTTATGCTACATGCGGATAAGTTTGTGTTCTAAGTGTAGCATTACCCCTTTTTAGCATAAATCTCAAAAAAATCTCTTGACATCCTTGACATTTCTTTGTATAATCCACTTTGTGCGCACTTTTGATGCGTTATTTGTTACGCAATTTTTCAGAAAGTGTCAGTGACTGCAATACGCCACCATACGCAGTATGATGGCAGTCGGCCCGCGCGACGCATGGCGCGGTCTAATAAAAGAAACTCGGAGCATAAAGCGGAGAGTTTCTACTATAAATATAAGGAGGAAAAATTAATGCCTACATTTAACCAGTTAGTCAGAAAAGGCAGACAGACTGTTGATAAGAAGTCAACCGCTCCTGCACTTCAGGTAAGCTTCAATTCACTGACCAAAAAGTCATTTGATACGTCTTCACCTCAGAAGCGCGGCGTTTGTACAGCAGTTAAGACCACAACACCTAAGAAGCCTAACTCGGCTCTTCGTAAGATCGCCAGAGTTCGTCTTTCAAACGGTATGGAAGTAACAAGCTATATCCCCGGTGAAGGACATAACCTTCAGGAGCATAGCGTTGTTCTCGTACGTGGCGGCCGTGTTAAGGACCTTCCCGGTACCAGATATCATATCATCCGTGGAACTCTTGATACAGCAGGCGTTGCTAAGCGTATGCAGGCCCGTTCTAAGTACGGTGCTAAGAGACCTAAGAAGAAGTAATTCGACTTCTTTGTCATTCTGAACGAAGTGAAGAATCTAAGATCCTTCGGAGCAGAGCTCCTCAGGATGACAGCATAAATACAATAACAACAATTAACTACAACTCATATTTAACGCAATGTTTGGCTTAGTTTTTCAAAACAGCGGTCACTGATGGATCTTTCCGATTCAGGCAATATATTTGAAATATAAGTTCGAGCATGTTGACACAGAATGTGAGTACCTATGATCTAATGGCGAAATTTTCGCAAATTCATTAAGGAGGGAAGTAACGTGCCACGTAAAGGACATACACCAAAAAGAGATGTATTAGCTGATCCTATTTACAACAGCAAGGTTGTAACAAAGCTCATCAACAACATCATG
>JAIKXA010000054.1 GCA_024684355.1 Lachnospiraceae bacterium
AATGATGTGCTTAAGGTATCGGTTTCCTTAAGATAAGTGCCGTTATCTTCTTTTACTGTGTACTTAAAACCATTAGGCTTGGAAACCTCAGATACTACAACAAACTCGTTTTTAACATAGATAGGATTTCCTATACCATCCTGACCAATATATACACTGATCTCAAATTTTGCAGCTATATTTGCCTTAAGCAGACAAACTGATGTACCTATCGCATAAGCATCAAGAGGATCACTAAGTACATTGATCATAGGATATACCTTATCTTTTACGCTTGATGTGATATCAATCTTATCCTTGTTAAAGTACTTAACTTCAACTTCAGTCTCTGTATTTACAAGCACCTTGTTAGGAGTAACGCTCATAGAAGCGATATCCTTTTCAGTAGCACTTATAGCCTTAAATGAAGCAACAGCATCCTTATCACCCTTCTTAGCTACCTTAAACTCGGTATCTCCGGTGAAATTAGTAATCATAGTAATAATAAGCTTATCATCAGCAGCCTTTACTTCCTTAATAAGAGTCCAGTCAATCTTTGCATCAAATACCTCGTAATAGATTTCAAGATCGGAAGCCTTAATCTCTGCCGGATTTGCAAATCCTGTAATTTCAACAGTATCAAGTGCTGTCTGCTTAGCTGTAAGCTTCTCTGCTACAGGAGTAGGTGTAACTGTAGGCTCAGGCTTATCCTCACCCTTTACAGTAACATTAAAGCTCTTGGAATAAATTGTTCCCTTATAAGTACTTGTCTGGTAGGTCTCTGCCTTAATGGTATAGGTTCCTGCCTTCTTAAAGGTTACTGTGTACTCTGAACCATAGCTGCCTGTCTTGTCAAGCTTAACATCGCTTGATGAGCAGGTAAGTCTTCTGTAGTCATCATCATTTGTTCTGGGCATCTTAACGGTGATCTTGTCGCCAACCTTGTATTCCTTACCATCAGTGATGCCGCTAACTTCGAAGTTCTTATCAGAGTTCTTCTTAACAATGATTTCCAGAGGCATAGCTTTGATAATCTGCTCTGTCTTCTTATTTCTTACTGTTACGATTACTTCTGTGGTACCTCTCTTCTTAGCTGTAATCTTAGCAGTCTTGTTGCTTACGCTTGCAATAGATTCGTCCTCTGTCTCAAGTTTGATATCCATTGTCTTTGAATCGAAATTCTTAACAAATTTCTTTACTTTAAGGAAGCTGTAATAACTAGCTTTCTTTCCGTTTGCTTTCTTTCCTATGCAGCCGCCAAGATATAATACCTTATAAGACTTCTTCAAGGAAACACTGCTGGCAGCCTGTACAGGTATCGCACCGATGACTAAAACAAGTGCAAGCACAAGTGCCAAAACTTTTGTTACTTTTTTCATTTTTACCTCCATTTTGTTGATTGTTGCTATTGTTTGGTGATGAGCCTTTCAACAAGAACCGTCTTTGTAAATTCACCAAAGTATGGATTAGGTATCAGGAAATCCACACTTTTTATAAAAACAGTTCCGTCTACCGACTCAGCACAGTCAACCTTTGTTATATATTTACCAATGTCTTCACCCTCAAATGTAAAGGTGAAACATTTAGTAACACTTTTGTCCCATTTTTCCCCTTTATATGTCTGGGATTTCTGGGTAAACTCTATTTCCGGAGCGGTATCTACCACGCGTATACTTACTTTGTCGCAAAGATTAATGTCAGCCATTCTGCCATCTCCGGCCTTTAAGCTATATACTGTGATATCATATGTACCGGCATTAAGTCTTTCGCCCTGTATATACGGAACAAATTCGATATCCATGTAAGAAGGAATGATACAGGCTTCATCCTCACCGATAATAGTTTTATCACCCTTTTCAGATGTATGCTCTATCAAAATACCATAGAAACTCTCTCCGGGAGAAGCTCCGTATGATTCGGGAGTATTTCTTATCATTGGTCGTTCACTAAGTAAGTAACCAAGACCTTCTCCCACATAATATCCTGCCTTTGATATCTTTACTGTAACATATGTACTCTTCGGAGCATTTTTCCCTAAGCCTACCGAATTATCGAGGATCAGGCTTCCTTCCGTTTCCAGCTTGTATGTATATGTATCATCTGTCGGATCATAAGGGTAGTCACACAGATACAGTTTAAAATCTTCTGATAAACCTGCTGCTGCAACTCTTATATTAACTACGCTCTGTTCTGTATCTGCCGGACATTCCCATCCGTTTATCATAAATCTTCCGGGAGCCATTTCATGGATGATCAGCTTATTTTCAGGATTTGGTCCAAGAAGCTCCTCAGCAGTAAATACGGTATCTTCCATGACAGAACCATATTGATCTATAATATCTGCCTTGATCATGACATAATCATCTACAAACGGATCGGTATTCAAATGGTCTTTATTGATATCAAGGGATATCTTCTCAGCTTTTCTTTCCGGGAGAACCTCAAAGTGGAAGGTACCAATTACCTCTTCCCCTTTATAAATTATAAGACCTGTCTTTCCTTCTTTATTTAATGCCAGCTCATATCCGCCATCCGCATTAAGTCCTCTGGAAAGAGCTATTCTCCCATCTGCAATAAAAATCCTCGTTATTCCTGCTTCCTGAAGTGTCTTATAGCTTCCGTCATCCATTTCGAACAACGCTTCAAATACTGCACTGTCTCCTAAAGGGACAGCATCAACGCATTTTTCGCCAACTGTCAGATAGCTTTCACCGGCATGTTTTAACGAACAGATTTTATTTCCTGTAAAGACTGTGCCTTTAGGCGGCACGGAAGAAATAACCGTTGTATAACTTATCTCTTTCTTCTCTTCCCCACCCATGTCTATCGCAAGTTCAGCCTTGATCGTTACCTTTTTTTCACTTCCCACTATATAAAGCCGCTGCCCGTTAAAATAGGCAGAAGCGGTATCCTTCGAATCAACAGTCAGTCTTACTTCGCTGTCAAGCTTATCCTTTACAGCAGCTGTTATATCAAGCCCCGAAGCATTATAATACCTGAATGTCAAAGGAACATTCTCATCCGCTCTTACACTGCTTTCGACTATTTCGAAATGAGCCACATCACTTGGTGTTGAAGGCTCTGAGACAAAATCAAAATATATACCGTCATAGTTCAGTCTGTACTTTTTTCCGCTGTCAAAGCATGTAAAGAAAGAAATCTCAGCTTCTTCCTCATCCTTTAACGTAACTCCGGATGCATAAGAGCGAAATACATATGTCCCTGAAATGTCTTCATATAACATAATACCTGTCAGGTCTATGTCCTCGTCCACCAGCTCGCCCTTTAACATGACACTGTCGGCACTTTGCTGTATAACCTCGGCACGACTGCCTCTGACTGTAATGTCAAAATCTTTGCAGGCAGTATAAGCATTATACTTTTTACTCTGATATGCTGCTGCAGTGATCAGATAATCGCCCTTTTTATCAAATGTTACTTCAAAGGATTTCCCGTCTGATAAAGGCTGTATATCCACATTGTCGTCATCACATGTAAGTATGCGTTTATCGGTATAATCACCGGGAAGCGTTACCTTTATTGTATCTCCCGAATAAACCGTCTGCCCATCCTTAATACCTTCCACCACGAATGTCTCAGGATCGGCATTCTGCATAACAGTGATGTTCAGCTTTGCTTTATATGCCTTCTTTTTATTGGTTTTGTTTCTGACAGTAACAGTTATTACTGCTTTACCCGTTCCAGCGGCATATACGACATCTTTATCATCATCAACGAAGGCTACTGTATCCTTCGAAGACTTCAGGTCTATATAATATTTCTTCTTATCAAAACCGTTAACAAGATTTCTGACTTTTAATCTGCTGTAATATGCCGCTTTCTTTCCGGAATCGGTAGCACCTCTGCATCCACCGAGATACAGGACTTTTTCCGTTTTTTTTAAAGACAAAGCCTCAGTAGCAAACACTTTCACAGCATCCAAAAGGGTACAGGATAAAAGCAGTACAGCCGTGAACACTAAAATAAATCGATGTCTAAACATTAGCTGATCCACGCCCCCAAAAAATATAAAACAAAAAAAATACACTACAATATATCCAGTCCGTCGGACCTCAATATACATTATAGTGTATTTGATTCATAAATACAATGATAATTCTGTTAAATTCGCAAAAAATTTACAAAATTAGTTTCTTTGTGTCAGATTTTTGACAGGATTTAGGAATCACTGTGTCAAACCCGTTATTTTATGCCATATCTGTGACATATTCCAGGATTTTACGGTAACCCATTCTGTTTTGTCATTCTGAGCGAATGCGAAGAATCTTAATGATCCTTCACTAAAAGTTCAGGATGACATGTCTAGTTTATTTCAACGCTGCAAGTCTCTCGTTAACCTGTTCATACATGCTGGTATACTTTGCAAGCTTTTCCTTTTCTTCATTAAGCTTAGCCTCGGGAGCCTTATTAACAAAGTTGGGATTTGCGAGCATGCCGTTTACTCGCTTCAACTCACCTTCAAGCCTTGTCTTTTCTTTCTCTAAACGCTCTATTTCCTTAGCTATATCTACAAGCTCTGCAAAAGGAATGTAAATTACAGCACCATGGATAACTGCGGATACCGCATCATCACCGATACCGGTCTTATCCGACTGGATGGTAACTGAAGATGCTCCGCCGAGTGCCTCGAAGAATACGCGGCTGTTAGAGAAGATATTCTTAACCTCCTCTGACTCGGATACTACGTATACAGCAGCCTTACGCGAAGGAGCTACACCAAGCTCTGTACGTACGTTTCTGATACCCTTTACTGCTTCCTTGATAAGCTCTACTGCCTTTTCCTCTGCTGTAAAGCTGTAGTCAGCCTTAAATACAGGCCAATCTGATATCATGATGGACTCGTACTTATCCGAAAGTCCCTGCTCAGCCTTAAGGTTACAGAAGATCTCCTCTGTTACGAAAGGCATGAAGGGATGTAAGAGCTTCAATGCATCCGTAAGTACACTGTTAAGTGTCCAGATAGCTGCCTTCTTGGTCTCTGAATCATCACCGTAAAGTCTGGGCTTAACCATCTCGATGTACCAGTCACAAAGCTCTTCCCAGATAAAGTCATAAACCTTCTGCGCTGCGATACCAAGCTCGAACTTCTCAAGGTCATCGGTAACTTCCTTTGTTACGTCGTTCATCTTGGAAAGTATCCACTTATCGGCATCCTTTAAGGAACCCTTTACAGAATCTATGGACGCCTCGAAGTCAACATCGATACCTGCATCCTTCATCTGCTGCATGTTCATCATGATGAAACGAGAAGCATTCCAAACCTTATTAGCAAAATTACGTGCTGCTTCTACTCTTGACCAATAGAAACGCATGTCGTTTCCGGGTGCGTTACCTGTGATGAGCATGAAACGGAGTGCATCCGCGCCGTACTTATCGATCACTTCAAGAGGATCGATACCGTTTCCTAAGGACTTAGACATCTTTCTTCCCTGGTCATCCCTTACAAGACCATGGAACAGAACTGTATGGAAAGGTCTCTTTCCCATCTGCTCATATCCCGAGAATATCATTCTGATAACCCAGAAGAAGATGATATCGTAACCTGTAACAAGTACATCCGTAGGATAGAAGTAATCAAGGTCCTTTGTTTTCTCGGGCCATCCGAGTGTTGAGAAAGGCCAGAGTGCAGAACTGAACCAAGTATCGAGTGTGTCAGGATCCTGTGTTAAATGTGTGCTTCCGCATTTAGGACACTTAGCAGGTGCATTCTTTGATACTACGATCTCGCCGCAGTCATCGCAGTAGTATGCAGGGATCCTGTGGCCCCACCACAGCTGACGTGAAATACACCAGTCACGGATATTGTCGGTCCAGTTGAAGTATGTCTTTTCCATTCTCTCGGGAACGAGCTTGATATCGCCTGTCTTAATGCATTCTACTGCAGGCTTGATCATCTCGTCCATCTTAACGAACCACTGCTTCTTGATCATGGGCTCTACTGTCGAATGGCAGCGGTAGCAGGTACCTACGTTGTGTGAGTAATCCTCGATGCGAACAAGGAGTCCCATCTCATCGAGTTCTTTTACTATCTGCTTTCTTGCCTCGTAGCGGTCCATACCGGCGAACTTTCCGCCGTTCTCGTTAATGGTTGCATCGTCATTTAATATATTGATCTCAGGCAGGTTGTGACGTTTTCCTACCTCAAAGTCGTTAGGGTCATGTGCGGGTGTGATCTTAACTACACCTGTTCCGAAGTCTTTTTCTACATAGTTATCGGCGATGATCGGAATCTTTCTGTCTACGAAAGGAAGCCATACGTAGCCGCCTACTATATCGGAATATCTCTCATCCTCAGGATTTACAGCTATACCTGTATCACCGAGCATGGTCTCGGGACGTGTGGTCGCAAACTCCAGGAATCTGGTCTTGGATATCGATCCGTCAGCCTCTATAAAAGGATACTTGATATGCCAGAAATGTCCCTGCTGCTCCTCATAATTAACCTCAGCATCAGAGATTGATGTCTGACAAACAGGACACCAGTTTACAATACGTGACCCCTTGTATATCCAACCCTTGTCATAAAGCTTTGTGAATACCTCGGTAACGGCCTTGTTGCAGCCCTCATCCATTGTGAATCTCTCACGTTCCCAGTCACAGGATGAACCGAGCTTCTTAAGCTGGCTTACGATCCTTCCGCCGTACTCCTTTTTCCATGCCCATGCACGCTCTAAGAACTTCTCACGTCCGAGTTCTTCCTTGGAAGTCCCTTCCTTCTTTAAGGTCTCAACGATCTTAGCCTCGGTAGCAATGGAAGCATGATCTGTTCCGGGCTGCCAGAGTGCATTATATCCCTGCATGCGCTTGAAACGGATAAGGATATCCTGCATAGTATTGTCAAGTGCATGTCCCATGTGAAGCTGTCCTGTGATATTGGGGGGCGGGATCACGATGGTG
>JAIKXA010000070.1 GCA_024684355.1 Lachnospiraceae bacterium
ATGATGGTAGCAGGATTGGAATTTACGAGAACTATTTTATAACCCAGCTTACGCAATGCCTTGCATGCCTGAGTTCCCGAATAGTCAAATTCACATGCCTGTCCTATGATAATAGGACCTGATCCGATAATTAAAACCTTGTTGATGTCATCTCTTTTTCCCATGATATGCCTCCTAGAATCACTTCATTTTTCAACTTTTTGCCTATCTGATTTATAGTAGCATATCTTTATCTACACTTCAACATTTTTTTAAAAATATACAGTTAGAAATTTCATCTTAAGTATATGCTATTATTTGTGCAATTTTGAAAATATACAGGCAGCCCGGTCAGTTTTCTGACAGAACCGATCATAGGGACGGTTCTCCGGTTGGAATAAAAAATGTCATCCTGAGGAACGTTAGTGACGAAGGATCTTTTGTTTTAAGATTCTTCGCTTCGCTCAGAATGACATTATATTTCAATATCAATACCCTTCCGGGTTGTTCTTCTGCCATCTCCAGGAGTCGGCACACATTTCTTCTATGCCGTACTGTGCTTCCCAGCCTAGCTCTTTTCCTGCTTTTGATGCATCCGCATAGCAGGTGGCGATGTCGCCGGGGCGGCGTGCAGTGATCTCATAAGGGATTTTAACACCGCTGGCCTTTTCAAAGGCTTTTACTATATCCAGTACGCTGTAGCCGTGTCCTGTGCCGAGATTGTATATCTTTAATCCGCAGTTTTCTTTGATCTTATCCAGTGCTTTTACGTGTCCTGTTGCTAAGTCAACCACATGGATGTAATCTCTTACTCCCGTGCCGTCATGGGTAGGGTAATCGTTTCCGAATACGTTCAAGTGATCACGTTTTCCGACTGCCACCTGTGTGATATAAGGCATAAGGTTGTTGGGGATACCGCTCGGATCCTCACCCATGGTACCGCTCTTGTGTGCTCCTATGGGGTTAAAGTAACGAAGAAGGATCACGTTCCATGACTTATCGGCAACAGTCAGGTCTGAAAGTATCTGTTCAAGCATGGACTTTGTCCAACCGTAAGGGTTGGTACATGAACCCTTAGGACATTCCTCGGTGATGGGTACAAATGCGGGATCTCCGTATACTGTAGCGGATGACGAGAATACTATGTTCTTTACACCTGCTTCCCTCATAGTCTCAAGTAAGCAGAGTGTTCCGTATATGTTGTTATTATAATACTCCAAAGGCATGCTGACCGATTCGCCCACAGCCTTTAATCCTGCAAAGTGTATGCATGCTTCGATATCGGGATTTTCCGAAAATACCCTTTTAAGGCCTTCTTTATCCCTTATGTCGATATTGTAAAACCCGGGTCTTTTTCCCGTGATCTTTTCTATCCTGTTTAATACTTCGGGCTTGGAATTGCTTAAGTTATCCACTATTACTGCATCATAACCCGCATTTATAAGTTCTACTACTGTATGGCTTCCTATATAACCGGTACCGCCGGTAACTAATATTGACATGTTCTTCTCCTTTCGTTTTCCACCTCATCAGTCAGCTTCCCGTCTGGTGAAGACAAGGTGCCCCGAAGGGGCGGATGAGGTGTTAAGCCCACAATTTCCCGGGATATACACCCTCTGCTATGAGCTTTCTGATGGCTTCCACTACTTTGGGCCTGTCCTCTTTGTATGTTACGCCGAACCATTTTGCGTCGGTTTCGAGCAGCTTTACCGTTGCTGTTCCGGCATCGATCTCGTCCTGTACGGCCGTGAGCAGATAGTACTCCGCTTTGTTCAGCTTTTCACCCTTGTTTACATCAAAGAAGGTCTTAAGGCCTTTTTCCAGGGTGTTAAAGAACTCGGGAGTGAATCCCCAACAGTTCATGGAAACATGGAGGTTTTCGTTAAGTTCTTTCTGCGTGCCGTCATCCTCGGTGTTTATAAGCCTTCCGTCGGAAAGCCTTTCGATCTTTGTATGCTCGGTAATGGATGTCAGGTTCATATCCTTATCGAGACACACACCTCGTGATACCGAACCGTTTTCCGTAAGGGTGTTCTTAAGCATATATGCTGCCATGCAGTATCTGTGAGGTACAGCACCGTCAGCCTTAATCCCGGTGTTGTCTGCCCCGTTTTGACTTAAGTACTTGGCTAAACATTCAAAGGCTTCTGCGCCGTAAAAGTCATCCGAATTGATAACCGCAAAAGGCTCATCTACCAGCTTTCTGCAGCAGTATACCGCATGGGCGGTACCCCAGGGCTTTACCCTGCCTTCGGGAATGCTGCCGTTTTCCGGGATATCCTCGATATCCTGGAATGCATATTCAACCTTTACTGCTTTTTCTATCCTCTCTCCAACGGTCTCGCGGAAAAGCTCAAGGTTTTCTTTCTTTATTACAAATACTACCTTGTTGAAACCGGCTTTTACTGCATCGTATATCGAGTAATCAAGTAAAAACTCTCCGCCCGGTCCCAAGGGATCCAGCTGTTTTAGTCCACCGTAACGGCTGCCCATACCTGCAGCCATGATTATGAGTGTCATGGTATGTTAACCTCCATTATTTTTTCTATTGAGGTTTTTCACCTCATCAGTCTGCTTCGCAGACAGCTTCCCCTCAAGGGGAAGCCTTTATGAGAAGTATATTCACTCCGCATCCGTCCTATTCTTCAAAGAAGGATGTCCACTCCGCATCCGTCCTATTTTTCAAAGAAGGATGTCGACTCCGCATCTGGCCTGTTCTTCGAGCATACGTATGCCCTTTACTGTTTTGCAGCCCGATTCTTTTGCTTTTTTTATAAGCAGTGTTTCATCCGGATTGTATACACAGTCAGCCACTATGAGCGTTGACGGGATTTCACAGCTTTCAGGAAGCGGGAGTTTTTCCTCGTTTCCGCGCCCGTCAAGCATGCCTAAAGGTGTGGAATTGATCAGGATGTCCGCCCCCTTTAATGCCGCGCCTATCAATGCGGTCTCGGAGTCGTCAATAAACATAACACCTGTAGACGAAAGGTCCGACCTTAAAAGCATCTGTAAGGTCAGCTTTAAATTCGATCCATCTTTCAGGGTATTTATATACTCCGGAAGGTCCTCAAGATGCTGTTCTATCCGCACTCTGTGCAGATTTTTTACGTCACGGCAGATTATCTTTATACTTGAAGCACCTCTAACAATAGCTTCCGCCAATATGGAACGCGCCGCTCCGCCGCATCCGATCATGACAACTTTTTTCCCGTTAACATCTGTTTCGGTATCTTCTTTTATGGCATTCAGCATGCCCCTGCCATCCGTCGAGTCACCGAACAGCTTTCCGTTTTTTGATGAAACAGTGTTTACTGCTCCGGTCAGCCGGGCAGTTTCGGATAATGTGTCCATGTATTGTACCATCTCTGTTTTCCAGGGCATGGTAACATTACAGCCGCTCCACTCTCCCGCTTTTAGCTTCATAACGAAAGAGTGGAGCTGCTCAAGATCTATTATCTCATTTCTTAAATATACCGCATCCACTCCGTATCTCAGGCCTTTTTCCGTTACAAATCTTTGAAAAAGCTCCGGAGACTTGGAGTGTCCTACGGGTGTTCCTATTACACAGTATTTTTTCAAGTGATATGAACCTTTCGACTTTAGAATTAATCAAAGATGAAACATTTAACTATTCTGTATTCGCCGTTGTACTTTCCTACGTATACGGTTTCTACTTCGGTGTCGCTTTCGGTACCCATTGTATAACTGAAGGTTACGTCATACTTTACTACATCTGTGATGTTTTCAGGATCGTTAAGTGTTTCGCACTCCTCACGTACATCACCGAGCTCTTCCTCATCTACAGACTGGGCATCTCCTCTTTCTGCGGTAACAGTAAGTCCGCCGCCCATCATCTTGTACAATTCAAACATCGATATAGCTTCTTCGTTGTCTTTTATGGCGTCAACCAGATGATCGTCATCTACTGCAACACAGGAGATCATGGTGTAGAAATCAAGATCCTCAAAGGCCTTGTCGAACATATCGATGATCTCATCGGCTGTCTCGTTTCCGTTAAACTGATAAAGCTTTCCCTTGATGTTTATAAGTTCTTCATCATCATTTCCGGGATTGGGATCATCATTTTCTTCGTCATCATAGAATGTTGCTGTAATGACCTTGTATTCGCCGTCTCTTTCAGCAAGCACGAAATTGATGCCTTCATCAAGATCATAGCCGAGTAACGAAATAAGAGTGCCCTTCATCTCTGTTGAGATAACACAGAAATTGTCCCACTCGCGGATATCGTCAATATATGTATCTTCCATCTGCATCCAGGCAGCAACTTCTTCAGCTTCAAATGTTCTGCCGCCTATAGGTTCAAGATAAAGTACCGATGAAATCTCCATTGTGCTGGGATTAAGACCTAATGACTCAAATTCACTTGAATATTCACCAAGCAAACCGGAGTATTCACCTAATTCCTGATCCAATGTTTCCTTCTTATCCTCATCATATGCCAGAGCACTGAGGATAGTGTCCTTATCACCGACAAGGAATCCGCTGCCGAATGTAGATGCTGCTTTCTTTGCGCTTTCATCGATACCGTCAAATCTTGTATATTTAACCTCAAGGATGTTTGTATCGTAGTTAAAAGGCTCATCGGTGGGCTCAGGCTCGTCTGTGGGTTCGGGCTCATCTGTGGGTTCAGGCTCATCTGTGGGCTCGGGCTCATCTGTGATCACAGGCTCAGGCTCACCGCTGGGTGTAGTAAATGTACCTGCCCCGCCATTATCCTCGTTTTTCTGATCGGGAGTAACTACCGGCTCCTCAGTAGGTGCCGGAGTATCTACAGGCTCCGTTGTAGGCGCCGGACCGCTTGTAGGCTCCTTTGTAGGGTCGGGCTCATCTGTGGGGTCAACATTTTCCGTACGACGGCGTCTGCGGCCACCTTCATCGTCGTCATCATCGTCATCACTGCTCGAGCAGGCTACAAGTGCCAGCATTGAGAGTATAAGGATGAACATAACAAAAAACTTTTTTAAATTCTTCTTCATCTTCTCTTTCCTCCGTTCTACGCCTTGCTTTATGAGGCAGCCCTCTTACGTGCGGCGTATTGTGATAAGAAACTGCTTTTTTTCCTTTATCGGAAAATCCGATAACTATGTTGATTTTATCATCTTTTTTACTTATAGTCAATCCCCGCCGTTTGCCAAATAAGACTGCAGAATGCAGAAGATATACGGACTTAAAGCGGTTATTACCTGTAAATGATCGTTTTATTGATAGGCGTCCCCATAGCAGAAAACTTTGTCTCGTACTCGGTCATGATATTACCGGGTGCATATATGCTGTTATGAAGGTCGTAAGTTACATCCCTCGTTTTCCACCCGGCTTCTATGGCCGCCTCCAGCGAGTAATCAAACAGACCTCTGTTATCGGTCTTAAACTCTATTATGCCGCCCTGTTTTAAAAATGCATCATAACGCTCTAAAAACTTTGGTGATGTGAGCCGTCTCGATGCATGTCTGTCTTTCGGCCAAGGGTCCGAGAAATTGAGATATATCCTGTCGATCTCGCCTTTATCAAAGATGGTTTCGATCTCATCGGCGTTGAAGGCCACAAAATACAGATTTTTCAGTGCTTTTTCTTCCTGTTTTCTGAGTGCCTTATAAAGGATAGTATTGACTCTCTCTATTCCTATATAATTAATATCCGGATTTTGCGATGCCATCTCCATGATAAATCCGCCTTTTCCCATTCCTATCTCGATACGGATGGGATTTTCGTTTCCGAATATTTCTTTCCAGTGCCCTTTTTTCGATGCGGGATCCTGGATCACATATTCACTTTCCACCACGGCTATGTCAGCCTTTGGATTATGTCTTACTCTCATTACTGTTTTCTCTCCGGTTCCGTCATTATTAAAACTGTTGATAATCATATCATAACACCCCGCGGATATCAAGTTTTTAGTAACCCATGCAAAAAAATACATTGCTTATCAAAGATTTTTAATATATAATAGATATGGTTACGGACAGCACATGTAATGAAAGCTGTCGGTGCAGCGAAACTAGGAGGTTTACGATGAAAAAACAGGCTTTTAATCCATATCTGCCCTCATGGGAGTATGTGCCTGACGGCGAGCCTTATGTATTCGACGGACGTGTGTACGTATACGGATCTCACGACCTGTATAACGGTCAGGCATTCTGTCTGGGTGACTACGTAGGCTGGTCAGCACCGGTTGACGATCTGGGCAACTGGAGACATGAAGGTATCACATACCCGAGGATGGCAGACCCGGCCAATGACGGAAGAATGGTGCTCTACGCTCCCGATGTTACTATCGGTCCCGATGGCAGGTACTACATGTACTACTGTCTTGACAAGGTACCGATCGTGTCTGTTGCGGTATGCGACACACCCGCAGGAAAATATGAGTTTTACGGACATGTTCATTATCAGGACGGTACCCGACTCGGCGAAAGAGAAGGCGACGAGCCCCAGTTCGATCCCGGAGTTATAACAGAGAACGGAAAGACTTATCTTTATAC
>JAIKXA010000132.1 GCA_024684355.1 Lachnospiraceae bacterium
TGGTAATCTTTATATCTGTGATAATATGAAGATTTAGTTAGCCAGTTATAACAGAAATCAATCTAGATTTTTTTTGCTATATATAAAGGACATTTTCCATGAGAGACGATAGAGGCAACAGTAAAATACTTATTATTGGTATTCTTTCGATAGTGGTCGGCATTATTGCTCTGGCTTTTATCCTTAAGAATGTCATTTTTTCGGATGACAGCAAAGATCCGTCATCCATGCTTACGGAAGTACAAGGTTCCGAAGGCTCAACAAACGGCAAAAAGGACAGCGGTATAACCGATGAAATGCAGAAGGCTCTTGATTCTGAAGCATTTTATGAAGGTATCACGATAGACGGTGTTGATATATCCGGTAAATCAAAGGATGAAGTTAAGGCTCTGTTTGCTCCAAACGAAGCAGATGCCGAGACCGAAAAGATGAGCGTCAGCTTTAAGCTTGATGATGAAACAACCGTTGAGCTTAACGGTGACGATGTTCAGTTTAATGACAATCTGGACGAGATCATTGATGAAGCTTACAGCTTAGGCCGCAGTACCGATAAGGCCGGTGTTGACGGTTTAAAGGAAAGATACAGCGAGACAGAAGAGCTTTTAAAGAACCCTAAGGACTTTAAGCGTGAGAAATCGGTTGATATCGACAGTTTATCTGAAGCAGTTCATAAGGCACTTGACAAGTACAGTAAAGAGCCCGTTAATGCCGAAGTTACAGGTTTTGATACAGAAACACTTACATTTATCATTACCGAGTCCGAAGCCGGATTAAAGGTTAATGTTGATAAAGTAGTCGATGATCTTAAGAAAGCTTTTGAAACAGGTGATTTTTCCAAGGAGATCACTGTTGAGACCGAAGTTGTAGAACCCGAAGTTTCCAAGGAATTCTTAGACGGTTATCTTTGCAAGGTTTCATCCACTACATCGACCACTACCAGTTCAACAAACAGAAATACCAATATCGATCTGGTATGTAAGAAGATTGACGGTCTTGTTTTACAGCCGGGCGAGTCATTTGATTTTAATACCTTTATAGGTCAGCGTACTGCTGAGGCCGGTTTCAAAGAGGCAGGCGGCATATATGACGGAAAGCTTATCCAGGAGCTTGGCGGCGGTATCTGCCAGGCAAATGCGATGATCTACCACAGTGTTACTAAGGCAGATCTGCAGGTTGACACGAGAACCTGTCATACATGGCCGAGTGATTATGTACCTACCGGTACAGACGCTACAGTATCATGGGGCGGTCCCGAGTTTAAGTTTACCAACAGCTCGGATTATCCTATAGCGCTTCATGCATATTACGGAAACCAGAAGGTTACTGTAGAAGTTTACGGACGTCCTTTACCTGACGGACAGACTATAAAGCTTGTAGGTGAAGTTACCAGCAATGTTGCTTCCGAAAAGGTTGAGTATGTGGCTGACAGTAGTCTCGAGGTCGGCAAGACAGTTACCGAAAGAAGTGCACATAATGCTATAAAAGCTGTTTCTTATAAGGTTTATTATGATGCAGAGGGTAATGAGATCAAGCGTGAACAGTATTTCTCAAGCAGCTACCCGATGATCAATAAGAAGGTAAGAGTCGGTACCTTAGCTGAAGACGGCGTGACCGTATTTAAGCTTGATAAGAGTACCGGTGAAGTTACACCTCCTGAGGGTTATGTAGCTCCTACACCTACACCCGATCCCGATGATTCCGGTACAGATGAGCCCGAGCCTACCAAGAAACCTAAAAAGAATAAGAAAGATAAGACCAAAACCGGTGAAACAGAGAGTGAAAGCGGAACCGGAAATGATGATGATGAAAGCGGCAGCAATACCGTAATTATAAACGGTCAGGAAGTTGACTTAGATAATCTGCCTACCCAGACACCTCCGCCTGTACCCGCAGGCTGATATGTTCAGGTAAAAAATTCTTGACAAGAACACTTAATTACTATATAATACGTTTGTTTTAAAGGACTCTGACTCAGTTTTCGGCATCTCCGACCGATTACTTAGTTAAAGTCGTCAATAATTATAAAGGAGGTAATCGCCATGATTACAAAAGAAAAGAAAGCAGCTATAATCGCTGAGTATGGTAAGACACCTGAGGATACCGGTTCTACACAGGTACAGGTTGCTATCCTTACCGCAAGGATCAATGAGCTTACAGAGCATTTAAAGGTTCATAAGAAGGATCATCATTCAAGACGTGGTCTTCTTATGATGGTAGGACAGAGACGTGGTCTCCTTGAATACCTTAAAAAGACAGACATCACTGAATATCGTGCTCTTATTGAGAAGCTCGGTCTTAGAAAATAATTACATTACGCCTGTCTTAATGACAGGCGTTTTGCTTTTTTTAAGATCATTATGTTTTCAGGATTGTATTAACAGGTTGGTATATATGACATATGATGATGTTCAAAACTTTATAAGTAAAGACTGTACATCCGGTTCGGTATATGGACTCGCCAGGATCAAAGAGCTTGTAAAAAGACTTGGAAATCCCGAAAAGGATATGAAGATCATCCATATTGCCGGTACCAACGGTAAGGGTTCAATATCCAGAATGATAATGAGCATATTGGCTGCATCCGGATATAAGGTTGGTATATTTAATTCTCCGTTTTTAGAAAGCAGGAGAGAGTATCTCTGTATCAACGGCATTAATGCCACGGACGAAGAATATGCTGATGTATCTGAAAGAGTAATACGGGCTATAAAAGGAAAAAGCAAATCTAAAAGCACCTCTAAAATGTCACAGTACCCCACAGAGTTTGAGTTCTCATTTGCAACCGCTCTTAAATACTTTGCGGAACAGCAGTGTGACTTCTCGATTATAGAATGCGGGCTTGGCGGATTAACAGATGCGACCAACATTTTTGAAGATAAGGTGCTTAGTATCATAGCTAATATAGGCCTTGATCACACAAAGCTTCTTGGAAACAGTATAAAAGAGATAACGGAGCAGAAATGCGGTATCATTATTAAAAACGATACTGTTGTTACTTATCCTTCCGATAAAGAAGCGATGAAAGTTATCAAGAAGGTATGCAAAGCTCAAAATGCTTGGCTTATCACTCCTGATTATGTAGACCTAAATGGTATGAATTATTATAATCCGGGACTGACAGACAATATAAAGAAGTCGGATTACAAATATCTACCTAATGCTGATAAAGTATATGCTGATACTATCGAGAGTTTAAATAAGTTTATGGGCTCAAAAAGGGCTGAAAAGGTCTGGCTCTCGATGCCATATCTGCTTGACCGGCTTAGTCTAAAAGGTGCATTTCAGAAGAAGAATGCAATGGTAGCTCTTGCGTCTGTTATGACTTTAAAGTACAAAGGTTATCTGAAAAAGGTTAGTTTTTCAACCATAGAAAAGGGCTTTAAAACCGTCAGCTGGCCGGGAAGATTTGAGACTTTGCTTAAAAAGCCTTTAGTTATAGCGGATGGCGGACATAATGTACAGTGTACCAAGGCACTTATTGAATCCTTAGATGAGACCGGTATCGGTAAGGCGATATTTGTTATAGGTATCATGGCCGATAAGGATTATAAAGAAGTATTCCGGCTGCTTGCACCTTATATAGAGCAGGTGATAGCTACAGAACCCGCTAATCCAAGAAGACTTGATGCAGAAGAGATATGTAAGTTTTTCCGAAAGAATTTTAATAATATTGAAAAAGATCCCTGTGACGCAGTAAAAAAGGCTATAGAAATAAGTAATAAGGATTATTCAGGTAAGATGCCGGTAATAGTGACCGGTTCATTATATATGATGGCTGATATCAGAAAAGCTGTCAAATGTTAGTTTTGGAGGAATCATAATGAAGAAACAGATCATTAAAGCTTTAAGCTTTATAACTGTGTTTGCGCTTTGTGTTTCTATGTTCATACCTTTCGGATACAGCGAAGCAAAAGCAGCAGAAAAGAAAGTAAAGCTTAATAAGAAAAAAATCACACTCACCACAGGTGACTGGAAAAAGCTCAAACTCAAAAACCTGGATTATGAAATTGATGATATCGAATGGTCAACGACCGACAAGGCTGTAGCCAAGGTATCACGTAAAGGCTGGGTGGTAGCGCTGGTAAAAGGAGAGTGCACCATTAAAGCTAAGGTAAAAGCTACCGGAAAGACATATAAGTGTAAGGTTACCGTAAATGCTCCCGATATGAGTAAGCGTGTGATCGACCCCGAAAAGCCTATTATAGCTTTATCATTTGATGACGGTCCCGGTCCCAATACTTCAGCACTTCTTGAGACACTTGCTTCTTACGGAGCTACAGCAACATTCTTTATGTGCTATGCAAACGGAAGCGGCTTCAGAGTATACAGCGACGTAGTACGCGAGGTTTATAACTCCGGTAACGAAGTGGCAAATCATACACAGAACCATCCTCAGCTTACCAAGTGTTCTTCAGCAAAGATAGATGAGGAAGTTAACGGCAACGCAGAAAAGTTGGCTGACCTGGTAGGAAAAGGACAGAGATTCTTACTGAGACCTCCTTACGGTTCATTCAACGATACAGTTAAGCAGATAGCAAATGTTCCTATCATCATCTGGTCGGTTGATTCACTTGACTGGAAATATAAGAAAGAGTCCAACTGTACCGAGCTTATCATGAAGGAAGTTAAAGCTCAGGCAAGAGACGGCGGCATAATCCTTATGCACGACATCCACAAGACATCTTGCGAAGCAGTAAAGACAGTCCTTCCCTGGCTGATCCAGCAGGGCTATCAGGTATGTTCCGTAAGTGAAATGTTCGAAGCACGTGGCGTTGAGCTTGAAAACGGTGTTTCATACAGCAAATGCATAACAGCAGCAGAGTACAAAGCAAATAAAGCTAAATAATTTAAACTAAAAAACCTTCTCTTGTTAGTCTCTAAGACTTTCAGAGAAGGTTTTATTGTTTAGTCTATATTAGGCTATGTTATGGCTAATATTAGAACATCACTTTAAATTATATACATCGAAATACAATATACTGTTACGTTTAATGGTTATCCTTACGTGTACTTTACCTTTTTCGCCGTAATACTGTCTTTCATTATCGTCGTAGCTGCCTGAAAATCCGGCTTCTTTTAATTCTTCTATGTATTGCATGAAGTAATCTTTTGTGACAGTGGCTACAGTTAAGCGTACAGAAGAGTCGGATAGTGATTCAACGTTGATCTTGTCGGCTTCCGGTGCTGGTACATCCTGCAGACCACCTGATTTGGGCCAGTAGAATTCGGTGTATTCCAAAGCTTTGTGCACAGTTACGTTGATCTCACTGTCATAATAGAAGCTGAGCTCAAGTTCATCACCGTTTTTATTGTAAGCCACAAACTTATAATCCTTGAGATAAGAATCCAGGTTGTAGCCGGCAGCTTTACAATCGCTTACATAATCCTCAAATCCGCTCTTATCGGTATCTGTAATCCTGGCATGGAAATAATTGTCGGTATTATATGCTTCTTTTATAAATGAATCAGGCTCCGGCAGGTCGCTTCCCATACCGATGGTGGGCCAGGTTTCGGGCTCGTTTTTACGTTTGCTGTCCGATGATCCTCCTGTCATACCGACAGCTACAAACCAAACTATGACCATTGAACCGGCCAGACCAATAAGTATACTTGCCGCAGTAGAAAACTTAGGATTCTTTTTAGCTTTCGCATTAGCCATAAATATCATCGCGAGAATTATAAGCACAAGCTGGATGGCACTTATGGTACCAACCAAATACTTGCCCGTATCAAAGCCGTACATGGTGAATATCGCAAAAAATAAAGCTGCAATAACCATAATTACGATAGTTACGGTATATTTCAGTGAGACAGCAGTCTCGGTATTCTTTATTGTCTGCTTTAATTCTCTGTTTTGCGCACGTACATCGCTTAATGCGTCATCAAGCATCTGCTGGAGTTCTTCTTTGGACAGGCTGTCAAACGGTTCAACAGTTCCGCAGAACGGACAGACGAACATTTCATTCTTTTTGTCGACGGTCATTATACCGCCGCATTGCTTACAAGTCATAATAGTCCTCGTTTCATTATTTAATATAATCTAACCGATGTTATATAATTAAACAAATTATGTGGTATTTTATCATATTATATATAATTATTCAAGTTTGTCATTTTTAACAGTAGAAAACAGCAGTGTTTGCGTAATTTTGTTTATAATTGTACTTGCCCGCAAAAACGATTTATGATAATATATTTCATAGTTGTTACGGGAAAAGAACCGTATAAACCGCTGCGGATATCGGTTTATTTTTCTTAAGAAAGTGCGATAATGGTTTTATAAAAGCAAGTAAACCTACGCACACAGAAAGGACTATCTTTTATGACAAGATTTTTAAAAGCATTAATAGGTGTAATATTCAGTGTTGTTTTTTTAGTCGGATGCAGCAAATCAGATGAACCTTCTAAAGATCAGGGCGGTAACAATACTGGAAATAACGGTTCTACAGTTACCCAGGCTGTTTCAGATCACGGCACTCAGACAGGACAGATCACTCAGGCTATCGGAAAAGACGTAGATATTTCCAATCTTGATGAAGCTACACTAAAGAATTATCCCGAAGATAAAAAACCTTCCATGTATTTCTACAATGCAAAAGAGATATCCGATGAAGTTTTCTTTAAGGAGCCTGAAGAGGAGATAGGTGGAGATCCTTATATTATCAAAGGTATCATCCTTGAGGTTTTCGATAATATAGACAGCGCACTTGATCTTACCGAGCATGGACAGTTATTAAAGGGAATGGATGTTAATACCAAGGGCTTCAAAGTTATGTCTAATTTAGGTCAGGTTATGTTAGTGGACGTTCTTCCTTATAATGCGCAGTTCATGAGAGATGATGCAGGTAAGGATGTATATACATTCCAGTATTATAACTGCCTGTTTAACAATCTTTCTTTATACAAAACATATCCCGAAGTAGGAGATGCCGGAAGATTTTACGGTTTCTACATGGGATATGATGAAGCAAATGATTGTCCTGTATTTACATACGGTGTTTCAGCTCTTGCCAGAGCAGCTTTCTTCCCGGCTGATTATGTAAAATATCATTCAGAAGAAACAAAGCATTATAAATACAGAAATTATATTGAATTTGATTATCCGGTTGGCTGGTCAGAGCCTTTTGAAGCCGGAAGCGAAAAAGATTTTTATTTCGGCGGTAACCTTGGTGTATTGGGTATCATTGATTACGAAATGGAAGATATGTCACTTGATGATGCCGTAGATATGATGATAGCTCAGTATACCGGTGAGGGCTATGAAGATTACTGGGATGAGGAATACGACGAAGATTTAGATGAAATGACTGCTGAATTCGTCAATGCGCCGATGTTCAAGCTTTATGATCATGAATACATAACAGTTGGCAAGGACAATGATATCCGCGGTCATGTATTCAGAATATCCAGATTCGTTAATGATTCATATTGGGAAGATGAAGATGTATATATCATCCAGTCAAAGAAAGTACTTGTTGCAATTTACAAGATTTATTTCATTAGACGTAGCTTAGATGAGCCGGATGCACCTATACCTGCAGATGCTGAATATAATGATGTATATGAATTAAACGAAGAAGAATTTGATAAAGTATTAAAGTCAATTAAACTGTGTGGGTATTGATCGGATAATAAAAAGCTTAAAAGTATCTGAATAAAGTAAGGCAAAGTAAAACGGGTCGAGTTAATCGGCCCGTTTTTTGTTATATATTTTTTATGTAGAATATATCATTAATTCTACAATATATCTTGCATCATTTATAATGAAAAATCCCTGAAAAACCCTGGAAATACTAGGGAGAGAGCATATTATCATCCCCTGTTTCAGGTATGCATTATTTCGCTAAATCAAGGTTTAACGAAATAATAGCCCCTTTTCCGGACGTTTTTATATAATAAGGCCAAAATCCCGGTTATTCGGTATAACCGATCTCTTTAAGCACCTTATCTATCAGCTCGGCATTCTTTATTGAGAAATCCGGTGTAACGTGTAATTTGTCTCCATACAAAATGCATCGGCTCATGTTTTCGATCTCTAATGAATAATTCTGCGGTACAGAAATTTTTCTTTCTATAACGCCGTCATTTGTAAATATCTTGTATGAAACTTCGCCTGCCTGATTATATTCAACATCCGATCTGATAGATCCTTTTGTGCCGTGTATATATAATCTGTCAAATCTTGAATTGGAATTCTCGCCAAGGATCATTCCTACGTTAAACGATGCTCTGGCTCCGTTTTTAAATCTTATGATACCTGACGTGTTATTATCTACTCCCAGATCCGTAAATTCCGCTACAGCCTTAACTAATTCCGGCTCTGAATCTATCAACGTCAAAATCATCGTTGTACAATAACATCCTAGGTCATACATGGCTCCGCCGCCTAATTCTTTATGCAGACGAAAATCTTCTTTATATCCCTGTGTAATAAACGCCGACTCTACATAATCCACATCACCGATCAGACCGCTTTCGATATCCGCCTTAAGGCTTGCTATATACGGACTGTGCAGGTATGCATATGCCTCCATAAGGTGAACGCCGTATTCTGAAGCTGTTGCATACATTTCTGTTGCTTCATTGGCATTTAAAGCCATCGGTTTCTCGCACAGAACATGTTTTCGATTTTTCAAAGCTTCCTTAACCCATTTAAGATGTATATCATTAGGCAAGGGTATGTATACTGCCTGTATATTTTCATCATGCAATAGCTCATCGTAGCTGTTATAAGCGACCTCAAACCCGTATTTTTCCTTAAATTTCTGTACTTTTTCAGGATTTCTGCCGGCTATTGCATATAATTCGCAGCTTTCCGAAAGCTTCATGCCGGGTATAGTCCCGTATGTACAGATGTTTGCGGTTCCAAGTATTCCCCATTTGATCTTTTCCATTTATAATATTCTCCCATTATTCCATAATTTATGACGTTTTCTTTATATGCAATGTGTTCTATATTAGTTTATTCTCCTCATTAAATCGATGTCATCCTGAGGACTAAGCCCGAAGGATCTTATTTATCATACGGTGATGCATAGCTTTCAGCCTTCTTTACTGCATCCTCCAGGCTCAAGCCTTTAAAATCCTGGGCTCCGAATATCCTGCCGGACTTTTTGTCGTTGATAAATGCACCGACAACTATTCCGGGTATCGTGGATTCAGGTGCATTCGGTGCATTGGGCCCGCCAAGATCGGTCCTGCACCAGCCGGGATCAGCCAATGACATGATAACGTCGGAACCGTTAAGTTTATATCCCAAGTCTATAGTTACTTTATTTAATGCCGCTTTACTTGCCGAATATCCGGCCTGTTCAGCCTCTAAAGCTATACCGCTGGTCGTATTGACGATCCTTCCGAAGCCTTTTTCTATCATCTTAGGCAGGAAATGATAACATATCTTCATAGGAGCCATTGTGTTGATCAAAAAGCTCTTTTCATAATCATCCATCGGCGTGGAAATATAATCCGTCCTGTAGGCTATCTGCAGACCTGCATTGTTCAATACTACATCTACCTGAGCTCCGCAATCGTCAATGTATTTAAGCATTTTATCGACTTCATCCATATCGGAAAGCTCTGCAGCTACGCTGAAGGCATTTACGCCCTTTGCCATAACTTCTTCAAGTACTTTCTTTGTTCCGTCCTTAGTCCTTGAATGCAGTATCAGATTGCATCCCTGCTCAGCCATAAAAAGTGCCGAAAGCTTGCCTATTCCCCTGCTTGCACCGGTTATGAGCACCCACTTTTCTCGTAAATCAAGCATAAAAATACCTCCGGTAAATAAATTATGTTATCATTATATCACCGGAGGTTTTGTATTATCAATAACTATTGCAGGTATTATCTTGTTGTGCTTTTGTTAAGCGTTTATTTTCCATACATATTTTTCATAGTATTCTTCAAGGCAAAGCCCTTCCAGATAACATGTGGCGGCTATGTCTTTTCCGACATATGTATAATGGCAGTCTTCATCCATAACGCCGGTTTTTTCGGTCTTATTGCCTTCATAACGATGGATGAAACCATACTTATATGAATTGTCTTTGAGCCATTGGAAACCCTTAACTGAAGCCTCAAAATCAATAGCATATCCGGTACGGTGTTCGCTGCTTACAGCTGGTACACATATTACACCGCCGTTATGGTAAGGATCATCGCCGTATCCCGGATACATTCCCTGACGCCTGCGCCAGTATCGTTCCTGCGTACTGTATTCCCTGTATCCGCCGCCTGCTTCTATAGTGTAGGTAAATCCGCCCTCTGCATAAGCCGCCTCGATCATTTTGGATAACGGGCTGATAACCTCGGCCTGAAGCCTGCAGTCCGAATCACGGTATTTAAGTTTGCTTGAAACCTTTGACTTTCTTAAATAAAGCAAGCCTTCGGGTTTTCCCTGCGTATACAGTATATTGGTAAAATCAATAAGTGTACCAGGCTTTACCGTAAAATCAACCGTAGGCACATCCTCCATCTTGATATCGGCTGTGACCTTGCTGCTTTCACTCGAAGTCGTTATAGGGTCCTTAAATCTTTCCGTATCATATACATATATCTTACAGGTGTATTTTTTACCGTTTTCACCCAATATCACGAGCTTCGTCTTACCCGCACGCTTAGTCTTAACTTTTCCTTTTTCATTGACCTTTGCTACAGTCTCATCCTTTATACAAAAGCTTACTGCTTTTGTACCTTTAAGCTTTACATAAAACTTATCTCCTACCTCACATACCTTTTCTTTTACCGTGATGTAGGGCTTTTTTGCATTTGCCTTAACAGGCAGAATGATGGTGATAAATATCAGGGTAAGACTGAGCACGAATATTTTCTTAAAAAACTTCATTTTTTTGATTCTTTGCCTCGTTCAGAATGACATTTCGTCTTACATCAGCTTCTTTACTGCGTTTCTCCAGCCTTCAAGTCTTTGCATACGGTCTTTTATAGCCATGTCCGGGTTAAACTCCGTATAATCCTTTGATGAGCCGGCTATATCTGCTTCGTCTTCCCAATAACCCACAGCCAGACCTGCCAGATAAGCTGCACCAAGTGCAGTAGTTTCAACACATGCAGGACGCACTACAGTGGTGGCACTTATATCAGCCTGAGCCTGGCACAGATAGTTATTGTTGCTGGCGCCGCCGTCAACTTTTAATGCTCCTACACGGCAGCCTGCATCCTGTTCCATGGCGGCAACTATGTCATTAACCTGATAAACTATTGCATCAAGAGCCGCTCTTACAATATGATTTCTTCCTACACCACGGGTAAGCCCGCATATGATGCCCTTTGCATCCGGTTTCCAATACGGAGCGCCAAGTCCTGTAAATGCAGGAACAATATAGCAGCCGTTGGTATCTTTAACCTTTAAAGCAATTTCTTCGGTCTCCTGTGCATTATCTATCATATGCAGCTCATCTCTAAGCCATTGCACCACAGCTCCGCCCATAAAAACAGAGCCTTCAAGCGCATAGGTGAGCTTTCCGTTTATGCCCCAGCCGATGGTAGTTACGAGTCCGTTATTGGAAAAAGTCGGCTCGTCACCGGTGTTCATCAGCAGGAAACAACCGGTACCGTAAGTGTTCTTCATGTCTCCCTTTTCAAAACACTTCTGTCCGAAAAGTGCAGCTTGCTGGTCTCCGGCAGCACCGCTGATCTTTATGCTTCCGCCCAAAAACTCCGAAGCGGATTCTCCGTATACTTCAGAGTTTGAAACAGGGGTCGGCAGCATGTTCATCGGGATATCAAGCAGTTTGCAGATATCTTCATCCCACTGCAGTGTTTCTATATTAAACAACATGGTACGTGAAGCATTGCTGTAATCTGTTACATGCTTTGCACCCTTTGTAAGCTTCCAGATAAGCCATGTCTCAACCGTACCGAATAAAAGCTCGCCGTTTTTAGCCCTTTCCCTTGCTCCATCAACATTATCAAGTATCCATTTAAGCTTTGTCGCCGAGAAATAAGGATCGATTACCAGACCGGTCTTATGCTTGATCATTGCTTCATATTCGATAGCAAGTCTGTCACAGAACTCCGTAGTTCTTCTGCATTGCCAAACAATTGCGTTGTATATGGGAAGTCCTGTGTTTTTATCCCAGACTATGGTGGTCTCTCTCTGGTTGGTTATACCGATGGCTTCGATCTGTTCTGCAGATATCCCTGCCTTGGCCATAGCTTCCACAGCTACACTTACCTGTGCCGACCATATCTCCATCGGATTATGCTCAACCCAGCCCGGATTGGGATAAATCTGAGTGATCTCTTTCTGAGCTACACTTACTATCTCACTGTTTTTATTGAAAATTATTGCACGCTCGGAAGTAGTTCCTGCGTCAAATGACATGATGTATTTTTCCATATGTAAACCTTGTTTTTTATTTCATTTATAGTTTTTGTTTTGACAAAAATCAAGTATATCCTTATATACCCTATCATGTTCCGGTTCATTAAGGATCTCGTGACGCATGCCTTTGTACATCTTACCGCTTATGTTTTTATATCCCTGATGTTTTAACAAAAGCATCGCATTTCTTAAGTCCTTATAGGATATTGCGCAAGGATCGTCTTTGCCTGAGAAAAACTTGATCTTCAACTCGGGATTTTTCATTGCATAACCGTCAGTTTTCTTATCATAAGTCTCTATGGTTAGCTTTATAAGATTCTCGTAACCGCTCAATGTAAAGCTAAACCCGCACATAGGATTGGCTAAATACTCAGCCACTTTTTCGTGGTCCGAATTAAGCCATGAGGCTTGACCTTCATCCTTAAACCTCTTGCCGAGTCTGGAATCCATTACTAAATAATCCGCAGCTTTTGAAACACTCTTTGCACCCTTTGCTTTGATCATGGCCTGTATAACCTTTAAGCCTGCTTTTGCTCCTTTTTGCTCCGAAGGACATCCGAGTACACAGAGCTTGTCTATCTCATCATCATACTTTTTGATATAGCATCTGACTGCCAGCGATCCCATACTGTGCCCTAAAAGTATATATGGATGATCTTCCAAGCCGAGTTCTTCTTTTACATATTTCTTTGTCTCTAAAGTGATCTCATGTATATCCTCAATAAGAGCCTCGTATCCGCCCTCATATAAGTAACCGAGGTCACTCTTTTCCCTGACGCTCTCGCCATGGCCTCTGTTGTCATGGATAACTGTAATATATCCGTTCTCGGCCAGATATTTCATAAAATCAATATATCTTTCCTTATGCTCCGACATTCCGTGTACAAGCTGGACTATACCTTTTATCTGACGGCTTGTATCGGGCTCGATCCTGAGCACTGACAAAGGAAGCCCGTCCGTTTCCGATATATGTTCGTATCTGTATTCGTTTAATATCATAATATATTCCTTCCGACATTAATATTATTTTTGCAGCTTCTTAAAAATACTTAGTATGTTCATATTATCTTTATACTCATAACTCATTTCATCCGTGCTTTTCTTTGCCATATATATTCCAAGCCCGCCGATCTGTCTTTCGGCAGCGGAAAGAGTCGTGTCCGGATCGGCTTTAGCGGTCGGATCGAACGGTGTACCGGAATCCTTAAATGTGATCTTTACGATACCGGTATCTTCATTATAGTCAAATTCGATAACAGCCTGACCGGTATCGGGTGCATAAGCATAATGTGAAATATTCACGTATAACTCTTCAACTGCCACATCCAGCTGCATCTGTACCTTTATCGGACAATCCTGTTCTTCAAGTCCGGCATCGACAAAAGCCAAAACATTATCAAGGTTTTCTAATGTAGCTTCAATTCTTAACTCTTTCATACTGCCTCCTTTAACGTCTGCACTGAGCCCTCACCATCGGCTCCGAAATACTTAAAGCAGAGCATCGTTATATCATCAAACTGCGGCGCGTCCTCTATAAAATCCAAAATTCCGTCATTTACGTTTTCTATCACTTGCTTCGGTTCAGCCTCTATATCACGGTTGAGGCTCTTAAGAAGTCCTGCTTCCCCGAACAGCTCGTTCTTGGAATCCGTTGCTTCCGTTACTCCGTCGGTATATACAAACAATGTATCTCCGGTTTTCAGTTCAAAATCATGCTGCCTGAAAGGTATGCCTTCCATAACTGCCAGAGCCGGCGAATGCTTATATGTAACAAGTTTGTACTCTCCGTCCTTATGGCATAATCAATGTACGGGAAGAATCATCAGAAGTAGATGAAGCTGCTTCAGCCTTTATGGCAGGTGCAAAATAATTATTCTGCGGAATTATCAATGAAAAAACAAGAAATAAGATAAAAAAGGTTTTAAAACTCTTTTTCATAACAGATTCCCCCTGTTTTTATTTTAAGATCTCATCTATAGTCGATACTGTACTGAAACTTCCGGGATTATCGGAAAGTATTTCTTTCATCTTGGAAAGCTCGAAATAGTTAATATAACAGATAACCGTTTTGTTTTCACCGGCTATAGCCCCGTATGAATTCATGATAGTGCAAGTCTTATGAAGCTCCTTCTTTATGGCACTTACAAGTTTATCGGGATTCTTTGTGATGATAGTCACCTGTTTAATAGCTTCAAAATGATCTGTAAAGTTATTTATCACGGAAGTAGCCACAACATATACCAGAAGACTCATAAGTGCAGCGTTTCTGTTGATAAACAGGAAGCATGCAGTATATACGCAGGCATTAAAGATAATAAGAATCGGGGTCATGCTGAAGTTGTTTCCTGTCTTATCGGACAGCTTATTGACTATGATATTTGCCAGTATCTCAGAACCATCGATACATCCGCCGTACTTAAGTATCAATGATAGACCTGCACCAAGCAGAGCTCCTCCGAACGCCACAGCCAGGAAATGCTCGGTATTAAGTTCAAAGGGTATTTCTTCAAATAATGAAAGCCCCAATGTATATACCAAAGATCCTGTAACAGCCTTACTGCCGAACTTTTTTCCAAGTACCACAAACCCGGCTATAAGGAACGGAAGAAATACCACCGCTACGCACAATGAAAGATTAAGACCTGTAAGCTTACTTATGACTATGGCAATACCTGCGGTACCGTAATCTATCGCATCATTGGGTATAAGAATACAGACTACGGAAAAGCTGGCCATAAGTGCCCCCAGTGAAATCAGCAGATAAGATAAAAGTTCATTGAGTTTTTTATTCTTAACTTCGTTCATGCTGTGCCTCACAATACTTTTCTATAGTCTGTTATAAAAATCTTTTCTTTTAAAAACAATTTTCCTTTAAAACATCCTACTCAACAGCTATGATCCTGCCTGTTCCGTAAGGATCCGAGTACTCTTTTCCTATAAATCCGCCTAATGTGTCGGATATGTAATCAATAAGAAGCTGATTATCAAGTTTTACCGACTGCTGGAGAACTTTTGCTCCATTAAACATTGTATATCCGTCACCATTGTTTAAAAGCATATAATCATGTGATGCAAGTGTATATGTTTTCTTAAGATCGATGGGCTCGCCGTTTATTCTTATGTTCTTAACACGATACTCGCCTTTAACTCCGTTAAACATACCGTCTTCGGTAGAAACGCAGCTTGACGGTATATCTGTATGGATCTCAAATGTCATACCTGATACCTGAGGGAATCCGCCTAAGCTTTCAGGTACCGCACGGCATCCCCATTCAAGTGCATCCTGTATCTGCTGGCCTGTTACCTCCAATACGGTAAGCATATTTCCGTAAGGATGTACACGGAGTATGCTGTCGAGAGTTATATCACCTGCAGGAATGCTTGCACGTATGCCGCCGCCGTTAACTATTGCCACATCGGCACCCGACTGGTCGCGATACGCATCTGCACACAGATCTCCAAGATTGGTCTCGGCACTGCGGACTATACGTATGGGAGCACCTGATGCATCTTTTGCTGTCGGATCATTAATGGTGAGCTCCACACTTGTTGTTGCTACAACCGTTTTTCTGGCTTCTTCGGTAGATTTAAGCTTTTCGTCCAAAGCCTTGGTCATGGAATTATCTATACCTAACAAATCTATTGCACTCTCATCGTTATTCCAGGTATATAAACCTGTATCGATCTTGCCGTCTTTGCTTATCCTGAGCCATCCGATATTGGCAAGCTTGGTACCGACTGCCTGACGTACGACAACATCACCGTTTTTATTCAGCACTAAAGCCTTATCGGTATCATGACTGTGTCCGTCCAAAAATGCATCTATGCCTGTGGTATTTGAGATCAGATCCACATATGTCCAGGGTTCGCATTCCGTCTCGTTTCCAAGATGTCCCATACCTATACAGTAATCTGCTCCGGCATTTCTTGCCTGATCCACAGCATTCTGAAAAGCGTCATATAATGCCTGTCCGCTTTCATCCTGCATAAAGCCATAGATAAATTCGCCTTTTTCATTTTGAAAATACCTGGGAGTCGATGAAGTCGGTGTTGTAGGAGTTGTAACGCCTATAAAAGCTATCTTCATATCGCCCAGTTCAAACATATAATAAGGCTTAAAAACAAGTTTGCCCTCTTTATTAAAATTACAGCTGATATAAGGGAAAAATGACTTTTCGGTTAATTCAAGGAATCTTTCCATACCATAATCAAACTCGTGGTTACCGGGTATGGCCAGATCGTATCCCACCTCATTCATAAGGTCTGTGATCGCTTCACCCTTTGAAAGCGTACCGATTGTTTCTCCCTGTATCGAATCACCGTTATCTACGAGCAATACATAATTTCCGTCTTTAACAAGCTTATCCCTGACAGCCTTAAGACCTGCATATGTAAAGCCCTTATCAACGCCGCAATGAACATCGCTTGTAAAAAGCACTACAGTATCGGCAGTTTTTTCGGTAAAAGTAACCATTTGAGCTTTGCTGGCTTTTGATTTAACCTTGCCGTTGAAAGCTTTAACCTTTATATAGAATGTTCCGTAATCCATCCCATATAAAGTTACATGTCTTTTCTGTGT
This sequence comes from Lachnospiraceae bacterium, assembly GCA_024684355.1. Taxonomy (GTDB): domain Bacteria; phylum Bacillota; class Clostridia; order Lachnospirales; family Lachnospiraceae; genus RUG11977. Next base: position 16,920 of record JAIKXA010000132.1, read on the forward strand.
ACCGTCCTGTTTTATGGTCCAAACCTGTGTATAATGATCTCCGCCCTCGCCTTTTGTATAAATGCGATAGCCTGAAGCATTCTCTGTCTCATTGATGGTTATTATGACATCTCTGTTCCTGACTCTTGCGGATATGGTCGGACGTGCAATTTTAACCTTTGAGCTTGCAGCTTTGGCACCGATCTCGCCAAACCCCTGCATGGTTAAAACCATGATCAAAGAAAGAAATAATACAACGATCCTTTTTAATCTCATCTTCATGACATTCTCCTTATTTCTTCTTTTTCTTTTCTGTCTTATATATCGAGATACCCTGCTTTTCTCCGTTTTTCACTTCATACAGACATTCATCCGCTCTCTTAAACAGTATCTCGGGTGTAGTGGTGCTGTCACCGAATGCCACGCCGCAGCTGACTGAAACGGCAGGCTCATCATCCTTTATCTCAGACAATGTCTTGTTGATCTTTTTAACTTTGCTTTCTATAAGTGATGACAGGTTAGGTTCACTGTGTACCATAAGTACAGCTATCTCATCTCCGCCAATCCTGCATATATAATCCTGGGCTCTGAAATTGTTAAATATGGTCTCGGCCACTTTTGTCAACAATTTATCTCCCATATCGTGACCGTATGTATCATTGATGGACTTAAACTCATCAATATCAAACAATAAAAGTGCCGATGTTTCTATATCAATATTCTCCAGCAGGAAATCATAACCGCGTCTGTTGTATAAATTGGTCAGTTTGTCATGTGTAGCGGCATATGTAAGTTTTTCCTTACTCTGAAGATTTGTATGATGGATAAGGTTATAAGTTTTTGCTAAGAACCTGATCTCGTATGCACCGCTAACCGGCAGATCCTGTTCATCTCTGATGAGGTCTACCGAATACTTCAAAGGTTTAATAACAAGCTGATACGTAGATAAAACTATGCACAAAAGCAGAATAACAAGAATAATGGTCAGGATATGTTCTAAAAGCATCTGTGACTTAAGCTTATCCGCATTCTCATCCTGTTTTGCTTTCATCTCATTATCAAGCTCTTTTAAGCATTCGTCTATATGAGATGAAATAACTTCTTTACTCTTTCTGTATTCTTCGCCATGCATCATGAGCATAGCCATATCCTTCATGCCCTGAGCGGAAAGATCGGTGTCCGGAGTCATGATCTTTACAGCCTGTATTTCCTCCGGATAATCCGAAATATCATATCCGTAAGCCATAATCGTAAGTCTTGCTGCATAGTATTCTCTTTCCATCAGGCTCATGGACTCATCCATCGCGGCGCTTAAGTTGATGTAAGCGGCAGATCTGGTATTTCCCTGACTTAAAACCTGCAAAGAATTCTCACGTCTTTTTGTAACCTTTGCTTCAGTAAAATAGTTATCCAGATATGCTCTGTCTCCCGTAACGGTATAATCCTGCATCTGTTCAGTCAGATAATCCGACGCACGCATCAGATCGGATGATGCATTTTTCCATTCCATGAACTGCTCGGTAAATTTACGACTATCGTCATATATCTTACGTGACCTGCTCATGACGACAAACAATACCACAGAAATGACTGCTGCAGCGATAAGTATTACAATGTTCAGTTTTCTCAGCGAAATGCCACGGTTTATCATTATAAATACTCCCTCTCCGTTAATCTTTGTCCGTTAAAGACGGCACATAAATTAATAAAACCCTATTGAAACATATATATTTTCATATTACCACAAAACCATAAAAACAACAAGAAATAATTGAAGTATCAAATTTAAAAATGATATTGATATTTCGTTTCATTTTATGCTATAATCAGATAACATAACATAAAGGAGGGACATACATGGGACGCAAAAAACTAAACGAATCACCTTTTATAAAATATACTGTAACCGACGCTCCCGGATTCGAGAAATTCAACGAAAAATTCCTTCCGGTAGTTACCGAGGCTCTGTCTGACATTCATATAAACTTAAGCGTTAAAGATAATGAACTGTCTCTTTTTATCCCTGCTTCTTATTATAATGAGTATCATAAAAGAAATGCCGGTCGCAGACGTAAGATCATGTCCAAGACAGGTACGTATGAAAGCTATGAAATAAACGGACATAAAAAGACCTTCTTTTCCGGCGATAAGCTGACCTATGCGGACGTACTTCCCCTGCTGCTCACTCGCAGCGATGCCGATATCATAAAAGAGCTCAACATCCCCAGAGCCACCTATTACAGGCATAAGAAAAGCCTGCTCGAAAGCAGGTATTATGATTCACTTGATAAAGCATATCTTACACCGCAGTCCGTAGCCGATGAAAGCACACTGGAATACTTTAAATCCATCCCCGGATGGGATACGGCATTTTAATTAATTTAAGTTACAATTATTATCCGGAAGTTTTATTATCATCCTAAAGTTTTATTATCATCCTGAACGAAGTGAAGGATCTTTTCATTAGATTGCTACGATCAGAATGGCATAATACATGCACTATTATAAGAGCGTAGTACCTTAGCACTACGCTCTTTCTTATTAATTATTATATCTTATAAATTAATACAAACTATTTTCCTTGAAATATCTATACGCTATTTCAATTTCATCATACGATGATAAAGAACTTGATAATAAACAGTATCGAAATAACATATGTAAGTATCGAAACTTCCTTAGCCTTTCCTGAGAACAGCTTGATAAATGTGTATAGGATCATAGCAAGTCCGATACCGTGTCCGATCGAACCGGAAATAGGCATAGCCAGTAACATGATAACTACAGGAACGAACTGGTCAAGATCATGGAAATCAACCTTGCTTAATCCCTGAAGCATTATGATACCAACATAGATAAGTGCCGAGCTTGTAGCGGGTGAAGGAATAATTGCTGCTATAGGAGCTATAAAGATACAAGCAAGGAACATGATACCAGCTGTAAGAGCGGTAAGACCTGTTCTTCCGCCTGCTTCAACACCTGATGCAGACTCAACGAATGTAGTAACTGTAGATGTACCTGAACAAGCACCTGCAACAGTACCGATAGCGTCTGAGAGAAGAGCTTCCTTCATGTTAGGCATATTGCCCTGCTTATCAAGCATATTAGCCTTAGAAGCAGTACCAACCAAAGTTCCGATAGTATCGAACATATCGATCATACAGAATGTAATGATCAGAGTGATCGCAGTAAAGATACCTATATCGAAAAGGCCCTTGAAATCAAACTTAAACAATGTGGTATCAACCATATCCTTGAAAGGAGGTATAAATGAAGCTGTCTTTAATGACTCAAAAGGATTGGTACCAAGTACAACACCTTCACAGATCCAGTAGAATACCGATGCAGCAAGCATACCGAGCAGAACTGCAGCCTTAATACCCTTCTTAGCCAGAAGAATAATAATAACCAGACCGATAAACATTGTGATAACAGAAATAACCATGGTATCGTAATCAGTTCCGGCACCCATGTCATCTCTTAAAAGCTTGGGAGTCATAGCGCCGAAGAAATCTCTCATTGCGTAGAAAGGTCCCCTGCCTTCTGAGTTATAAATACTTACATTAGAACCAAAACCGATGTTCATTAGCATAAGACCGATAGCAGGTCCGATACCAAGTCTGATACCGATCGGAATAGCTGTAACTATCTTCTCTCTTACATTAAGAACGGAAAGAACGATAAATACAACACCTTCGATCAAAATAATGCTCAATGCAGCCTGAAAAGCATTATCATAACTGGTATCGTTAAGAACAGCGATGTTGGCAGCTATCGTAGCAAAGAATGAGTTAAGACCCATACCGGGAGCCATAACGAAAGGCTTGTTTGCTAAGAAAGCCATACAGAAAGTACCAAGTGCTGAAGCCAGACAAGTAGCAAGGAATACACCGTTCCAAAGAGGTGATCCTACAGCAAACCCGGTAAGAAGGTTAGGATTCAGGGCTATGATGTAAGCCATAGTCATGAAAGTGGTAAGACCTGCAAGGATCTCAGTCCTGACGGTGGTCTTGTTCTCCTTCAGTTTAAAGAAATTTTCCATTGTAAACCTCCAATAAAATTTTAAAAAGTCTTCATATTTCCTTGAAGCCCACAAATTAAGTATAACTCTTGAACGGTCAAAATTCAAGAAAATAATTAAGATATTTTTTATTTTTTTAATCATTTTTTTAGACTTTTCAGAATGTGTAACAGAGTACAGTTCTTTTTGACACATTTTAATTCAAGTGATAATCATTTAAATCATTTTTAACCATATGTATTTTTTAACATATCAAGAATAGTTTCTCCTGCCATTTTCAGCACTATAAACCAGGCCAGGCTCGGATATATTTCGTTACTCGCTATCCGCGAAGCGCAGACTTTTTGCGGTTAGCGAGCCGGTTTTGCGAGCTGCAAAAACGTCTGAAAAGGATTTTGCATATAACAAAACTATAAATATAATCTATAGTATCATATGCAAAATCCGATAATTCGAGCGATGTAGCGAAATATATCCGAGCCTGACCTGTAAAAAAGAAAAAGGCAGGAGAAACTCTCCTGCCAAAAGTTTTTAAAACATGATCAGCACTTGCCGTTATCAAAAGCTTCCTGAACTGCAACTGCAACAGAAACTGTAGCACCAACCATAGGGTTGTTACCCATACCGATAAGACCCATCATCTCAACGTGAGCGGGAACTGATGAAGAACCTGCAAACTGAGCGTCTGAATGCATACGGCCCATAGTATCGGTCATACCGTCAGAAGCAGGACCTGCAGCCATGTTATCGGGATGAAGTGTACGTCCTGTGCCGCCGCCTGATGCTACTGAGAAGTACTTCTTACCCTTCTCGTTGCATTCCTTCTTGTAGGTACCTGCAACGGGATGCTGGAAACGGGTAGG
>JAIKXA010000143.1 GCA_024684355.1 Lachnospiraceae bacterium
TATGATGATAAATTTATTGAAAGATAATAAACTTGTTGAAAAAACAGAACAATTAGACAAAGATTATAATATAGAGTATTATAAAGTTTTATCAACTGGAAATAGGGAGGAATTGGAGTATTTTCAGATTTGTATCTTTAATAAAGAGCATATGTTAATATCGATAAAAGTTTTAGATGCCAAAACTCAAGATTATAAAGATTATATAACTCGTAATGGATTAGATAAATGTATAAGAACGGACGATTATAATATTGGGTATAGTTATGATGGCGATGAAGAAATATATAAAGCCTGTTGTGAAGATGATTTGCATTTTTATATTTTGAAATGCAATATAAAAGATGAAAAAGAGTTCACCGATTTAATAGGGAGTATTTTTTGATTATCTATTCATGAATACAAGGTGACAATGAAATATGTACTGATTGTCACCTTGTTTATTTGGATTATCATACTTTTTAGGATTTGCCAACATTATTTCCCGAATACTTCCTTGGCGTATTTTACGGTATCCATGGCCTGAGGTGAATATCTGTCGGCACCGATCTTATCGGCATATTCCTGTGTGAGTACGGCGCCTCCTACCACTACTTTGCAGAAAGGAGCTTTTTCTCGGAGCTGCTTGATAGTCTCTTCCATGCTGAATACGGTGGTGGTCATAAGCGCACTTAAACCTACCAGCTGGATATTGTGCTCAAGTACAGTATCAACTATGGTCTCGGGAGCTACGTCTTTACCTAGGTCTATGACGGTGTAGTCGTAATTTTCCAAAAGTACCTTTACTATGTTTTTACCGATATCATGGATATCACCCTTAACAGTAGCCATGACCACGGTACCTTTGGACTCGCCCTTGGTACCGTTTTCCGCATAGTACTGTTTTATTACATCAAAGGCGGCCTTCGCTGCATCGGCACTCATAAGAAGCTGGGGCAGGAAGGTTTTCTTTTCTTCAAAGCTTTTTCCGACTGTATCAAGTCCCGGAATCAGGTTGTTGTCTATGATATCAATGGGAGTGGAGCCTGCTGCGAGCATAGCCTTGCATTCGGCACCTGCTTTATCTATCATACCTTTTACTACGGCGTTGAAAAGAGCTGACTGTCCGGACTGTGTATCAGCATTTTGAGCTGAACCGCCTTTAGGTCCGTTAGTACCGGGACCTGCATTACCGGCAGTACCGACAGCTCCGGCAGGTGTAGTATACGGATCGGTCTTTCCGCTGTATTTTTCGATATATCTTAAGCACTGATTATCAAAACCGCGCAGGGTAAGGAAGCTGTCATAAGCAGCCATAAGTCTCTCATCAAGAGGGTTGATGATACCTGCGGAGAGTCCGTTTTCCATGGCAAGAGTAAAGAAGGTGCTGGTCATGATACTTCGTAAGGGAAGTCCGAAACTGACATTTGAAACACCGAGTACGGTATTAACTCCGAAGGTTTCGTGTATTTTCCTCAAAGCTTCCAGCGTCACTTTGGCATTATTTATATCCGTGCTGACAGTCATGGTAAGCGAGTCAAATATCAGATCTTTCTTATCTATACCGTATTCCTTCGCCTTATTGATGATCTTTTCAGCTATAGCCACACGTTCGTCCGCAGTCTCAGGTATACCTGATTCATCAAGTGTCAGAGCTACCACGGCAGCACCGTATTTTTTAGCTAAGGGCAGTACGGCTTCCATACTTTCCTGCTTACCGTTTACACTGTTGAGCAGGGGTTTTCCGTTATATATGCGCAACGCCCTTTCCATAGTCTTGATATCCGAAGTATCTATCTGCAGAGGAAGAGTGCTGATGGCAGTGATCTCTTCGATAGCAGTTTCCATCATTTCACATTCATCGATCTCGGGAAGCCCGACATTTACATCAAGTATATCGGAACCTGCTTCTTCCTCGGCTATGGCTTCGTTGATGATATAATTGATATCTTTATCCCTTAATGCCTGTTTTAACGCCTTTTTACCTGTCGGATTGATACGCTCACCTATAAGCAGAGGCTTGTCACCGAAGTATACAGCATGT
>JAIKXA010000171.1 GCA_024684355.1 Lachnospiraceae bacterium
TGGATGAATACCTGATATACGGCCTTGATAAGGCATGGCTTAAGGCTCACCCTGAAGTCAGGGACTGTCCGCATGATGAGTTGTTTAAGATAATTGACGAAGCAGGCGGACTCGTAGTCGGTGCACACCCGTTCAGGGAACGTCCGTACATACAGAAAGTAAACCTGCATCCGTTACAGTGCCATGCCATGGAGGCATGCAATTTCGGAAATCCGCCTTATCAGGATGCATTTGCGTATAATTTCCTGAAAGACAGAAACATCATCATGACAGCCGGAAGCGACATACATGATGTGAAGAATGTACCGCTTACCACGATGGGTATGTTCTTTGAGGAACCGATAAACGATATCTCCGATTACGTAAAAAGAGTAAAGGCAGGTACAGGCTTTGTTGCTCTTATCCCCGAGGACAGAAAGACGATCACACCCGACATGAAGAATATGCTGCCCATGTTCCTGTATGATGAAAGAAATATAGGACATCCGGTTGAGCTTGAAGACCTGGGACTTAAATAATGTAAAAAAACAGAAAACATCATAAAAAGAAAGGACTAAAGAATATGAGCACACCCACACCTCACAACAGTGCAAAACTCGGCGATATCGCCAAGACCGTTCTGATGCCCGGAGACCCTTTGAGGGCAAAGTACATTGCAGAAACTTATCTTAAAGATCCGCTATGTTTTAACACAGTAAGAAACATGCTCGGATATACAGGTACATACAACGGAAAGACCATATCGGTCATGGGCGGAGGCATGGGTATGCCTTCAGTCGGTATATATACATATGAGCTCTTTAATTTCTATGATGTGGACAACATCATCCGTATCGGTTCCATGGGCGCATATGCAGATTCCATTAAGCTCGGCGACCTTGTAATAGCTATGGGAGCCTGCACTGATTCCAACTATGTAAACACATTTAATCTTCCCGGACACTATGCACCCATATGCGATTACGGGCTGTTAAAAAAGGCAGTGGATACTGCAGACTCTCTGGGAGTTAAAACTGTAGTAGGCAATATCTTATCAACGGATGTATTCTATGCCGATGACCCCGATTTTAATGCAAAGTGGCTTAAGATGGGTGTACTCGGATGTGAGATGGAAGCAGCATGCTTCTATATGAATGCAGCCAGAGCAGGCAAGAAAGCACTTTGTATGTTCACTGCTTCGGATCATCTGTTTAGAGACGAGCATTTAAGCGCTGAAGAAAGACAGACCGGATTCCATGATATGATGAGGGTTGCACTTGAAGCGTTCGCCTGATACGGACAAATGTATTATTTTGTAATTTTGGGAAAAACATGTTGACATGAAGAAGTCAATGTGCTAACATAACGATTGTTTGGTAGAGGCGCATCGATTATAAGTAGCTTTTCTGACATGTCAGGCATGGTTGAAGAGGAGTAAAAGGATGAGATGCCGAAATCCTGTTTCACCATGAAGCTGCAGGGTTGGTTTCGAGGTTAACAGCCTCCTGACTGTCATCAATATTTGATGGAGCGCTACCTAAAGTGACTTTCTGCCGGTATGCCGGTGTATTAGATTGTACTTTAGCGTCGATGTCCATCGGCGCTTCTTTTTTTAGGAGCGTAGCGATGAATTTTATCTTTTATATGTGGAGGAACGTAAGATGAGTAAAAAGGTTATTTTCACAGGTGCAGCAGTAGCTATCATCACACCTATGAACGAGGACAAGAGTGTAAACTATGAAGAGTTTAAGAAGCTGATCGATTTCCAGATTGAGAACGGTACTGACGCTATCGTTGTATGCGGTACCACAGGTGAGGCTTCAACGCTTACACATGAAGAGCATATTGACTGCATTAAGTTTGTGGCAGATTATGTTAATAAGAGAGTACCTGTTATAGCAGGTACAGGCTCCAACTGCACCGAGACAGCCATCTATCTTTCAAAAGAGGCAGAGGCAGCAGGCGTTGATGCACTTCTTCTGGTATCACCTTATTATAACAAGGCTACACAGAAGGGTCTTATGGAGCATTTCGGAAAAACAGCCGAGGCTGTAAATATCCCGATCATCCTTTACAATATCCCCGGCAGAACCGGTGTAAATATCTTACCCGAGACAGTCAAGGCATTATGCGATAAGTACGAGAATATCGTTGCTGTTAAGGATGCTACAGGCAATATCGGCTGGACAGCAAAGGTTGCTCAGCTTTGCGGAGATAACCTTGCTATATATTCAGGTGATGACAACTGTATCTGTCCCGTACTTTCACTGGGCGGTAAGGGAGTTATCTCGGTTCTTTCACATGTAGCTCCCAGAGATACACACCTGATCGTTGAAAAGTTCTTAAACGGCGATACAAAGGGAAGCCTTGAGCTTCAGTTAAAATACCTTCCTATGGTAGAGCAGCTCTTCTGCGAGGTTAATCCTATCCCTGTTAAGACAGCATGCAGATTTATGGGATTTAAGACAGGTCCCCTTCGTTCTCCTTTATGCGAAATGGAGCCCGCTCATGCCGAAAACCTTAAGGCAGAGATGAAGAAACTCGGGATCATTAAGTGATTGCCTAAGCGAAGGATCTTTATCTTGGATAAGAAGTACATAGGAGGAAAATACATATGATAAGAGTTATATTTTGCGGATGCTTTGGACGTATGGGAAGCGTTGTACGCCAAATAGTAAAAGATAACAATAACCTTGAGATAGTGGCAGGTGTGGCAAGGACCATACCTGAGATGCAGATAGTAGCAGGTGTCGACATATGTGACGGTGTTGCAGAGTTTCCGGTATATAAGGTGATCACCGATGTTAAGGAAAACGCTGATGTTATAATCGATTTTTCTTCACCTAAGGCACTTGATTCGATACTTGAATATGCTGCCGGAAAAAATGTACCTGTTGTTTTATGTACTACAGGATATACCGATGAGCAGCTTGTAAAAATCAGTGAGGCTGCAAAGAAGGTTGCCATACTCCGTTCGGCTAATATGTCATTAGGTATCAACACACTTGTAAAGCTTTTAAAGACAGCTACCGAAATACTTGCCGGCAACGGATATGATATCGAGATAGTAGAGCGTCATCATAATCAGAAAAAGGATGCTCCTTCAGGTACCGCACTTCTGCTTGCGGATGCTATAAATAATACTGCGAACGGCAGATACGATTATGTATATGACCGTTCCGACAGACGTGAAGTAAGACCAAAGAATGAGATCGGTATCTCTGCAGTACGTGGCGGCAGCATAGTGGGAGATCACGAAGTTATATTTGCCGGACTTGATGAAGTTATCGAGATAAGCCACAGGGCATACTCAAGAAGTGTGTTTGCAAAGGGTGCCGTAAGTGCGGCAGCATTCCTGGCAGGAAAGCCTGCAGGTATGTACAATATGGGTGATGTGGTAGGCTGATGTCAGCAGGGAAGTTTTGACCGGCCGGAAAGCTGCAGATCGTAAATATCGTTAATATTTATCTTAGTACCATCTTTAAGGCAGAGGGACATATCGGATATGTCGACGAGTTTGTAAAAACCTTCGACTGTCAGATATTTTCCTCCGCCTTTTTTTGTATCGGGAACAAAGTAAGTAACGGATATTTCATGTTCCTCTTTAGGGTTTTCTTCGAGATAACGAAGGACGGAATCCATGGTATCCGTTTTATTATCGTTATATATGATCTCCAGCTTTTCATCTGTCAGCCGTCCGGCTTCTTTTACATCATCGTCGTAACCTGTAAGGGCGGCAAACGCAGAAAACTGGGATGCCCGGTCATGTAATGACATATGCTTCCTGGTGGTCGAAACATGATGCGGGAGATTGATTATATCTGAGTAGGGGAAATTTTGATCCATAAAGTTCCTTTCCTATTTTGGAGTACTCCATTCTGCTTCGCAGAACGGAGCCGTGTCATAGGGATTCCTCCCATTCCGCTAAAGCGGTATGGGCCCCTCCCTGTGACGTATCATGCTTTATGGCCGCCGACCTGTTTGTTGCGCTGTATGGCGGTAGCGCCTTCTTCTAAGTTCATGCCTTTAAGCATGGCACATTTCCCGTAACGTTTTTTGATCTCAACCACGGCTTTTTGCATGCGGTGTTCTTTATCCTTCCATTCTTTATGCTCATTTTCCTTTTTTTGGTCTGAGAGATAAGTGAAAAGATTAAGCTGTTCGTATTCTTTTTTGGGGATACTGTTTTCAGGTATCACATTATTTGCTACCACATACATACGACGGACGGTAAACTGCGGGTCGACTATCCGGTTGTACAGGTCGGATACAGCTTTGAGTATGTCTACCGTGGAAGATGTATATTCATCAAGATTTATAGAGCCGTGCGCATGCTTGGGAACTGGCCTGCCGTAATGGTCGGCATTGACGGTACCGGTATAGCTTGCCATCCGGTCGGGGTCAGCGAGGTTTTCAACATCATATATTACACTTATGACCATCTGGTTTGTAACCAGACATTTGTCGACAAGGTCGAGTACCAGAAGGTCGGTCATTTCGCGTATAACGAGGAGTGCCTTATCAAATGTATAAGGGTGTGCAAGTACCTGCCCCTGGCTTAGAGAATGGTTTTCGGGACGGTAATCCTTGATCTCTCGGATACCGACAGGTTCCCAGCCCCAGGCGTGGTCGATAAGGAGCTCGGCATTTATACCGAACTCCTTATATAAAAGGTCTTCATTATAGAAATCATCGGGCTTCCCTACCGAACAACGGGCAATATCACCCATGGTAAAAAGCCCCAGCTTGGTTAAACGTCTGTAATAACCGGGACCAAGCTGCCAGAAATCGGTAAGCGGTTTGTGATCCCATAAAAGTCTGCGGTAGGACATCTCATCAAGCTCGGCTATACGTACTCCGTCTTTATCTGCCGGCATGTGCTTGGCAGTGATATCCATAGCGATCTTTGCCAGATACATATTTGTACCGATACCGGCTGTGGCAGTGATACCGGTCTGGGAGAGGACGTCCCTTATCATTTTTATGGCAAGCTCATGAGGTGTAAGACCGTAAAGTGCGCTGTACTTCGTGACATCCATAAATACTTCGTCTACCGAGTAGACATGGATATCCTCGGGAGCTATGTACTTTAGATAGATCTGATAGATGCTGGTACTGGTGTTCATATATAGGCGCATGCGGGGAGGAGCGGTGATAAAATCAATCTCAAGACTTGGGTCGGCCGCAAGCTCGGAACCGACAAACGATTTGCCGGAAAAATCTTTGCCTCTGAGAGCTGCTTTTCGTAAGCTGTTTACTTCACGTACTCTCTGCACAGCTTCAAAAAGACGGCAGCGCCCGCCCAGTCCCAGAGACTTTAAGGACGGGGAAACCGCAAGACATATGGTTTTCTCCGTACGTGTCGGGTCTGCGACCAACAGATTGGTATTAAGAGGGTCAAGCCCGCGCGCCACGCATTCTACGGAAGCGTAGAATGATTTAAGGTCTATGGCTATATAAATTCTTTGTTCTTCCGACATATCTGAAACCTCGGTATATCAAATAAGGTGAGTTTTGATCGTAACAGTGTAACAGCAGCACGTCAAACGATAAAATGTTCGCTGTAAATGCATTATACACGAAAACATGTTCGAAATCAAGCTTTTTTTCAACTCAATATAAGGTTGTTAAAATCAAATAAAAATGATATACTTATAGGAAGATATAAAAAAACAAACTTTTGCCGAAGTAAATATAAGAAAACCGGATCGGAGAAAACGGATGAAAGAACTTGTAATGTGTGTGAGCAACTCATATACACAGCAGTATTATCTTGATAAAAAATTTGATAAGCTTCCAAAAGCGGTAAAGGATGAACTTAAGATCATGTGTGTGCTCTATACGGAAGAAGTGGGCGGCATATTTACCATGATGTTCGACGAAGACGGAAGCCTGCAGCTTATCTCATCATGTGATGAAGGCGACTTACTGTATGATGAAATAGGAAGCGAGCTGCTTATAAAGAAAATGCGTATGCATAAACAGGAGCTTTTTGAGAGCCTTGAAAAATACTATCAGGTATTTGTACTCGGTGAAAAACTGACAGAGAAGTGGGATTAAAGCATGGGATTATTTGAGCGTAAAGCACCGACAGACGATTATGAGGCAAAGATAGCCGAGCTGGAGGGAAAACATAAAGAGGTCAAAAAAGAACTGGCACTTAGCGAGCAGGAGCTTGAATGTGTAAACAGATGTGCTCATCTGGGCCTTTGGAGAGCTTTTTTTGATGATAACGGCAATCAGGTTGACGCCAAGTTTTCCGATGAACTTCGCAGTCTCCTTGGCGGGCTTACCAGGACAGAGCTTAAAGACGGAATAGAAGACTTTTTAAGTCTGATACATCCGGAGGATCAGGATAAGGTCTTAAAGGCATATTCGGCCACATTAAGCGATCTGTCCGGAAATACAAAATATGATATTGATTACCGCATGAAAACAAAGCAGGGAAAATATAAGTGGTTCAATGCTACAGGACAGTGCATCAGAAATCAGAACGGGCAGCCCAAGGAGTTTATAGGTACCTTCCATGATATTGATGAAATAAAGCGGAGTGAAGAAGATAACCAGTATAACCTGGTAAGAAGAAAAGCACTCGACAGACTGATGCAGGAAGGAACCTGGAGTATTAACATGTCAAAGTACTCAATAAACGATCCGGAATCACCCTGTCTGTATAATAAAAAGTGCAGGACGATACTCGGCTTTGAAGATAATGATCCGGATTTCCCCGATGATGTGGGTGCTTTTGCGTCCAGAGTACATCCCGACGATCTGCATATAGCTATGGGAGCTAAAAACGGGGAATTCAAAGTAAAAGAAAAAACCGTACTTGACAACGAGTTCCGTATGAAAAAGAAAAGCGGGGAATATATCTGGGTACGTGCAAGAAATACCATAGTTTATTCTCAGGATGAAAAACCGCTGATCATGGCCGGTACCATCATGGATATAACAAAAGAAAAGTCAAATCAGCTGAAATTCGTTAATGAGATGTCACCCAGTATCGAGTCACTCAGAAAAGGAATACAGGAGATATCCCAGACGGTAGATATGGCTTCTGCTCAGATGACGGAAGTTGCCAACAGGCAGAAAGAAGTAACGGAAGCTGCAAACGGCATAGAAAGATCGGTTAAGGATTCAAAGACAATATTGAGCAGTATTGAGGGTATCGCAAGCCAGACAAACCTCCTTTCACTTAATGCGAGCATAGAGGCGGCCCGAGTAGGAGATGCGGGTCGAGGCTTTGCGGTAGTAGCAAAGAATGTACGTGAGCTTGCAGATTCAACCAAGAAAACTACAGAGCATATAGCGCAGATACTGAACGGTATGAATGATTCGGTAAGCGATATACAGGTTAAGGTTAAGCAGATAGATGAGAGCGTTGAAGCAGAAAAGAAAGAAATGGATGTAATAGACGCCACCATCCAGCAGCTTTACGCATCAGCTGACGAAATAGCGGGTATGGCAGCCGAACTGTATAAATAATAGGGATTGATATATGAATATAAGGTATATAGTGGTTGACTCCCACAAAAATATGTCGATAAAGCGCAGGGAGGCATTAATAGACTTCTTTCACGAGGTAAAGGGTGTGTCTGCCGAGGATGCCGGAAAACAGGTGGAATTCTGCGACTGGTATGAGAACGACTACGCTGTAAAGTGGTTTGAAGTGTTGGCTGTATGCGGCGGAGAAGTGGCAGGATATTTAAGATGCTTCAGAAACCCCGATGACGTAGTCCAGTGGTATATAGGGGATGTGCATGTGAGGAGCCGTTACCAAAGACAGGGAATAGCTACAAAGATGTACCGGAAAGTATTTAGCGAACTGGATCGTTTTGAAGCAGCCGAAAATGTGATTTCTGCGGTAAGAAAGGATAATACAAGATCCATCGGACTGCATACTAAAATGGGATTTGTCGACACAAAAGAGCTGTGCGTATTTGCGGATTTCTATGTGGATGAGAATGAAACAAAATATAAAAAACAGTTATACAAGCGTCTTCCCATACCTGAGAAGATCAGTGCGGATAAGCTAATGGAAATGTTTTTGCCACTATGGTTTGAATACAAAAAAATAAGTGCCGATGCAGGAACAAAAGAAAAAGCAAAGGCACAAAGAGAATTAAGAAAAGTAATAAAGTGCGGAAAAGACGGAGAGTACGATATATATACCATATGGTGCGGAAACCGTCTTGCGGGATTCAAATATCTGTCAACGGTAATAGGTGAAGCTGATATCCCGACAGATATCTGACCGCATCATTCAATAATATTTAACCGTATAAGCCCGGGGAAAGCATCCCCGAGCTTTTTTGCTAAATTAAGGGAAGCAGTATTGTTCTTTTTAACATTGATATCTATGTGAGCCATGGAGTGGTATTTTTCCATATGATCCAAGATGATCCGGCATGCGTCATATGCATAGCCTTTTCCTTGATGTTCATTAAAAAGAGCATATGAGAGTGCGGGCCGGTCAGTGCCGTCCACACCTGCGATGCCGATCATTTTGCCGGACTTTCTTAAAAATATCCCGTAGATACCATAACCTAAAAAGTGGTAGCTATATTTAATATATGCAAGATGTCTTTGGCGGAATTCTTCTTTGCTTAGACCGCTCAGAGTGTTGTCCGACACTGCGTCCGGGAACAGCTCTATCAGTTCTTTGTAACTGTCCAGATCTTCCGGAGCGATCTCGCGTATTATGATGCGTTCTGAGGCTCCGATCACCGCAGAAAGGTCATGAGAGTGACAGTATAAGATATCAAGGTATTCGGGAGTTATATCGGAAGAATATGTTATAACATAATCATATCTGAATTCAGTATCCGGAACGGTTGCGTTAAGACCGTCCGTACCGGGAGTATCCGGACAGAATTCTATCGGGACAGAATGAAGCTCAGCCCATTCTATGATCTTGGCAGGTATTTTTTCATCTTTTTCTAACAGTATCATTTCCTCATGCATGTCATATGTCCTTCGGGATAGGTATTATAAGAACGTAAATATTTGCTGACCGCATATTATTCTATCATAATTCCTATATCGATGCAAATACCCAATATTACTATTGTGTATGAAAAAAAAGAATGATAGAATAATATCAACAGATGAAGGAAGAGAGGTGACGGATATGGCTTCTACATGTAAATGTGAGTATTGCGGAGCAACTATCGCTACCAATAACAGGGAGTGTCCGAACTGCGGAGCTTCAAATCCATTGTATGTTGTGGATGAGGAAAGGATAATAACCGATCCCCGGACCATAGAAGAACTTCAGGAATACTGTGCTGAGCGCGGTATGCCTTTGTCACGTATGCGCTTTTTTATCGGCGTGGATTTTAAGGATCCGAAGGCTTTCGGAATATACCGTGAAACTGACGGCGATGTGGTAGTATATAAAAACAAGGCTGACGGTTCCAGAGCTATCAGATATAAGGGTAAGGACGAACGCCATGCCGTAAACGAGATATACGGAAAACTCTTAGAAGAGTGCCATAACCGCGGCATATATCCCGACGGGAAATCATCTTCTCCTTATATGTCAAGAAGTATGGGACAGGGCAGCGGTTATTCGGGCAGCAACAATTCGTACGGATCGGGAATTACCCGGAGCAGTTACTCTAACGGCACAAAAAAGGGCTGCAGAGGCATGAGTTTCGGGCTCGGAGTATGGGTCGTAATCGTGATATCCGGAATGCTGATTTTTAATTTTGTGTCGTCCAAGTTAAAAAACCATCCCAGCGGATATTATCAGTATAATGATGATATGTATTACTACCAGGGTAATGACTGGTACTACTTTGATGATGCGGACGATGACTGGTATCCGGTAGATAACAGTATCACAGACTCGATATATGATGCCAACACAGATTATTACTATAATGACACATGGAATTCCGACTGGGGCACAAGTTTTTATAACAGTGATGCTTATCGTGAGTATCAGGAGAGCCATCCGTCAAGCAGTGATGATGACGATGATTGGGATTCCGGCAACAGCTGGGATGATTCCGATTGGGATGACTGGGATTCGGGAAGCAGCGATTGGGACAGTGACTGGTAAGAAAACATAAAGCTGTCAGCGTAAGCTGACTGATGAGGTGGAAAATTGTAAAATATGAAAATAGGAAACATAGACGTAGGCTTCCTTAGCCTCGGTCCCATGGCAGGTGTAACGGATATGCCCTTCCGTATCCTTTGCAAGGAACAGGGGGCGGACCTAATATACACCGAAATGGTGAGCGCAAAAGGGATTCATTACAATAACACAAATACAAAAGACATGCTCTTAGTCGATGAAGCGGAGCGACCGACAGCACTCCAGCTTTTCGGAAGTGAGCCGGATATCATGGCTGAAACCGCAAAAAGGATAGAGGACAGGAACTTTGATATATTTGATATCAATATGGGATGCCCTGTTCCAAAGGTGGTAAATAACGGCGAAGGCTCGGCTATGATGAAGGACGTAAAAACAGCATCAGCTGTTGTCTCAGCTATAGTAAAGGCGGTAAAGAAGCCGGTAACCGTAAAGATCAGAAAAGGCTTTAGTGCAGGGGATGCAAATGCACCGGAGTTTGCAAAAGCTATGGAGGAAGCGGGAGCATCAGCCATAGCGGTGCACGGAAGGACAAGGGAGCAGTACTATAGCGGTAAAGCGGACTGGGATATCATAGCAGCGGTCAAGCAGAAGGTTAGCATACCGGTCATCGGGAACGGTGATATATTTACACCGCAGGACGCTGAGAGAATGCTGAAATATACAGGCTGTGACGGGATCATGGTAGCCCGCGGCGCACAGGGCAATCCGTGGATATTTAAAAATATAAAGCGGTACTTTGAAAACAGAGTATCGATACAGCAAAGTGAAACGGGGAATGTAACTGATGTTTACGGAAAACCCGGATTCGATGAGGTGTATGCCATGATAGTCCGACACCTTAAGATGCTGACCGACTTAAAGGGAGAGTGGACAGCGGTCCGTGAGATGCGTAAGCATGTGGCCTGGTACACGGAAGGTTTTCCTTACTCGGCGGGACTCAGGCGCGATATCAATTACTGTCTTACTCAGAAAGAAATACTTGAATGCCTTTCTGGTTATGGTGAGAGGCTAAAGGGAAAGACGGATTAAAGTGCGGAAAAAATATTGATTTTTTCATTTTATGGATATAAAAAGGATACAAGTGTATGGTAATATGAGCTCACAAAGAATGAGACAGCGATTATATTTATAGGAGGATATGTAGAATGAAGTGCTTTATGTGCAGTGCATCGATTCCTGATGGTGTAAGTACTTGTCCCGAATGTGGCGCAAGGATTGTTTCAGGCGGAGCAAAAGAAACAGAGAAGTCATGGAAAGAGCTCGTAAACAGCAGTAAAATGGATGAGGATGAAAAGTCATATATCAGCCGGGCATACGGACCGATATCTAATCTGACGATCTGCAAGATCGTTATGGCCGTACTGAATACGATTGCTCTGGGTGTAATGTTCTATCTTGTTATAGCTGTTTTAGGAGCTGTAAACGGATATTATGGTTCGGGTGTTGATGGGGTAAAAAGTTTTTATGATGTTTTTTCTACTATAGCCACTATAATCGGTGTGATCATTTCTATCTTTATACTGATCAATTACGTGCATCTGAGTGATTTTGAAGAGAGGTTTGGAATCGTATTCAAGCTTGCCATTGCAGCGGTAGCGATAGGGCTTATAAATAATTTTATCAGTAATTCGGTTGTTATATTGTTGCTGAAGATCTGCAAAGCCGTAGTTGAGATCATATATATGTACCATTTTTACGGAGCTATGGCTGATATTACCTGTCCTTTTTCCGAATCGCTATCCGATAAATGGGACCTTGTGTTCAAGATTTTTATTGTTGGTACTATAATCTCAGCAATTGTAGCTTTATATTCATTCTTTGCTATAAATGCATGGAATCTGGATGCATATATGGTTTCGCTTTTGGTTATCGCGATCATAGAATATATCCTGATGATAATAGAGTTGATATTCCTTAGAAAAACGGTTAAGCTTTTTGAAAACATTGAATAAGTATTATAAAGCTGAAAGCCCTATGTCAGGACTTCCGGCTTTATTTTTTTGTTGACATTGTTAAATTAAGGTTGTAATATAAAACCATCAAAAGGCATAGAGTTAAAGTTTGAGCTAAATAAGATTGTTGTTTTCTGGTATTTATTATTGTTTTATTTTATTATGATTAATTAATTGATATTTGTTTTTTATTCTTTCAAATTCGCTCATGCTTTTTCCCAAGTATTTAAATGCAGGAGTGTAATGAGGATTGGATAAAATAGTAGAGAGTCCCTTGGTTTTGTCATCTACACATTCAATGCAGATTTCTTTAAATATGGTTAAGAATGGAAAAGCAGGTTTGAATGCACATCGACAAATGTTATTGGACAAAACACCGACAGAAAACAAGTGGGCGGTATTTAAAAAAGATATACTGACAATGATGGATTTAGCCTATCTTACGGCAAAAACAGGAGACGAATTTGCAATTCTTTCCGGGAAGAAAGAAGATATTCTTTTTCACGGAAGCAAACTTAACTGTGATTTTGAAAATGACAGTATTATAAAAGAAATGTTGATATCTCACAGATGCGAGATATATGGACATTCACATCCGGGAGAGACTATACCTGTTCCGTCTTTGGATGATAAAAGAGTACTAAGAGAATTGGGTCAGCAGAAAAGCAGATTGATTTCCGGGATGACGGGAATGTGTATTGAGTATGATGGAGTAATTTAACGAAAGGGGGATTATTATGTTGACCTTTGAAGAAGCAAAAAAAATAGGTTTAGACGCGTGCATTGATCAGCTTGGTCGCGAATTTGTTATGAAATATAGAGATACTTCATGCCCTGCATATGCTGATATGGAAGACCATGCATACTGCTTTGTAGGAGTGGACAATACAGATGAGAGATTTAATTCTGTCCCTTTAGTATTGACTGCCAGTAATCAATTCCCTTTTATGGCAAGCTGTAACGTCAGGTATAGTGATGGAAAGATAGAGTTTCTGGAATGTGTTCTTCCGGAGAAAACAGCATAAAAATGAAAGGAATAATATAATATGTTATTAGCAGTAGATGTAGGAAATACAAATACCAATTTTGCAGTCATAGATAATGGAGAGTTCAAAGCTTTTTTTGCAATCACGACTAAACTTCCGAGGACTTCGGATGAGTTCAGTGCAGCAATAAAGGAACAGCTCTGGATAAACCAGCTGGCTGTGGATAAGATAGACGGCTGTATAGTGGCAAGCGTTGTGCCGGCCATCATGCATTCTCTTATCAACGGTATCATAAAGGTGACAGGTATCCGCCCCATGGAGGTAGGAGCAGGCACCAAGACAGGCATAAAAGTAAGGCTTGCAAATACAAAGGAAGCCGGTGCGGACAGAATAGTTGACTTAGCTGCCGCATATCATATCTACGGCGGGAATACTATGGTCATTGATTACGGTACTGCTACAACATACGATCTGGTGGAGGAAGACGGTTCATTCCGTTACGGTATTACGGCACCCGGTATCCGTATCAGCGCTAACGCTCTTTGGAATGATACGGCCAAGCTTCCGGAGATAGAGCTGAAGCTTCCTGAGACCATACTTGCTAACGACACTGTAACCAGTATGCAGGCCGGACTTCTGTACGGATGTATCGGACAGACCGAGTATATCATAAGGAAAGTTAAGGAAGAAGCGGGCTTAAAGGAGATGAAGGTTGTAGCTACCGGCGGACTCGGCTCCATCATAGCCAATGCGACTGACATGATAGATGAATATGACAGAAGGCTCACCATGAAGGGGCTGGAGATCATATATAAGAAGAATTGTAAGTAATATGGAAGAAACAGAATTAATAAAGAAAAGATTTGCAGAACTGGCTGACAGAAGCTATACAAAGGGACAGTTTACTTTTACCCAGTTTTTGGGGATGGCCGAACTGTCTTCTTTTTACGAGGGAAAACGGAGCCTCGAATACGCTAAGCCAACTGTGTTCGGCGGGACCGAAGCTTCCGAAAGGGCAGTGGTACGTTTCGGGGATCCCGATGCCCTTGGCTATGAAGAGGACTTTCCGATAGACATACTTGCCATAGTGCCGCTGGCAGACAAGTTTGCTGATGACCTGACACACAGGGATTTCTTAGGAGCACTTATGAGCCTCGGGATAGAGAGAAGTCTGCTCGGGGATATAATAGTTACCGGCAAAAAGGCTTATCTGTTTTGCCTTAACCGCATATCGGACTTTATCATAGAAAACCTGATAAGTGTAAAGCATACATCTGTCAGCGTGCGCAGGGCGGAAGCGGATGAGATAAAGGAAATACCTAAAGGCTTTGAAAAGGAAAAACTGATTCAGGTACCTTCGGAACGAGTGGATGCCGTAATAGCGAAAGTCTACAATATGTCCCGAAGTGCGGCATTAGAGTACTTTGCACAGAAGAAGGTGTTTGTAAACGGTAAGCAGACCGAGAATACATCACTTTCATTAAAACAGGACGACATAGTTACGGTAAGAGGCTTTGGAAGGTTTAAACTTGCGGAAGTAGTCGGGACCAGCAAAAAAGGCAAGCTGAATATAAAAGTCAGCCTGTGACAGGCGAGAAACATATGAGTATTATGTAGAGACGGGAGACCGTCTCTATATTTATCATGGGGATAAAAAATAGTGCCGAATAGTTCGTTATTTTGAACTATAAATTTGTTGAAAATTTTATTCAAAAAGTACTTGCATTTTAGATTTTTATGTGATAATATAACATCATATTTTCACAGACGGACAAATGTACGCCGTAGAAAAACAAATTTTATTATTGATAGCCACAACAGGACACCTCATCAGTCAGCCTACGGCTGACAGCTTCCCCTCGAGGGGAAGCCTTACAGAGTGAGGTTAAACCTATAGGCTACAGGAAGGCAGGTACAGTATTATGGCAAAGTTAAAAGCAGGTATACTCGGTGCAACGGGTATGGTAGGACAGAGATTCATCCAGTTATTAGAGAATCACCCCTGGTTTGAGGTGGCAGCAGTAGCAGCCAGCCCCAGAAGTGCAGGAAAGACATATGCAGAGGCAGTTGGTGACAGATGGAAGATGGACACTCCCATGCCTGAAGCAGTTAAGAATATGGTTGTATTAAATGTTGATGAGATTGACAAGGTTGCTTCTAAAGTAGATTTCGTTTTCAGTGCTTATGAAGGCACAAAGGAAGCTATCCAGCAGGCAGAGGAAGCTTATGCAAAGGCAGAGGTTCCAGTAGTATCCAATAACAGTGCTCATCGCTGGACTCCCGATGTTCCCATGATCGTTCCGGAGCTTAATCCCGAGCATACAGATGTTATCGAGTTCCAGAAAAAGAGACTTGGCACAAAGAAGGGCTT
>JAIKXA010000178.1 GCA_024684355.1 Lachnospiraceae bacterium
CAAGATAGCCTTTGATATCATCGTCAGTACCTGCATATGCATACAGGTAATTATCTGCGGTATCCATTATTTCGGGATTACCGGAATTAAGGTATCCCAAAGAAACGTTTAATTCGCCATCAAGGTTGAAAGCATATTCCAAAACATTGCCTGAAATGCCTTCGTCGAGGAAATTGAAATCTCCGGTATCCCAGCATACTATGGTCTTGGTGGACTCTGCGGCAGGGAAGAAGGTTAAGTTCAGATAAAGTCTATTGGCAGTCTCGGGAATATCCTTTAATGAGAATCCGTAGCCGACTGTCATTCCGTCATCATATGTGACTACAGGCTCTACGTCTATATAAGAGTCATCTTCTGAGTATTTATATTTTAACGCTATACCTTCATTTTCATTTTCGTTTTCCGAAAAACGGAGCCCGCCGACATTAAAATAGAATACGGGCCATGCAGGGTCAAAAGGACATATCCATTTACCGGTTTCACTGTCATATCTGAATTCATATTCGCCGTGATCGGGGGTTGAGAAGATTTCTGAAACATCATTGTCGGGTGTTTCGGCGTAAAGTTTAAGTCCTGTTACTGTGGCGCCGCCGCATACACGTAAATAATGGTCGTCTCCGGAACCTGTGATCTTGCCGCCATCTTCTACTAATAGTGAACCTTCTATAATAAGATGTCCGCCTTCTTCGATACTGATATTACCGGTTGAGGTGACAACGGTGTCATTATAACCTATCCAATTAGGACTGATCCATTCGTTCTCCGGATTTTCGGGATCCTGCTCTAAAAAGCCTGCGATCGTCATATTACCGGTTACGGTAAAGTCGTAGGATGTACCCCAGATCCAGTTTTCCGGATTTTCGGGATCAGGACCCATATAATAAGGAGTGTCTATATTTTCTGTATCGTAGTGGGCTTGCACTCCCTCTAATGTTATAGCAGCTCCTGATGCAGCGTATGATCTGAATCTTTTTGCGGTTGAGGATAAGAAATAATCAGGATATATAAGACTGCTGAAGCCGGACATCAGAAGATCGTTGACATCAAAATTGCTTGCCGTTAGTTCGGCGTTATCGGCGATCAAGGTCTTGTCTTTATCTTCTTCAGTCAGTGTGTAAGTGCCGTTGGTTATAAATTTAGCTATTAATTCTTTACCCTCTACGGATTCGGAACCCGTAACAAGCTCCATATCGGTAGGTTCATCGTTGGAAACATTTGCATAGATTTTCCAGATCTCCGCTGTATCCTCTGCACGAACCCGGATCATATTACCATTCAGGTTCGAAATGACCAGCGCAAAGACGAGCAGTGCAATCCAGAATTTTTTAATAAATATGCCGGTTGTTTCCTTTCCTGTTTTTTTCCTCATAAAAATCTCCTTTCACCTTTGTTTTATTTTTCTCGATTCCGGCCTGAAGCTGCAATGACATTTAAATTGGAATCGATTTCAGTTGTTACAAAATGTTCCGGGTTGTGTCGCCCGAACATTTGTTTTTGCGCATATCCCCCCTTTTTAATGAATCTAAAAAGTATTTCGACAGATTACCATAAAAAGCTTAGTTAGGATATATACAGTTTCAATTTCCGGGGTGTTTGATTTAGGATGGGTTTTGGGTTTTGGGTACTAATCCGGTTGCAGGGGGGTAGGTTTTGTGATATATTTGGATAGTAAACAGACTGGTTTTGATATTTGGAGGTATGATGAAGGCTTTTATTTTCAAAAACAGGAATTTTTGGATCTGTTGTGCAATTATAGCGGCGGTATATCTTTTGGATTCGCTGTTATTTTTTTCACAGCTTTATTTAATGTATGATTTTTTCAGCTCCAAAACGATCAGTGCTGTTTCAACCGGTTGGGCGTACCTGGCACAGGGTGTGGGACTGGTACTGTTCATGTTTCTGTACAAAATCCGCAGACATCTGTCCGCACACAGGGGATTCCAGGTAGTATTGTTTTTGACTGAAGTACCCGTTATCATTCTTTCCATTTTGGTACCTGACGGAGTACTTTTAATGTTTATGATCATTATATTGAATATCATAATCGGTCTTCATACAGGCTTTACTTTTACACTGGCAGCAGCACACGTACCTGTATCCCATCTGGGACTGTGCTATGGTCTCGCTTATGCGGTCGGTGCTTTTGGAACGTGGCTGATCTCCGCAATCAACGGAGGTGTCATGACCTCCTATCGTATTATTTTTGTTGACAGTGTGCTTATTTCCCTTATCGTGGTATTCATACTTATGTATAAGGATGCGTTTATAATAGAACAGGAAGAGGAGACGGACGGGACAGATACGGCATCCTCGAAACCGGAATTGTTACTTGACGCGGCAAAGGGCAGGAAGATCCTGATACTTTTGTGTATAGTCATAGCGATAATGGCTCCCATATCCAGTATCGGGACCAATA
The DNA here is from genome assembly GCA_024684355.1 of Lachnospiraceae bacterium. Classification (GTDB taxonomy): domain Bacteria; phylum Bacillota; class Clostridia; order Lachnospirales; family Lachnospiraceae; genus RUG11977. Next base: position 2,417 of record JAIKXA010000178.1, read on the forward strand.
ATAATCTGTATGTTGAATATTGCCTTAAGCTGGATCTTCTGGCACAGCGTAGCTTTTATGCGGTAGGGTTGATCGCGGCAGGTCTGATCTTTGACAAAAACCGTCTGATCGGAGGAGTCTGTACCATAGTAAGCCTGATATATCCTATCGTGCTGATCATGATATATCAGGAAAGAGGACTGGTAACATTGGTCATCGGTTTGTCCTATGTGATACTGGGATTTTTTGCCGTATACCGTGCGGCGTCATTCATGACCTTGGCAGCGGAGAGCAGAAGACTGCGGCTGGCACCATTAGGACTTGCCGTGTCCCGTATCTGTGAGGCTGTCGCTGTTCTGGCGATCATTGAGACCGGCTGTGACGAACTTGTATCGGTGATCATTGTAAGCGTACTCTTTATACCGCTTGTAATACTGTTTTTCCTGATGGTGAAGGAACAATATACTCCTTCAGAGACTTCGACTGAGGTACCGAGGGAGCTCAGTGCCGAAGAACGTCGTGCGGCATTTGCCGGGATGTACGGACTGACACGCCGTGAAGAGGAGATAGCCATGTTCCTGTCGGAGGGCCGCTCAAACGGCGAGATCGCCGAGACACTTCAGCTTTCGGAAAATACCGTGCGCTTCCACGTATCCAATATATTAAAGAAGACCGGGATGAAGGACAGAAATGAAGTAAGCAGGGCATACAGGCAGTAACAGGAAATATAATGTTGCACTTATCATAAGAAGCAGGGGATTTGTAAAAAGTCCCCTGCTTTTTAACTTCTAAAGTTTTACAATTTACATTTGTGCTATGGTAAAGAAGATGATCCTATGGTA
>JAIKXA010000180.1 GCA_024684355.1 Lachnospiraceae bacterium
TCTTCGTACATACACTACCCAATTCTTCCTTAATGAAAGATTTAGAGTTATTTACAGGATCTCCAAAGAGCTCGACAAATCGGGCTTTGATAAGTACATCGAGCACTTCTAATTCCCTTTTACGAAGCTTAATAATTTGACTAATTCTTTCCAGATTGTTTGCCGCTTTCTCCTGACTTATTATATCAGGGACATTAATCACTATCTCACTTATAATTCCTTTAGAAATCTCCTTAAATGTAGCTCCTCGTCCCAGTGAATTTAAGTATCGTGTATTTCCTTTAAGAAACCAGTATAAATACCTATTGTTTATCTTATCAGAGCAAATAAGATTTTTAAACCCTTGATTGCAATACATTTCACATCCAGCAATTGCAACCTTTCCAATAGGTGCCCTTGAAGATAATATTACTGTGCCAGTAGGGAAAGAAGTAAGTCCTGTCTTTTTAACTCCAAGCTCAGTAATCTTCCTTACGCTATCCTCAATGATATACGAGTCATCTGCAATCTCCGCTGGTGTAATCCACTTAAGAGTTCCATCCCAATATTCATCAATATTAGTTTTAGGTGTGCTTCCAGAAACAATTTCACATATTTCACCAAGTTTATATTTCATTTTCATCCCCACAAATCTCAATAATCTTCCATACCAGCCACGCCCTCAATCAAATCTGTCACAACACCATTCAGTTCCTTCGCATTCTGAGATGTAATAACCGGTCGCCCTGTTCGTCCTTCAATATCCTTCCTTGCATTTCCTGCAACAGAGCCGCCTTCTTTTGCAACCTTCTGATTTTCTTTCAGCCCTTGCGGATTCTGTACCTTCGTCAGTTCTGTTGTTGTTGCTTCCGCAAGCATATTCAATGCCAGTTCAAGCGTACTCATATTGTCGCGAAGGTTTTCTTTTTTCAGACCTTTCAGATTTTTATACTGTCGTGTACTCATTCCCGACCAAGCTCTTGTCACCTCGTCTGTAAGAATCGCATATTCTTTTCCTTCTTCTACTCCATGTGCTTTCCACTGATCTGTAAGCTCTTTTCTGGCTCGAATAGTCTGAAGTCTCTGGTTAATCCAATCCTCCGGATACCCCAATCTGGCATATGTTTCTAAAGCACGTTCTATAGAGAGTTCCGGATCAATAGTTTCTTCTATCCTCTCACGCCCAACTTGTGCTAACCATACCTTAAAAGGCTCCGCCTTTTTTGAAGGAATAGATTGAATTATGCGTAATAATTGTTCTGTATTAGCAACATCCGTATTACGTCTTTTCCCATCTTGAGAGAGCATTTTCAACTGGTTACAATTTGTAACCAGTTGACTACCTTCTTTTTTAAGTCGATTTTTCGTAACTTTCCAATAATTTCTGGCTCCATCTGTGTCGGGTTGTTCCGTTAATACACCGACAACATCAACAATGGAAAAATACCATTCTTCATTTTCCTCATCCCATGCTGTACGAATAGGCTGATTTTCAAATAATTGAACTTTATTCTGCTCCATAATATTCTCTCCTGCATTTCTTTTGTAGTGTATGGAATTCTATTTGGTTAACTCCTCATCATCCCTACAAATCTCAATTTAATAAACTTTCGACTTATATGTTTAGCATATACTGTACACTTTCTTTAAGTCCATCACTGAATTCTGCAATATCATCCAGTCCTATCACCTTTTGCTTGATCATTTTTACAATATTGAAAATAGTATCACTTTTTTCATATGTAAGTCTTACTCCCGGACTTCTTTTATCCTTCTTCATCTGTTCATCCAATGCCTAGAAGCGTTCGTAAGCATCACAGTCTTTCTGTAAAAGTTTTATATATTTCTTTGTGAGCTTTTCCATATAGTTTTCCTGCCATACCGGAAGTTTTTGCTGAAAAAGTTTCCAATCATTTTTTGTGATTTCATTCATTTTGAAGTAACCTCTCTAATTCGCCCATCTCCACAGCTATCTGCTGCTCTAATTCCTTGAGTTCTGCCATTATCTCTGATGTAGGCGGATATTTTACGGCTACGTATTCTACCTGCTTATACTTGTTGATAGAGAGGTCGTATCCGTTGTCCACTATCTCCTGCTTAGGTACCATGAAGGATTTATCGGTACGTTTTCTGTCCTTTTCCGCCACTAAGTTTTTAAATCTGCTGATGATATCGGGGATATCATTGTCTGCTACAGGAGACCTCTTATCGTCCAGGCTCAGGCCGTCAGCAGTCATATCATAGAACCACACGTTATCGGTACCGCCATGACCGGTCTTGGTGAATATAAGTATTCCGGTGGATACTCCGGCATAGGGCTTGAATACTCCTGAGGGCATGGAGATGACTGCTTCCAATCTCTGGTGCTCCACTATCTCTTCCCTTATAGCCTTATGCGCATTGGATGAACCGAACAACACTCCGTCCGGTACTATACATGCGCATCTGCCGCCTGTTTTTAACATTCTGACAAAAAGCGCAAGGAATAAAAGCTCTGTCTTCTTTGTCTTGCATATCTTCTGTAAATCCACGGATACTATGTCTGCATCAAGGCTGCCCTTAAAAGGCGGATTGGCTAATATCAGTGAATACATCTCTTTATCCGGATTCTGATCTGACAGACTGTCCCTGTACTCTATAAAAGGATTATCCACACCATGTGTCATCATGTTCATGGCACCTATACGCAGCATGGTCCTGTCTGTATCATATCCATGGAACATCTCATTCATGAAGTGGTTCCTGTTCTGACGGTCTAAGAGTACTTCTTTCTTGTATTTTTCCTTAAGATACTCTCCACTCGTAACCAGGAATCCTGAAGTACCGCAGGCAGGGTCACATATGGTATCCGTAGGCTTAGGATCCATCATCTCTACCATCATTCGGATGATGTGCCTCGGTGTACGAAACTGTCCGTTTACACCTGACTGGGATATCTTGGAGAGCAGGTACTCGTATACGTCTCCTCTGGCATCTGTCTGATGCAGCTCTTCTATCATAGAGTATATCTCATCCAACGCATCCACTATCTTTGACAGCATGAGCGGTGTATTTATCTTAAATATAGCGTCATCCATGTACTTACTGTAGGCGCTGTTTTTGTCACCATGCAGGTTTTTGATAAAAGGGAATACCCATTCCTGCACTACCGTATACATCCTCTGTGCAGGGAAGTCATGGAAGGTGGACCACTTAAGCTGGTTACCTTCCACACTGCGGTCACCAATACGTACTTGATCAGCAAATATGCTCTTATATGGAAGTCCCAGCATAGCAGATTCTTTAGCACGCAGATTATCCGTGTCATCCAGGTCTTTTATGAACATGAGGTACGTCATCTGCTCTACCACATCAAGAGGGTTTGTTATGCCTCCCGTCCAGAATATTTCCCATAAGCTGTCTATTTTATTACGAAGTTCTCCGGTCATCTTTAATTATCTCCTTTGTCCCAGTTCCAAGTATATTTTGTATATCTGCCGCCGCCTATCTTTATGATATCCCCTTTTTCAACAAGGTCAGCCAGTGTCCTCTGTACGGTAACCTGGCTTATATCCGGACACTTGCCCATTATCTCTGTTTTAGTTATCTCGCCGTAAGTATTTTGGATAAGTTTCTCTATACGTTCAGGTTTAGTCTTTCCACTTACCGCCAACGTTTCTACCCGCATAGAGAAATCTCTGTAAGCCGCTGCCACTACACCCAACATATATTTTACAAACGGTATATAATCATTTTTCCCTTCATGCCAGCCGGATGAACTGTCCTGTAGTGCCTCATAATATGAATCTTTTGTCTTTTCTATAAGATGCTCTATACTTATGTACTTTCCAACGATATACCCCGCCCTGTATAACAAAAGGAGTGTCAAAAGCCTGCTCATCCTTCCGTTCCCGTCATTAAACGGATGTATACACAAAAAGTCCAATATAAACATCGGCATCAGCAAAAGATCATCTATGATCCCCGACCCTGCAGCACTGTCATATGCATCACACAGCCTCTGCACAGCATCAGGTGTTTCCCATGCTGCTATCGGTCTAAACCTCACATATGTATTCCCTTGTGCATCTTCTTCCTGAATGATATTGTCTGCTGATTTATACTTACCGCCCACGTCATATCCTTCGAACTTATACATATCTCTATGCAGCTGAAGTATTATATTGGGTCTCACCGGTATATGATCGTGGCTTTCATGTATGGTATTAAGCACGTCTCTGTATCCGGCTATCTCCTGTTCATTTCTGGTCTTTGGAGTGGTCTTATCTTTCACAAGAGCTTTTAATCTCTCATCTGAGGTAGATATACCTTCTATTTTATTTGACGCTTCCGTACTCTGTATCTTGGCGATCTCTACAAGCTGCGTAAGAAGATCCGACTTTGTCTCTATAAACAAATTCTGTTCTCCCTTAAACTCATGTATCTGTGTAAGCAATGCCACTATATCCGGTGTAAGAAGCCTTTCCCATATATGGATATAATCAAATGCCCTCATAGTGCTCCTCATCATTCATATTTATTACTAAAAACATATAATAATACACATAAATAATACCATCTAATTATATCATTGTCAACGTTAATTTTATCATTTCCGTTAAAATGATTAAATTAAACTTAAAAATGAAAAATTAAAAGCTGCCCGACCTTTATGGATCAAGCAGCTTTCATTTATATGCAGATTTTTATCAGCCGGTTTTGTGTCACCGCATATCAATTAGCATGAGCCAAATTAGAAAACAGTAAGTCCTCATCCTTATAAACACCCTCCGGCCTTATGATATTATAATAGTCCACTATATAATCTTCAAGGCCTTCGTCTATGCAGATCCATCCTGCGGCACTTCCGTCTTCCGATATGATATGCAGCCATAAACAACCATCCGTCATATCCGGTATTACTAAACCGGGCTCTATACGTACACGTTCTGATTCACAATTCATTTCCTTATAAGCTATTACAGGGTATTCCATCTTGAGTTTATGCTCATCATCAGCACAATTATATTTTTTCATTGTTTCCCACGGATAAAACATATCTGTTATCTCCGATATGGAGCCATCCTCTTCAAGCTTCCATACACAGTCATCCCAGAATTGTCCGTCAAGTATGTGCAGCCTTTTTGTCGCATAGATATATCCGTCTCCGGGTATTTGTGTACGTATGTATGAAGCAACCTCTTCATTTACGGAAAGCCGGTATCTGAATCCCCATGTAAACTCATATTTGATAAGTTTTCCTTTATTATAGACATACATCCGATAATTATCGACTACATTATCAGTCTGATCGATCAGTATCTCAAATTTTTTGTCCGTACGGTCAATATCCGTTACCGCAAAGCAGTTTATTACTTCGGGAGTCCCCACATAATATGTGTTTTTTAATTCTCCGTTTACATAGATCAATGCGTTTGATGTATATCCGGAGTACGAACCATTATAACCTCGCGATGTATTTGCGTTTTCAATCCAGGATTTTGCAGGCTCAGCCCAAGCCCCCAGACCACAGTACGCCACATAAAGCTTTTCATCAACCCCGTCTCCGTCAAGGTCTATCAGATATCCAGTATTTGAAGGATATACGCCCGGTTCCGTAATACGTGCTGTATATTCACATTCACGGACATAGGTTTCATATTGCTTTTCCTGGAAGAATATCCTGCGGATATCTCCGTAATCAGGTACAAAATCGTTATCTGTATACTTAAAGTACAGCGTTTCCGAAGGTTCCGTATCCGGCTCTGATGCATAAGCCAGAATGACAAGATTATCCTGCATAGATAAAGCATATCTGGGAACTGTACCGGAGGATACGGTTAATGACGGTCTGTCCTTTGCATCCATATATGCTATAGCTTCATCCTTTACCACCTGTTTAAGGTTAGGGAAATAGGTCAGAAAAAGTTTAAACCATTTAACCGCATCCCTTTGGATCAGATAGTCATTTTCATAACGGTCACAGCATATTATGATCGAATCGGAACTTTTTCCCGTATAAAAGAATTTTGTTGTATCGCTGTCAAGGATCTTACTTGCATCTAAAAGATCAAGTATTGAAAGTTCTTTGGAAAGATCCAGATCACCAAGATCTAATTTTGCCTGCTTTACACCGATGTCAGTCCCTGTGGGAACATCTGTTATATCTGTCGCCGGATCGTCGTTTTTCCCTGTTACCGCCTCT
>JAIKXA010000003.1 GCA_024684355.1 Lachnospiraceae bacterium
CGCGTCCATATGGACAAAAGTGGAAATTTGGAGGTTTACAATGAAAAAACAGGCATTTAATCCTTATCTGCCTTCATGGGAATACGTTCCCGACGGTGAGCCTTACGTATTTGACGGGAGAGTGTACGTATACGGATCGCATGATCTGTATAACGGACAGGCATTCTGCCTCGGTGATTACGTAGGCTGGTCGGCACCGGTTGATGATCTTGGTAACTGGAGGTACGAAGGCATCACCTATCCCAGACTGGCAGACCCCGCAAATGACGGAAGGATGGTTCTTTATGCTCCCGATGTTACTATAGGTCCCGATGGCAGATACTATATGTATTACTGTCTTGATAAGGTTCCGATCGTATCTGTGGCAGTATGTGATACTCCCGCAGGAAAGTACGAATTCTACGGACATGTTCATTATGCTGACGGCACACGTTTAGGTGAAAGAGAAGGCGATGAGCCCCAGTTTGATCCCGGTGTTATCACAGAAGACGGAAAAACATATCTTTATACCGGTTTCTGCGGTATGGGAGATAAGTCCAGGACAGGTGCATTCTGTACAGTTCTTGATACTGATATGCTCACCATCATCAAAGATCCCGTAAGAGTGGTTCCCGGCTGCATGTACAGCGAGGGCACGGGCTTCGAGGGACATGCTTTCTTCGAGGCATCATCCATCAGAAAGCGCGGAGATACATATTATTATATTTATTCTTCACAGGTTATGCACGAGCTTTGCTATGCTACTTCAAAGTATCCTGATAAGGATTTTAAGTATGGCGGGGTTATCGTAAGCAACTGTGACTTAGGCATAGACAGCTACAAGCCCGCCGATATGGTGGCAGGTACTCCGGGTAACGATCACGGAAGTATAGTCCGGATAGGTGATGACTGGTATATCTTCTATCACAGACAGACCAACGGCACCTGGTTCTCTCGTCAGGGCTGTGCGGAAAAGATAAAGTTTGAGGCTGACGGCTCTATAAAGCAGGTTGAGATGACCTCGTGCGGACTTAACGGCGGACCTTTGGAGGGGAAGGGCGAGTATGCCACATACATCTGCTGCAACCTTTTCAATAAAGAAGTAAAAGGCTCACCGTTCGGAGGATATTCCAATCCCGCAAAGATCATCATGGACGGACGCGACGGCGACGAAGAGCTCGGCTATGTATACAATGTAAAGAACGGCGATACCATCGGCTTTAAGTATTTTGACTTCAAGGGTATCACAAAAGTAAGAGTGACCACAAGAGGATACTCTCACGGAGTATTTGAAGTAAAGACAAAATGGGACGGCGAGGTGCTCGGCACCATCGATCTTATCAGCTCCAACTTCTGGGAGGCACATGAAGCTGACATAGCTATCCCTGATGGAGTTAATGCTCTGTATTTCACATACAGCGGCGGCGGAAACTGCAGTTTTAAATCATTCGAGTTAATATGATATAATGTGAAAAACATAATAAAAGGAGAATTATAAATGGCTAAACAAAGAGAAGCATTAGTAACCAATATCTTTACAGCAGATCCTTCTGCACATGTATTTAACGACAAGATCTATATCTACTCTTCACATGACCTTCCTCATGACGGAGCCGATGATGATGAGGGTATCGAATATGCTATGGAGGATTACCACATCCTTTCCATGGATAACCTTGACGAGGCTACACCCTGCATCGATAACGGCGAAGCACTTCATATGAGAGATATCCCGTGGGTAAGCAAGCAGATGTGGGCACCCGATGTAGCATTTAAGGATGGAAAGTATTATCTTTACTTCCCCGCAAGGGACCAGCAGGGAGTGTTCCGTTTAGGTGTTGCAGTTTCCGACAGCCCCGTAGGTCCTTTCAAGGCTGAGGATAATTATATCCCCGGAAGTATGAGTATCGACCCCGCAGTATTCGAAGAGAACGGCCATTATTATTGCTACAACGGCGGTCTCTGGGGCGGCCAGCTTGAGAAATGGATGACAGGCTCATATGTTGAGAATCCCGCTGAGATTCCTGCAGATGCTCCCGCACTCGGACCGTTCTTCGCAGAGCTGAACGAAGATATGAAGACCTTCAAGGCTACTCCTAAGATGGTGCAGATACTTGATGAAAACGGCGAGCCCATAAAGGCAGGCGATGAAGACAGACGTTACTTCGAGGGTCCCTGGATGCACAAGTATAACGGACTTTACTATCTGTCATACTCCACAGGTACCACACATTACCTTGTATATGCTACAGGTACAAGTCCCGAGGGTCCTTTCACATACCGCGGCAGACTTATGGAGCCGGTAATCGGCTGGACCACACATCACTCGATCATCGAGTATCATGGAAAATGGTATCTTTTCTACCATGACTGCGAGATATCAAAGGGTATCAACCACAGAAGAAACGTTAAGTTCACCGAGATCTTCTACAATGAGGACGGTACAATAAAGACCGTATTCCCTTACGACCACAAATGATATTTGACTTTTTAACAGGGACAGGCGGCTGTCCCTGTTTTCTATTTAAACGTCACTTAAACATATGTCTGACGGAGAATACTGCAGAAAGGAGCGGAAATGAACGTTAAGAAAACAAATGCGCTGTTTCTTTTTTTGACTGTTATCATAACCGTCTTTTTCTTCCCGTCCGTCGCTTCAAAGGCAAAAAGCAAAAGTACTTATTCGTTCGATGTCTCTTCCCTTACGCTTTATATGGGCTGGGACAGCTACCTGTGTGACATACTCGGTACAGGCGAAGAAGTTGAGATATCCTACCGAAGCGGTAACGAAAGTATAGTATTTATAACGCCCGAAGGCGAGATATTCCCGGTATCAAAAGGCAAGACCAAAGTATATGCCGATATCACCGAAAACGGCAAAACCACCACCTGTTCCATGAAGGTCACGGTCAAAGAGCCCTGCACCAAGCTTATGGCAGCCACTGAGGCCATGACCCAAAACAGTTCCTTTACTTTCAAGCTTAAAAGATACGGTCATACAACACCCATATCCTGGACGCTTGAAGGAAAAGGTTATGCAGAGATAGAGGCCTTATCCGCAGAAGAATGCAAACTTACGACCATAAAGCCCGGCACCGTCACCCTGACTGCAGTATGCGGCGAGGACACCTTCAGTACCGACATTAAGATATATCCGGGCGAAGGAGAACTGTTTATCATCTCTCCCGATTCTTTGCCGTATAATTCAAACTATGTAAAATACGGTACCTATAACGATAAGACAAAAGGATATTATCTGCTCCGCTCTTATCTGGAAAGGCTTAATACTTTAAAGGGAGGAGTACTGGTACTGCAAAAGGGCACTTATACCGTTACCAACTCTCTCTGTATCCCCTCCAATACTACCATCTATTTAGAGGACGGGGCACATATAAAGAAAACAGATGATACCGGTACAAAAAGCCTGACCGCTACGGCATCCCTCTTCCAGACCGTTTCCTATACAAACGCAGCAAAGGAAGGTATTTTTAAAGGGTATAACGGTGAACATGATATTCAGATATTAGGAGAAGGGAAAGCCTATATAGATCTTAACCACATACAGTGTCAGGGTATTGTATCTGCCCACTGCAGCAACTTAACCATATCGGGTATTTCCTTTTTGAATATGAATACCTATCACTTTATAGAGCTTGATGCTTCCTATAATGTAACCGTTAAAAACAATTATTTTTACGGTTCGTATGAGTCGGTTACCTCACGTAAGGAAGCCATCAACCTTGATACTCCCGACAAAGTGACAGGCGGTTTTCATCAATTATGGACCAGCTATGACAAGACTCCCAATAAGGATATCTACATCACCGACAACCTTTTCTACAAAATAGAATGCGGTATCGGTACACATAAATATTCCGAGGGAAGCCAGCATCAGAATGTAAATATCTTAAGAAACACTTTTATAGATCCTTCCAATTATGCCATAAGATGCATGAACTGGGACAAACCCGTGATACGCGATAATACGTTTATAGGCACCGAGACCCCTGATCCGGATACCTATACCATTATAATCAACGGGACCGTCAATCCTACCATCACGGAAAACAGGTTTGAAAATATAAATACGCCAGTGGGGTTTTATCACTGGCGCAACACCGGTTACGGTAAAGAATATTCGCCGATATACAATAAGCTTGACAGCTCATATGCTTCGGCAATCAAAAAGAATTATATGAAGGATGTAGTTAATCCGTACTGCGAATTCTTTAATGTACTTGATGATTATGAAGAGGAAAACGTGGATATCATCATGATAAACGGTTATCCTTCGGAATAAACGTTGAAACTGTCGGTGATACCTTTCCATACAGGATCGTTGTTTTCAACTTCAACATCCTTTTTCCATTCCAGATAAGCTTCTTCAAACACTTGCTGCTCGCGTTGTTCTATCACTTTGATGCGGGCAGCTTTTGTTCTGTCTTCATCCGAAAGCTTTACACATTCAAATATGAAAAAGGCTTCATCACTTTCAAGTATACGGCTTATCTCATTCTCACGAAGCCAGAATACTATACCTGCCATGTCCTCGGGCAGACGTTCCGTTAAACCTTTATAGTCGATGATAAGATCCGTTACCACTATATCATCGCTTTCAAAATCCTTTAATGTAGCTTTGGGATTTTTCTCCGTCGCCGACTTTATCGACTCCATGACGGCTTTTCTTGCCGCTATCTCGTCATCACTGTAAAATACCTCGTCTCCGGATTTGTTTTCATAAGTCTTTGGAAGCATGATATAACGGAGTACCATATTTCTTACATCTTTTTCATCCGTTGTTGTATCGACATTCAAAGTAAGATACTCATATACCTTCGTAGCTAGCAGGTTATCTGCATATACCTTTTCCACCAGATCCTTTGTGATGTTGTATTTCTTTTGCTGCTCCTCATCAAGCCTTTCCATGTATTCTCCGGCAGCTATGCTTATCTCGGTCCTGTCATCTCCGGATAACGATATTCCGAGTCCCTCAGCCTTTGATGCCACTACCTTGATGTTTACTATCTTGTCACGGATATATTCCTGCAGAGCCTCCCCGAAAAGCTTACCTTCGGTGTTCATCTTATAACTCCAGATATCCTTTCCGTACAGATTATCGGTCTCATCAAGTATCGGCAGGGCATAGAGATTCCATTCCGGAAGGGTTACCTGTATGCCGTTTACGGCAAATACCGCGTCCTCACGGAATTCCGTCTTTTCTGCCCCTTTTTCCTCATTTCTTCCGCAGGATACCGTCATAAAAGTAAGTATCAGGAACAGAAAATATACAATTGTCTGCTTACATTTTGTTCTCATATTGGTTTCTCATGTTGTTTTTTACTAACTCTCACTTGAAAGTCATAAACTCTCATGGTCACTACCGACACCTCATCAGTCAGCTTCGCTGAAGGATAATCCTGTTTCAGTTTTGCTCGTGTTCGGCTTTGTCTCATCGGTCTTTAGCCTGATAGCCTTCATATCTGCAAAAAGGGCTCTCAGCTGTTTTATTATCTCTTCCGGTTTGAAAGAGAAGTTCTTTTTCCCGCGTTCCGGCGTAAGTATATAATCAAACTTCGGAACTTTTCCCGGGTACATCTTAAATGCCCCTTCATATTTCTTTATAAGATCCGGAAGCTGTGCTACATCCAGCAATGCTTTTTCATACATTTCAAGTTTTACCACACAGCCCTTTTGGGATATACCGGTCACAAATGCGTCATGTGCTTCCGCCTTGGTCAGGGCTATGTTTAACAGATTGATGACAGGAGCCGGAGGCTCACCGTATCTGTCCGTAAGCTCTTCTTCAAGGTCGATCATCATATCATATGTATCCACCGAGGCTATGCGCTTATACATGTCAAGCTTCTGAAGCTCGTTTTTGATATAAGCCGAAGGTATAAATGCATCCATTTCCAGATCTATGGTAGTCTGGTAATAGTCCATTTCAAGCTCGCCCGGTTTAAGGTTCTTTATAGCCTGGTTCAGCATCTTGCAGTAAAGCTCGTAACCTACCGCCTCCATATGTCCGCTCTGCTCGGCACCCAAGAGGTTGCCGGCACCTCTTATCTCAAGGTCACGCATGGCGATCTTGATGCCGCTTCCGAGCTCGGTAAACTCCTTGATGGCTTCAAGCCTTTTTTCGGCCTCTTCTTTAAGGATCTTATCCCTCTTATACATCATAAACGCGTAGGCTGTTCTGTTAGAACGTCCTACCCTGCCTCTTAACTGGTACAGCTGGGCCAGACCGAACCTGTCAGCCTCATCTATGATGATAGTATTTACATTCGATATGTCAAGTCCCGTTTCTATGATGGTGGTAGATACCAGCACATCTATATCGCCGTTTACAAACGAGAACATGATATCCTCAAGCTCTCTTTCGTTCATCCTGCCGTGTGCATATACGATATTGGCATTAGGGAGAAGCTTTTGTAAAGATGCCGCCACATCCTCTATGCCGGCTATGCGGTTATGTACATAATAAACCTGACCGCCGCGTGAAAGCTCCCTGTTTATGGCTTCACGCACCACTTCTTCATTGTACTCGAGCACAAAGGTCTGGATCGGCAGCCTGTCCACGGGTGCCTCATCGAGCACGCTCATGTCCCTGATACCTGCCAGGCTCATATGCAGAGTCCTGGGGATAGGTGTGGCCGTAAGTGTCAATACGTCCACATTTCCCTTCATCTGCTTGATCTTTTCCTTGTGTGACACTCCGAAGCGCTGCTCCTCGTCCACTACCAGAAGTCCGAGATTCTTAAATGAAATATCTTTTGAAAGCAGTCTGTGGGTACCTATCACTATGTCCATCAGACCGTTTTTCACCTTCTCTATGATCTTCTTCTGCTCGGAAGGGGTCTTGAAACGCGAGAGCATTCCGATATTTACGGGGTATCCGCCCATACGCTGTGTGAAGGTGTTGTAATGCTGCTGGGCGAGTATAGTAGTGGGCACAAGGATAGCCACCTGTTTTCCGTCCTGAACTGCCTTAAATGCGGCTCTTATGGCTATCTCTGTCTTTCCGAAGCCTACGTCTCCGCATATCAGACGGTCCATGATCTTGGTGCTTTCCATGTCCTTCTTGGTCTCTTCTATTGCTTTTAACTGGTCCTCCGTCTCCTCAAACGGGAAAAGCTCTTCAAACTCCGTCTGCCATACGGTGTCCCTGCCGAAGGAATGCCCACTGCTCGCTTCCCTTATGGCATAAAGCCTGATAAGTTCAGCTGCTATATCCTTTACCGCACTCTGAACCCTTGCTTTGGTCTTTTTCCATTCTCCGGTGTCAAGGCGATTAAGCTTCGGGGGCTTTCCGGTGTCGGAGCCTGCGTATTTCTGCAGCTGACCCATGGCGGAAGCCAAAACGTACAGCGTACCGCCTCCGTTATATTCCACCTTTATATAGTCCTTGAAAATGCCGTTCATTTCCATCTGTTCTATGCCGCGGTATATTCCCACACCATAGCTTTCATGGACCACATAGTCCCCTTCGTTAAGCTCCGCAAAGCTCTCGATCCTAGGGCCGGCATTTCCGTATATCTTCTTCTTTTTTGTTGCCTTCTGCACTCCGAAAATGTCCGTTTCGCATACAAAGGCAAAGCGGATAAGCGGATATTCGAAGCCGCGGCTTAAGTGTCCTGAAAGTACTACTACCTCACCTTCCTGCGGCGCCCTGTCAAAATCAGCACTGTAGAAAGCTGAAAGCCCGTTATCCCTTAAGTCTTCAGCCAGTCGCACTCCTCTGGACTTAGACGCTGCCACAAGGATAACTCTGTATTTCCTTTTCCGCCACTTATTTAAGTCCGAAATGAGCATGTCAAAGTTACCGTTGTAAGAAGCCGTAGCAGATACCGAAAGCTCGAAAGCCGATGCGGCCTGCATTGGCGTAAAACGGTAATCCATGGTAGAAAGCATCAAAACCTTCATGCCTTTAAGCACTGAAAAAACTTTGGTCGACTTAAATACTGCTTCCGTCTGCTTAGGGAAGATATATCCTCTGATGAGCCTTCCCTTCATGCTCTCATCAAATTCATACTCTAACGCATCAAGCGTCTCCGAAACCATCTTCGGTTCATCTATAAAAACTGTTGTTTTTTCCGGATCAAAATAATCAAAAAACGATACCGTATCTTCAAGAAAGTAATTGACATAGCTGTCCAGACCAACCTTGCCGCTGAAATACTCAAGGTTCTCCTTAAGCTCCCTTAGAGTACGTTTTAAATTGGTGACTGCACTTTCATCTCCCGCAGCCTGCAGGCTTTTTTCCTGCTTTTTTGCGTCCTTTTCTATAAGCTTTAAGCCTTTTTCCTGTTCAGCCTTAGAGATGGTGATCTCCTGAGCCGGGAATATGGTGCAGGAATCCGTATTTGCTATGCTTCGCTGGCTGGCAGCATCATAGCTTCTTATGGAATCTATGGCATCTCCCCAGAACTCAATACGTACCGGAACCTCGTCCTGTACAGGGAATACATCCACAATACCGCCGCGCACTGCGAACTGCCCGGGCATGTCAGCTATTCCTTCCCTGGAGTATCCGATAGTTATCAGCTTTTCTGCCAGCACCTCGGGCTCCAAAGTGGTATCCATATCTATATGGATGATCTGGTTTTTAAGTCTCTCCATAGGGGGCAGCCTGTCTACACCTGCCGCTATGCTGGTAACTACAGTAAGACTTTCCCCGTCTATGATCTTTTTGATAAGAGCCAGACGCTCACACTGCAGGGTATTTCCCCTTACATCCGCACTGTAAAACAGAATATCCTTGGCGGGATAAAAGTATGTGTTCTTATCATATAGCATGAAATCCGCCATAAGTTCTTTGGCTCTTAAGTCGTTTTCGGCAATAATAAGCCGGACAGGGCTCTTGTTTTCGGTTACTGCAGCTATCAGGTTGCATTTTTCAGAACCTATACAGCCGGTGACCCTGATGGGAGTCCTGCCTTTACTTAGCGCCGTCTTTATGTCTTCTATGACGGTATATTCACTTAAAGGGGATATAAGTGCATTCATTTATAGTCGTGTAAATCTTTTATTATATTTATATCGAAGTTATCGTACAATATTAGTCTTTCTGAGTATTAATTGTCATTCTGAGTATTAATTGTCATTCTGAGCGAAGCGAAGAATCTTTAAGATCCTTCCTCAGGATGACAAACCACGGGAGTTTCGGTAACTTCGGAAGTATACTTAGTTTCAGCAGCCTGAAGAATGTCCTGGGCTTCGGCAGCCTTTGACGTGTCAGAGGCTTCAGTAACTTGGGGAGTATCTGATGCCTTGGACGCTTTCTCTTTCTTAGGTTTGGGATTAGGATTAATATTATAATGGTTCATGGCAGTACCGATATCATCGGATATCCAAGTCTCAACCGCTCCTACCGCATTTTTTATAGCATCACGCATTACAGGCTCGTCATCTTTTGAAAACCTTGCCAGCACATAATCCGCCAGGTCCCAGCCTTCTGTCTTTTCGCCTACGCCTATCCTTATCCTCGGGAAAGCTTCGGTACCCAGATGAGCTATAATGTTCTTCAGTCCGTTATGTCCTCCTGCGCTCCCCTTTGCTCTTATACGGAGCCTTCCGGTATCAAGGTTTATGTCATCACATATGACTATTATATTCTCCGGTTCGAGCTTATAGAATCCTGCGATCAGACCAACGCATTCCCCCGAAAGGTTCATAAATGTCTGCGGCTGGACCAGCATGACTTTTTCGCCTTCGATAAAGCCCTCTCCTATGAGGCCGTTAAACTTCTTATCTTTTAGTTTTATGTTGTACTTATCCGCCAAAGCGGTTACCGTATCAAAGCCTATGTTATGCCTTGTTCCGGCGTATTTCATGCCCGGATTCCCCAGGCCTATTATCACTCTCATACTCTGTTCCTTATACACTTTATGTTTAAAGATTCTTCGGACTCCGTCCTCAGAATGACAATTGGTTATCATGCTTTGTCATCATACCGTATTTGTCATCATACCGTACTTTGTCATCATATCATATTCGTCATCCTGAGCGCAGCGAAGGATCTATGATATCCCGTGGTACATCAGTATCGCAGCTGCTACGGCAGCATTCAGTGATTCTATCTGACCGGCCATGGGAATAAATACTCTCCTGTCAGCTTCGGCTACCGCACCGTCTGTAAGTCCGTTTCCTTCGTTACCTATCATTATAGCACATTTTTTATCAAACTGTACACCGGAAACTGATTCCCCTCCGTGAAGGTAAGCAGCGTATACGGTGATACCGTGTTCTTTTATGCTTCTAAGGGCATCCGTGAAATCATGTACATATACGAAAGGCATCCTGAATACCGAACCCATGGTGGAGCGGATAACCTTGGGATTGTAGATGTCCGCACAGTCCCTGCTCATGATGATGCCTGATACCCCCGCTGCTTCCGCAGTTCTGAGCATAGTACCTAAGTTTCCGGGATCCTGGATATTCTCTAAAACAAGTATTTTAAAATCCTTATTTTTTTCCCCGTCGGTTTTTTTCTGCGTACGTTCCTGTATCACTGACTCACCGTTAAGTATCTCCTCTAAGGTATGCTCCGGCTTCTTCACCGTACAAAGTATTCCCTGCGGAGTGACAGTCTGACTGATACTGTTAAAAACACTGTCCTTAACCGTGATGATCCTGATACTTCCGGTATTCTCAATGAGGATACTTTCCTCAGGGTGTTCTTTTATGAAGCTCTCAGATACATATATATCCTTTATAAACCCGGGTGCGGTTTTAAGCGTATCCTGGAAAATACGCAGTCCTTCAATTACAAAAAGGCCCTGCTTGTCGCGTTCCTTTTTTGAGCTTAGCAGGGCTGTTATGTTTTTTATCTTTTCGTTTTTACTGCTGGTGATGATCTCCATCGTTTCTCCTCATTCCGAGCCCGCTGATGCCCATTGCGGGCTTTGCCGGCTTAATCTGTGAACAAGTCTGTTCAGGTCATTTCACTCATCTTTAATAGTTTTGCGGCCTGATCTGCTGCAGTCAAACTGTCGATCAGCTGGTCCAAGTTACCGTTCATGACATCCTCTAAGGTATAAAGTGTGAGCTTGATCCTGTGGTCCGTACAACGGCTCTGAGGGAAGTTGTAAGTCCTGATCTTTTCGGATCTGTCTCCGGTACCTACCTGGCTTCTTTTTGCTTCCGCTTCGGCATCATGTGCTTTTTCAAGTTCCAGTTCATAAAGTTTTGCACGAAGCACTCTTAAAGCCTTGTCCCTGTTTTTCAGCTGACTCTTCTCATCCTGACAGGAAATAACGATACCTGTCGGAATATGTGTAAGTCTGACCGCTGAGTCAGTAGTGTTGACACACTGTCCGCCATTTCCGGATGCTCTGAACACATCAAATTTGCAGTCATTTAAATCAAGATTTACTTCAACTTCTTCAGCTTCGGGCATGATCGCCACTGTAGCCGTGGAAGTATGTATTCTTCCGCCGGATTCGGTCACCGGTATACGCTGTACACGGTGTACTCCGCTCTCGTATTTGAGCTTCGAGTATGCTCCTTTGCCGTTTACCATGAAGATAACTTCTTTGAAACCGCCTATACCGCTTTCATTGACACTTACCAGCTCTATTTTCCATCTCTGGGAATCCGCATATTTTGAGTACATGCGGTACAGTTCCGCAGCAAAAAGCGCTGCTTCATCCCCTCCTGCTCCGCCTCTTATCTCAACGACCACGTTTTTCTCATCGTTGGGATCCTTGGGTAAGAGCAGTATCTTTAATTCGTTTTCTATCTCGGGAACACGCTGTTTCGAGGTTGAGAGTTCTTCCTTTATGAGTTCTCTCATTTCGGGATCGCTTTCCGAATCAAGGAGTTCAAGGCTTTCCTCTATGTTCTTTTTTACAGCCTTGTATTCCCTGTATTTTTCTACGATGCTCCCCATATCGGTCTGTTCCTTCATAAGTTTACGGAACCTGGTCTGATCGTTTACGACCTGGGGCTCGGAAAGCTCAGCTTGTATTTCCTCGTAGCGCCTCTCCAGTTCTTCTATTTTTTCAAACATTTCGTTATTCCTTTTTTACTCTAAATACAATAAACATATGGATTAATTATAACTTTACACCTCATCCGGTCGCTTCGCGACCACCTTCCCCTCCGAGGGGAAGGCAAATGTTATTCTTTCATACCGACTCCTTAATAAGAACGCCGGGCATCATCCTTCATATCTGCCTTCAATACAGCGGCGCAGTCCTGCCAGGTCACGGTGTACTTCGACTTCAGTAAAACCGGCTTCCTCCATCATCTTACTTACGGGTTCGGCCTGCGAATCGTCAAACTCCATAAGAAGCCTGCCGCCCGGATAAAGGTAGTTTACTGCTTCTCTTACTATCCTGCGGTAAAAATCCATACCATCCACACCGCCGTCAAGTGCCAGTCTCGGTTCATGCTCCGATATCTCGGGCATAAGCCCGTCTATCTCATTTCTTACTATATAAGGCGGATTGGCTGTTATGATGTGGTATTTTCCGTCTATACTGTTAAACAGGTCGCTTATCACAAAGCTGTATCTGAGCCCCGAAAGAAGTTCAGCATTCGCAATCCCATCGCTTTTTTCCGATGGAAGCATACTTGTTTCCTTCTTAAGTTCCTCCAGATTAAGCTTATAGTTCTTTTCTGCCAGCGTCACTGCGGCTTCCGATATATCGGCTGCCGTAACCGATATTTCACGCTTTAGTCCGCGCTCTTTCAGTTCTTTATACAGAGTCAGCCCGACCGATACAGGTACACAGCCGCTTCCGGTACAGATATCAAGTATCCTGAACTCCGTATTACCGGCACCGGTTTCGGAAACTTCTTTTTCTGCAGCTTCCAAAGCTCTTTTTCCTGCATGCTCGGCCAGTATTTCGGTATCAAATCTGGGTATCAATACATCGGGACTGACCAAAAAGGTATATCCCATAAAGTTCTGATTGCCTATTATATACTGCAGCGGCTCATGTGTGCTTCTGCGCACCAGAAGTTCTTCATATGCCTTTTCTTCCGTCTCCGGCATCTCATCAAAAAGCTTCATGAGCAGATCTGCTTTACTTTTGCCGGTGATAAACAGCAACAGATATTCCGCATCTACTCCTGCTTCCTCTATACCTGCTTTTTCAAGTATGGAAACCGCTCTTTTTTTTGCCTCAGAATAACGCATACAAACCTTTTACTCACTTCTTTTTCTTGTTGTTATTATTTTTATTGCCGCTATTTTTGTTATTGCCGGTCTTCACAGCTTTTTCAAACTGCTTTGCTTTTTCTGCTGCCTCACGCGCAAGCTTTTCCGCTATCTCATCATTTTTCATTTCCTTAGCGGCAAGTTTATCGGCTCTTGCGTCAATCTCTTTTATCTGTTCCTCGGAAAGGTCATCCACTGTCCTTCCCTTGGCTTCCATTCTCTGTCTTATCTCTGCTTCACGCTCTAAACGTCTCTTTTCGCGTCTTTCCTGCTTTTCCCTAAGCTCTGCTTCCTCTTCCGCTTTAAGATCTGCCTGATATGCACGCCAGTCAAATACAGCCTCTACAGATGCTATGGCACACTCTATCATGGAGTCATCGGGCTCACGTGTTGTAAGCTTCTGCAGTGCAAGACCGGGTTTGCTTAAGATGATGACCAGCTTGTTATCGCTTCTTCCGGCAAGCCTTATGAACTCATAGGAGATGCCTGCTATAAGGGGTATAAGTATAAGTCTGCCCAAAACCATCAGCAGGGTTGACTCAAATCTTATAAACATAAAGAAGATGATGGAAATGACCATAACTATGAGCAGGAAGCTCGTACCGCATCTCTTATGCTCTCTGGAACATTCTCTTACGTTCTCAACAGTGAGCTCTTTTCCGCTTTCAACACAGTTGATCGACTTATGCTCTGCACCATGGTACATGAATACTCTCTTGATATCCTTCATACATGAGATAGCAGCTACATAGCCTACAAAAAGGCATATACGGATAATACCTTCGATCAGTGCCAGAAGGAACTGTGAGGTAATAACTGTTTTCAGGAATTTTGAGATAAAATACGGAAGGATCATGAACAGACCTATGGCAAATACTATGGCAAATACCACAAGCAGACCCATGATCAGGCTTTCCTTTGTCTTCTCGGCTCCGGTCTTTTCTTTTTTCTCCGCTTTCTTTATCTTCGGACCGGAAGATGCAGCAGGCGCTGTTTCTTCTGCCTGTACTCCCGTCTCAGGCTCACCGTCCAGAGATATCTCTTCTATATTATTATCTTCTATATTATCTTCTGTAATACTATCTGATATTTCTTCTGCTTCCTGCATATATTCGGGCTCTTCGCTCTTTACAGGCTCCTCTTTAACCTCGTCCTTTTTAGCGGTATCCTCTTCTTCATCCTCGAGGAAACTTGCAGACCAGGTCAGAGTTTTAACACCTATGACAAGGGACTCGACAAATGTTACGACTCCCCTTATTATAGGCAGTTTGAATATTTTATATTTATCACTGAGTAAAGTGGTACGCTGGTCGTCCACTTCTATAGTTCCGTCAGGTTTTCTTACCGCACAGGCATAATGGCTGCCGTTCTTCATCATAACGCCTTCCATCAAGGCCTGTCCGCCGATTCCGGATGCTTTTTTCATTTCTGCCTCCTGTATATAAAACTGCAACTGTTTATTCGCCGGATAATACAGCAAAAAAGGCTGAGGCTATATCCTAACCTCAACCTTTAATCATCAGTGATAAATTCTACTTGCTCTCCAGACCATACTTACGGTTGAACTTATCAATAGCACCACGAGCCTGAACTGACTTCTGCTGTCCTGTATAGAACGGATGGCACTTTGAACAAATTTCTACGTGGATCTCCTTCTTTGTAGAACCGGTCACGAACTCATTTCCGCAGTTGCATGTAACCTTTGCCTGATAATATGTAGGCTGTACATTCTCTCTCATTTTTTTCACCTCATCTTTTACTGATTTTCTTATCTTT
>JAIKXA010000044.1 GCA_024684355.1 Lachnospiraceae bacterium
AGTCCGACGGAAACGGGACAACGGTATGCGAGGCAGTTCTCGACACCGCGATCACAGGCGTTCAGGATCTCTTCTTTACCTTTAAGGGTGAAGGCTATGAGATCGTTGACTGGATCTTTGAGTAATAAGATTGTTTGCTGACCGCCGCAGGTGTTTTACCTGCGGCGGATTTATTTTGAAAAAATTTTTAAAAAAGTACTTGCATTTAGGAATAAACTATGCTATGATGATTCGTGCTGTGAGTTGATAGCGTAGAAGCGTGAGGTTGCCGCACAGCAATGTGCGGGTTTTCCGTGGAGCGAATGTCAAGTTTACAAAACTGACGACAAGTCACTGTACAATTAAATTTCTGCCGCGAGCAGATAAACCGTGAGTAAATCACTGTTTCTTGAGCCAGGCGAAAACCTGGTAAAATTTGAGAGAGATCGTGAAACACACGGGTGAGTGTACAGTCGCCGCTTGTTGTACTTTTTAAAAGTGCGAAAAGGAGGAGACTTTTTTTATGGCAAATCAGGTAATGAGAATCACTCTTAAGGCTTACGATCATCAGTTAATCGATGCATCGGCAGCCAAGATCGTTGAGACTGTTAAGAAGACAGGTTCAAAGGTCAGCGGTCCTGTTCCGCTTCCTACTAAGAAGGAAGTTATCACTATTCTTCGTGCCGTACATAAGTACAAGGACTCGAGAGAACAGTTCGAGCAGAGAACCCATAAGAGACTTATCGATATCATCACACCTACCCCTAAGACAGTCGATGCATTATCAAGACTGGAAATGCCTGCAGGTGTCTATATCGATATCAAGATGAAGTAATTCATCAATTAACAACCATTGATAGTAATTGAAGTTATATATAGGAAAGAAACAGTCCGGCAAAACGGATAACAGACTCCTGTAAAAACTAGAATGAACGCGAGAGCGTTCCGCTGTAGATTACTATCTAGAATGAACGCGAGAGCGTTCCGCTGTAGATTAACAAGGAGGAAAGAAATGAAGAAAGCTATTTTGGCTACGAAGGTCGGCATGACCCAGATCTTCAGTGAAGACGGTGTTTTAACACCCGTCACAGTCCTCGAAGCAGGTCCCTGTGTGGTTACACAGGTTAAGACATCTGAGAATGATGGCTACGAGGCAGTTCAGGTAGGCTTCGGCGAGATCAGGGAGAACCTGGTAAGCAAGCCTAAAAAGGGACACTTCGCAAAAGCAGGTGTTTCCTCAAAGAGATTTCTTAAAGAGTTCAGGTTTGAAAACGCAGCTGAGTATTCTTTAGGACAGGAAATCAAGGCAGACATCTTTGCAGCTGGTGACAGGATCGATGCAACAGGCATCTCGAAAGGAAAAGGATTCCAGGGTGCCATCAAGCGTCACGGTTTAAGCCGCGGACCCATGAAGCACGGTTCCAAGTATCACAGACATGCAGGTTCAAACGGTGCAGCTACTTCACCCGGTAGAGTATTCAAGGGAAAGCACATGCCCGGACAGACAGGTAACGTTAAGGTTACCGTACAGAACCTTGAGGTTGTCAGAGTTGATGTAGAGAACAATGTTATTCTTGTTAAGGGCGCAGTTCCCGGACCCAAGAAGGCAATGCTCGTTCTGAAAGAAACAGTAAAGAAAGCAAACTAACGCTTTAGGAAAGGAGGTTACTTCAAATGGCAACAGTTAAAGTTTACAATATGGAAGGCGCTGAAGTTGGTTCACTTGAATTAAAGGACGAAGTATTCGGCGTTGATGTAAATACACATGTAATGCATATGGCAGTTGTTTCACAGCTCGCTAATAAGCGTCAGGGAACACAGAGCGCCAAGACCCGTGCAGAAGTAAGGGGCGGCGGAATAAAGCCCTGGAGACAGAAGGGAACCGGACATGCACGTCAGGGTTCGATAAGAGCTCCTCAGTGGAAGGGCGGCGGCGTAGTATTCGCTCCCAAGCCCAGAGACTACTCCTTCAAGATGAACCGTAAGGAAAAGGCACTTGCTATCAAGTCAGCCCTTACATCAAGAGTAGTTGAGAACAAGTTCTTCGTATTAGATACACTTGCATTTGACGAAGCAAAGACAAAGAAGATGGTTTCAGTTCTCGAAAACCTTAAGTGTGACAAGGCTCTCGTAGTTCTTGCAAACAAGGATGAGAACGTTATCCTTTCCACAAGGAACCTTCCCAATGCAACAACCGTTACATCTAATGCACTGAACGTATTTGATATCCTTAAGTATGACAAGATGATCATCACAAAGGATGCGGTAGCACAGATCGAGGAGGTGTACGCATAATGGTAGACTTAAAGTATTATGATGTGCTCTTAAAGCCCATCGTTACAGAGAAGAGCATGGCTATGCAGGCTGAAAAGAAGTATACATTTTCAGTAAACACCGATGCTACAAAGACACAGATCAAGGAAGCTGTTGAGAAAATGTTCAAGGATGTAAAGGTAGAGAAAGTAAATACCATGAACCTTGACGGAAAGCTTCGCCGCAGAGGAAATACAGTAGGAAGAAGATCAGCAGTTAAGAAAGCAATCGTACAGCTTACAGCTGACAGCGCAGAGATCGATCTGTTCTGATAATTGATAACAGACTATAGGAAGCAAAAGGCTTCCTGATAAAAGAAGGAGAATAAAAATGGGAATCAGGAAATATAACCCCTATACACCCTCCAGAAGAAACATGACAGGATATGATTTCCAGGAGATCACAAAGGATGCTCCCGAGAAATCACTCGTAGTTACCCTTAAGAAGAACTCAGGACGTAACAACCAGGGTAAGATCACTGTCAGACATCAGGGTGGCGGATACAGAACAAAGTACAGAGTCATAGATTTCAAGAGAAATAAAGATGGAGTACCTGCTACAGTTAAGGCTATCGAGTACGATCCTAACAGAACAGCAAACATCGCACTTATCTGCTATGCAGACGGCCAGAAGGCATATATCTTAGCTCCTCAGGGACTTAAGGTAGGAGACAAGATCATGAACGGCGAGAAGGCAGAGGCATTCACAGGAAACTGCTTACCTCTTGCAAACATCCCCGTAGGTGCTGAAATCCATAACATCGAGCTTTATCCCGGACGCGGCGGACAGCTTGTTCGTGCGGCAGGAAACGCAGCTCAGCTTATGGCAAAGGAAGGAAAGTACGCAATCCTTCGTCTTCCTTCAGGCGAAATGAGAATGGTTCCGATCATCTGCCGTGCAACAATCGGTGTTATCGGAAACGGAGAGCACAACCTTGTAAACATCGGTAAGGCAGGACGTAAGAGACATATGGGTATCAGACCTAC
>JAIKXA010000053.1 GCA_024684355.1 Lachnospiraceae bacterium
GGTGAGGAAATGTGGAACATCTTAGGACATGATGCTACCATAGCATACGAGCCTTGGCCCACATATGATGAGGAAGCCATCAAGGAAGATACAGTTGAGATAGCTGTTCAGATCAACGGTAAGGTAAAGGCTACCATCGAAGTAGGTGTAAACGAAGAAAGTGAATCCGCCATCGCCAAGGCTAATGCCAACAAGTACGTTCAGGCAGCTATAGCCGGCAAGACCGTAGTAAAGGAAATCTACGTAAAGGGCAGAATTGTAAATATCGTAGTTAAATAACAAATGTTTTTTGCAGGTGCCGTTTCCGGCACCTGCTTTTTCTTTTTAAAACAACTGTTAAGGAATCCGGCAAACTCTCCGATATATAAAGCAGAATGTATCATTACATCTATGCAAATCTAGTGCCGGTGGAATTAAAAAACATAAACACACCGTTTCTAAACTATCTTTAAGCCCGTGGCAGGATGCCGAACATCTGGGCAGGTTCAAGGATGAACGAAAAAAATGTGTTGAATATTTGCGCTTTTTCATGTATAATGTTATGAAGGCTTTTTGTCACTATTGGTTTAGTGACGATATTTGAAAAGCCATAGAAAGAGGAGACGAAATGTTCAGCACTGATATAGGAATAGATTTAGGTACTGCAAGTGTGCTTGTATATATAAAGGGTAAGGGCGTAGTATTAAAGGAGCCCTCGGTAGTTGCATTTGACAGGGAGACCAATAAGATAAAGGCCATCGGCGAGGAAGCACGTCTGATGCTTGGCCGTACTCCCGGTAATATAGTAGCCGTACGTCCTTTAAGACAGGGCGTTATTTCCAACTATACGGTTACCGAAAAAATGCTTAAATACTTCATCCAGAAGGCAGTCGGCAAGAAGCGTTTTAAGATCATAAGCGTATGCGTGCCCAGCGGAGTTACCGAAGTAGAAAGAAAGGCAGTAGAAGATGCTACTTACCAGGCAGGTGCCCGTGAAGTAGCCATCATAGAAGAGCCCATAGCAGCAGCTATCGGTGCAGGCATAGATATTTCAAAGCCTCAGGGCAACATGATAGTTGATATAGGCGGTGGTACCACCGATATAGCAGTTATCTCTTTGGGCGGTACTGTTGTCAGTGCTTCCATAAAGACAGCCGGCGATGATTTTGACGAAGCCATAGTAAGATACATGAGACAGAAGCATAATCTTCTGATCGGTGAAAGAACCGCAGAAGATATAAAGATAAAGATAGGCTCGGTATACCGCAGACCCGAATCCGTATCGATGGATGTCAGAGGAAGAAACCTTGTTACAGGTCTTCCCAAGACCATATCGGTTACATCTGAGGAGACCGAGGAAGCCTTGGCCGGTGCTACAGGCCAGATAGTAGATGCCATCCATGGTGTCCTTGAAAAGACACCGCCCGAACTTGCTGCGGACATAGCTGACCGCGGTATCATACTTACGGGAGGCGGTTCACTTCTTAACGGTCTTGAGGACCTTATAGAGGAGAAGACCGGTATCACTACCATGACAGCGGACGACCCGCTTACAGCTGTAGCCATCGGAACAGGAAAGTACGTAGAATTTATCAGTGAACGTAAAATGAAGTAAGATCGGGAGGAAAGCCCATGCTCAGAAGCCTGTATACCGGATGGACCGGAATGTATAACCAGCAAAAACGTCTTGACGTCATATCCAACAATATGGCCAATGCCACCACTGTCGGCTACAAAAAGGAATTCGCCACAAGCCAGAGCTTTGACGAGTTACTGGCCATTAAGATCAGGGACAGTTCCGAAGCTTGGAGACAGAGACGTATAGGTGATGTGAGTCTGGGAGCCAAGATAGGCGAGATACATACCGACTTTACCCAGGGGTCCCTTAGAGAGACGGCTAATACATACGATCTGGCTATAGACGGTAAGGGCTTTTTCAAAGTAAATGTTACCGACATAGAAGGTAATGTCCATGAAAGTTTTACCAGAGCAGGCATGTTCCATATGACCTATGACGGATATGTCGTAGATGCAAACGGAAACCATCTCCAGTCAGAATCAGGCGATCTTCAGATACCTCTCGATGCAGATAAAGTGGTTATAGATACTCAAGGTTACGTATTTGCCGATGGAGAAGTGATAGACCGCGTAGTACTTACGGACTTTGAAGATTACGAGTATCTTAAAAGATATCAGGATACATACTACCGCCCGGTGGATGGTGCTACTGAAAAGGAGCCCGAGGCTGTTATCAGACAGGGATATACAGAGCAGTCAAACATACAGGTAGTTAATGAAATGGTGGATCTTATAGCTACCACCAGAGCATATGAAGCAAATCAGAAGGTTATAAAAGCAGCCGATTCCGTAATGGAGCAGGCAGCCAATTCTGTAGGTAGAGTACAATAATAGTGTGATCAGAATCTGAAAAGGAGGTCCGTTTTATGGTAAGAGCTTTATGGACAGGCGCTTCGGGCATGAACGCTCAGCAGGTCAGCCTTGATAACATAGCAAACAATCTTGCAAATGTAAATACAACCGGTTTTAAAAAGCAAAATACCGAGTTTGCATCACTTTTATATCAGAAGCTTCAGAGAAAGCAGACAGATAACAACGGTGATCCGAAGCCTGTTATAGCACAGGTGGGTACCGGCGTAAGAGTAACAAGTCTTACATCCGTTTTTACGCAGGGTATCATGCAGGAAACAGGAAATAATACGGATTTCTGTGTTGAAGGAAAAGGTCTGTTCCGTATACTTATGCCTAACGGGACCGAAGCTTATACCAGAAACGGTAATTTCCAGTTTTCAATAGAAAGTGACGGCGTTACGCTTGCTACTGTCGATGGTTATCCCGTACTTGACAGTGACGGTCAGCTTATCCATTTCGGTGAAGAGTACAACATGGATAAGATTTCGGTAGATCAGTATGGCGGATTTAATTATGTGGATGAAGACGGTAATCAGGTAAGTCTCGGTATTACCATTGGACTCGCACAGTTCAATAATCCTGCCGGACTTGACAAGCTTTCCGACAGTTATTTTATAGAATCAGCCAACTCCGGTAACCCGAGGTATGAGGGTGAGGACGGCGGTCTGACAATAAGCAAGATCCACGCACAATACCTTGAAGGATCCAACGTCCAGACAGTCGATGAGATCGTAAACCTCATCACCACCCAGCGTGCATACGAAATGAGTTCCAAAGTAATCAGTGCCGCCGACGAAATGATGCAGCAAGCCAACAACCTGCGATAATAATGAGGGAGGCCATTAAAAATTTCGTGCAAGCTTGCTTGCAAAGAAATTTGATAATGGCTGACCGATAAAACACACCGAGAAGAAGCGATTTGCAAGGCAAAGCGCGAGATTCGAGGTGTGTTTAGGATTGCGAGAGCGAAGCGGAGCAATCCGTATTATTATCGTAACTATAGAGAATCAATCTAACACATCACACCGAGAAGAAGCGATTTGCAAGGCAAAGAATCGAGGTCCCTATGAGTATTTCAATAGGTAGTTCAACCGGATATGACTCCCTCATATCCTCCTTAACTACAGAAAATGCAAAATCAAAAGCAGACGCAGGAGCTGTACTTCAGAGCAAGCTCTCAAACTCAAGGCTGCAGGACGCATCAGACGAAGAGCTGATGGATGTCTGCAAAAGTTTTGAGTCCTATCTGCTAGAAAAAGTATTGGAGAAAACAAAGAAAACACTGACCGATTCTGAAGAGGAGGACTCTCCTTATATGAATATGTTCGGGGATAAACTGTATCAGGAATATGCAAACCGGATCACCGAGCACAGCGATCTCGGTCTGGCACAGCAGCTTTTCAATGCAATGAAACGGGATTTTGGGGCTACACGTAATGACAACAATTGAGGGATGCGTTAACAATATAGTTTACAGAAATGAAGAAAACGGTTACACCGTATTTGAGCTTGCCGCTAAAGACAGTAATGAAATGCTGACTTGTGTGGGAAGCTTTTCGTATATTTCTGAAGGAGAATATTTCAGATTAGAGTGCCAGGAAACGCAGCACAGCGTTTACGGCAGACAGTATAAAGTAATAAATGCCGAGACCATAGAGCCCGAAGATGCCGATGCCATGGAAAGATATCTGGGCTCTGGCGCAGTAAAGGGTATAGGTAAGGCACTCGCCAAAAGAATAGTATCCGCATTCGGTGACGAGACATTCCGCGTGATCGAGGAAGAGCCGGAGCGTTTGGCTGACATAAAAGGTATCAGCGAGCGTATGGCCCGGGTCATCAGCGAAAACTTTTACGATAAAAGAGAACTAAGAAATGCCATGATGTTCCTGCAGAAATACGGGATATCATCCGGGCTTTCGGTAAAGATATACAAGCAGTACGGATCGGGTATATATGAGGTGCTACGCACCAATCCGTACCGCATGGCTGAGGAGATAAAAGGCGTAGGCTTTAAGACGGCTGATGAGATAGCACTGCGAGGCGGTATCAGCATTGACTCTCAGTACAGGACACGTGCGGGCATCCTTTACGTTTTATCCGAAGCCGTAGGGCAGGGTCACACATTCCTACCCGAGCAGGAATTTATGGATCAGACGATCGCCTTACTGGAAATAGAGCCGGAAGCTGTAGAGCGACCGCTCGATTCATTAATCTTAGACAGAAAAGTTATCCCTGCCGATATGCTGCTTCCGGGAGCGGAAGAAAAGGTTAAGTGTTACTACCTGGCGCCTTTCTACTATATGGAACTGGCAGTAGCAAGGATGCTGATAGACCTTGACGTCAGACACCGCATAAACAGGGATAAAACGGGAAATGCCTTAAAAGAGATAGAAGAAAGCCTGTCGGTCGAGCTGGATGAGATC
Organism: Lachnospiraceae bacterium; assembly: GCA_024684355.1. Classification (GTDB taxonomy): domain Bacteria; phylum Bacillota; class Clostridia; order Lachnospirales; family Lachnospiraceae; genus RUG11977. The sequence continues at coordinate 4,833 of JAIKXA010000053.1, forward strand.
CAGAGAGAAGCGATATTCGCAGCAGCCGAAAACGGCATACTCATACTTACCGGCGGCCCCGGTACAGGAAAAACGACCACCATCAATGCTCTCATCAGATACTTTGAGGGTGAAGGTATGGATATATTGCTTGCGGCACCCACAGGCAGAGCCGCAAAGCGTATCACGGAGACAACGGGGCACGAAGCTTCCACCATCCACCGCATGCTCCAGATGAAGGGCGGTATGGAAGAGGATGAAACAGGAAGTAAACGTGACCAGCGCGGAAGTTTTGAGAAAAACGAGACCAACCCTTTAGAGGCTGATGTTATCATAATAGATGAAATGTCCATGGTGGATATTTCACTTATGCATGCACTGCTCCGTGCCATAGCACAGGGTACCAGGCTAATCATGGTAGGCGATGCAAACCAGCTGCCGCCTGTAGGCGCAGGAAACGTATTAAGAGACATAATAGCCTCCGAAAAGTTCAGGATCGTAAAGCTTACCAAGATCTTCAGACAGGCAGCGGTAAGCGATATAGTGGTAAACGCGCATAAAATAAATAACGGCGAAGAAATAACATTAGACAATAAGAGTAAGGACTTTTTCTTCCTGCAAAGAGACGGGATCAATGATATAAGAGGCCTCATGATCGCCCTTGTGCGTGACAAACTGCCTTCGTATGTCGGAGCATCCACAGGCGATATCCAGGTGCTTACCCCCATGCGTAAGGGAGAGCTCGGAGTGGAAAAACTGAATGCGGTACTTCAAAACTATCTCAATCCCCCTGCACCATCGAAAAAAGAAAAGGTATACGGTGATATAACCTTCCGTGAAGGCGACAAGGTGATGCAGGTAAAGAACAATTATCAGATAGAGTGGGAGTCGCGTACATCCCGTGGGTTTATAAAGAATTCCGGTTCGGGCATATTTAATGGCGATTGCGGTATCATAAAGAACATTAATACATATGCAGAAGAAATGGAGATAGTCTTTGATGACGATAAGACTGTATATTATCCTTTCTCGGGTCTTGATGAGCTGGAACTGGCATATTGCATAACAGTGCATAAGTCACAGGGAAGCGAGTATCCGGCAGTGGTAATGCCTCTTCTTTCGGGGCCCTGGCAGCTCTTTAACCGCAACCTTCTGTATACCGCCGTTACCAGAGCCAAGAAATGCGTGACCATTATCGGAAGCCGCCAGGCGGTATCTTCAATGATAAAAAACGAAAGAGAGCAGAACAGATACTCAGGGCTCAAGATACACCTGGATGAGATGGTTTAACCGGCATCATAAGAGCCATGTCGGATTTTGCGGATATTTTACGAAAATTTTACGAAAAGAGTCCGTCCCATCTTGCATTAAAAAAATTGTTGGAGTATAATATTGGATAATCTACTTAAAATGATATTTCCGCCTCGGTGCCCGGCTTGCAGAGAGCCCATGGAAGATGACGGAAGCTATATACATCCGGAGTGTGAAAAAGCTTTTAAACTCATAACCGAGCCCCGCTGTTTTAAATGCGGCAGGCATATGGAGGAAGCGGAAAAAGCGCTCTGCCCGGAATGTGAGAGCAAGACACACATGTATTCCTACGGTTTTCCGCTGTTTGAATATAACGACACTGCTCAGAAGGCGATGATAGATTATAAGAAAAACGGCTGGAAACGGAACGGAGAATACTTTGCATCCGAAATAGTAAAGCATCTTTCGGGGCAGATAAAACGGATGAAACCGGAAGTGCTTGTTCCTGTACCGATCACCAAAAAAAGACTCGGTGAAAGAGGGTTTAACCAGTCGGAATATCTGGCAATAAAGATAGGTGAAAAGCTGGGTATCCCTGTGGAACCGGGGCTGCTTAAAAGGACAGGAGCTGCAGTACAGCAGAAAAAACTGTCGGGAACAGCCAGAAAAGAAAATACGGATTATGGCATCGAATGTACATCCGATAATGTTTCATACAGAAGGATATGCATTATCGATGATGTATATACTACCGGAGGTACGATAAACGCATGTGCCTCTGCATTAATGGAAGCAGGTGCTGTGGAAACAGGTTTTGTAACAGCATTTGCGGTGTACTTGTCATAAAACCTGTGAATAAACGATCAAGGTTTGATTTAATAATAAGGGAAGGAAGGTGTAGCTTATGGAGGTAAGGACCTGTAAAGGCTGCGGAAAGTTATTCAACTATATAGGAAGAATGACACCGGTATGTCCTATCTGCATGAAGGAAATGGAAGAAAAATTCGAAGTGTGCAGAAAATACATAAAGGAAAATCCGGGAGCAAATATCCAAAAAGTTTCGGAAGAAACCGGAGTATCCATGAAGATGATAAAGCAGTGGGTAAGAGAAGAACGCCTTACCTTCGCGGAAGGTACACTGGTGGGTATTGAATGCGAGGCATGCGGAGCCAATATACTAACCGGTCGGTTCTGTGCCAACTGCAGAACGAGACTTACAACTGACCTGACAAACAGTATCAGACCGGCACACGGAAAAGATACTCCCGGAAAGTCGGCATCAGCCAGGATGCGTTTCCTTGACGAGTAAAGTATTGTGTATCAAAGGTGACATAAGCAGGCACGTCGCCGAATGTTTTGCCTGCGGTGAGGTAAGAATATGAAAACTTTGATGATAATAGACGATTCTCCTTTTATAGCCATGGAGATAAAGGATATAGTAACAAAAGCAGGTTACGATGTAGTGGCCCATGCCAGAAACGGTGAGACCGGTATAGAGAAATACAGAGAATGTATGCCGGATGTGGTTACCATAGATATCATTATGCCCGGTATAGACGGGATAGAGACAGCCAAGGAAATAAGAAAGATCGATCATGATGCACGTATAGTCATGCTGAGTTCCTTATGTGACGATGACACCATGAAGGAACTTGAAGAAATGGAACTAAACCTTGTAGTGGAAAAACCCATAGATCAGGAGATGCTCCTTAATGCACTGAGCAAATGCTTTGAGTAGTACAGCATTTAGAGTAGTATTTTCATCCAAAGCAGTACAGCACCCAGAGTAGTACTGTCATCCTGAGAGTAGCGAAGGATCTTAAAATAATAATTTAATAACGAAAGCGAGGATTTCAAAATGAGCGAGAAACGTCCGGAAACAATGCAGCGTATCAACACACCCGAGCTGGCAGAAGCTTTTATAGCTGAGCAGGTAGAGGCTATTAAGGCACAGGTAGGAGACAAAAAAGTACTCTTAGCGCTTTCAGGCGGTGTTGATTCATCCGTAGTTGCAGCACTTCTTATCAAAGCTATAGGCAGGCAGCTTGTATGCGTACATGTAAACCATGGTTTACTGAGGAAAGGAGAGCCCGAGCAAGTTATAGAAGTTTTCGGAAAGCAGCTCAATGCGAACCTTGTATATGTAGATGCAACAGACAGATTCCTTGATAAGCTTGCAGGAGTATCGGATCCCGAGACCAAGAGAAAGATCATCGGCAAGGAATTCATAGATGTATTCGCTGAAGAAGCAAAGAAACAGGAAGGTATCAAGTTCCTGGCACAGGGCACCATCTATCCCGACATCTTAGAGTCAGACGGTGTTAAAGCTCATCACAATGTAGGCGGACTTCCCGAGGAGCTTGACTTTGAACTTGTTGAGCCCGTTAAGTTCTTATATAAGGATGAGGTACGTGTGGTAGGCAAGCAGCTCGGTCTTCCCGATCAGATGGTATTCCGTCAGCCTTTCCCCGGCCCCGGACTTGGTGTAAGATGCGTAGGCGCTATCACACGTGACAGACTTGAGGCACTTCGTGCAGCAGACGCTATCGTACGTGAAGAGATCGGAAAGCTTGATCCTGTACCGTGGCAGTATTTTTGCGCTATACCTGATTTCGTATCCACAGGTATCCGTTATGTAAACGGCAAGGGCGAGCGTTACATGGGCTGGGCAGTAGTTATCCGTGCGGTAAACACAGTTGACGCAGTAACAGCTACAGTACCCGAGATACCATTCTCAGTACTCTGCACCATCCGTAACCGTATCATTGAGACAGTACCCGGCGTAAACCGTGTACTCTGGGATATCAGTGAAAAACCTGTATCCACAATTGAGTGGGAGTAATATAGAATACTCCGGCCCTCCTTATCGGGCTGCCACGGGTATGCAGGACGAACACACCAAAGAGTTCGTCCTTGCATTACCCGGGCGCGCCCTTTGGGAGGGCCTTTTTTATTTGTAAAAATATTTAAAAAAGTTATTGACATTTATGACTATATGGTGTAGACTAACATTGTCGACAGGAAATAGACATTATGAAAGGAGCGTTTTATGGCATATTATAAATTAGGTGTAATAGAGTCAAGATTTGCAGATATTATCTGGGATAATGAACCGATAAGTACCGCAAAACTTGTAGAATTGTGTTTAAAGGAACTGAACTGGAAAAGAACAACGACATATACCGTACTTAAGCGTCTATGTGACCGTGGGATATTTCAGACCGTTGATTCCACAGTTACTTCCTTAGTATCAAGGGATGATTTTACAAGCACGCAAAGTGAGCTTTTTATTGACGAGTCATTTGGAGGGTCGCTGCCGGCTTTCCTTGCGGCGTTTACAAAGAATAAAAAGCTGAGCAAAGAGGAGATATCTGAGATCAGAAAAATGATATCGGAGTATGATGCGCATTAGGGGGTGATATCATGGGTGAATTGTTTATAAAAGCGCTGAATCTAAGCATAACTGCAAGTTTGATAATATTGGTAGTTTTGTTATTTAGAGCGGTTCTGGCACGTAAATCCCACAGAGCTGCATGTCTTTTGTGGATAGTAGTGGCATTGAGATTGATCATTCCGTTTACTCCCGAGACGGACTTTGGTATTATGCCGACATCGGATTTTATCACAGTACAAGGAGTAAAGGCGAGTATAGAAAGCCCTGCCGATCCTGTTTTGCAAAATGATCCCGGAGCAATGGATAATGATCTGACTGCAGTTTCAGCTGATAAAAATATACAACAGGTTGAAAACAGATTTGATCCGGTTACTGATTTGGGAAATGAATCTGTTTCTGACGTAGAAAAAATAAGTGTTTATCAGAATAACACAGTAAAAAATGAGGTAATGCAGGCTAAAACACCGGAAAGCGAACCGGGAAATACGACGGAAAACACACTGAAAAACGTACCGGATACAGTAAAGATAGAAAAAGCCGACAATACTGACAATATTGGTCACGGTCTTGTAGGGGTTTTATCAGCCATCTGGCTGACAGGCATATTTGCTATGCTCGTATACACCATGCTCAGTTATATCCGTATGAGAAAGCTTACTGCAGAATCTGTACCGGAGAACAACTATAACTTATGCGACCGTATAAATACACCGTTTATACTTGGAGTATTTAAACCAATGGTATTTATGCCGGTTGGCCTATCCGACGACCAATGCGAAAATGTTATGGCTCATGAGCGTGCACACATTAACCGCCTGGATCATGTATGGAAACCTCTCGGATTTTTACTCCTTTCCATATATTGGTTTAATCCTCTTATGTGGCTTGCGTATATTCTTCTGTGTAAGGATATCGAGTTTGCATGTGATGAAACTGTCGTATCCGACATGACACCTGCGGGTATCAAGTCTTATTCGGAAACACTTCTTGTATGTGGTATAAATGCGCATCCGGCACTCAGCTGCCCGCTGGCGTTTGGTGAGATATCTGTAAAAGAACGTGTAAAGGCTGTGCTGAATTATAAAAAGCCTGCATTCTGGATCGTCTTGACAGCGTTGGTACTCTGTATAGTGATCGGTGTTGTATTTATGACAAAGTCATCTGTGGATAAGCCCGGTGATAATCCGGATACGGGGAAAGCTACTGACATAACAGAGGCGGTAACAGGGAAAAACGACGATCCGGCGACAGATATAACAGATGTTCCCACAGGGACTGACATCGGTGTAAAGCAGGCAAAATTAGATCTTGGTGATCTGGATCTTTCCAAAGAACTTTCAATACTTGATCTTTT
>JAIKXA010000057.1 GCA_024684355.1 Lachnospiraceae bacterium
CATACCTGTGGTATCCGTTTTCTTTCAAGTACTTTAAGGTATAATGGTATATCTCCCGCTCCGTATCCTCATCCGGAAGCTTTAACCTCGCAGGGTCCTTTTCATACACAGCATAAAGTGGAGTCCCTTCCTCAAGTATAAGGCTGTATGCCGATATATGCTCCGGTGAAAGGGCTGTAACCTTTTCTAAGGTTTCCTTCCAGTTTTCAAAAGTCTGCCCCGGCACTCCTGAGATAAGGTCCACATTGATATTATCAAAGCCTAAGCTTCTTGCCAGCTCAAAATTCTCAGTAAACTGTTCAAAGGTATGTATCCTTCCGAGTACGGATAGTATGCCGTTATCCGCCGACTGTAAGCCCATACTGATACGGTTTACGCCGTACTTCTTATATAATAGGAGCTTTTCCTTTGTTAATGTTCCGGGGTTACATTCTATAGTAAACTCCGAAAACCCGGCAAATGATGTCTGCTCATTTTTAGGCATTAAACCTGCCACTGCTTTCAGAAGTTTTTCCGTATCAGTGTCAGATAAAACCGAAGGGGTACCTCCGCCTATAAAACATGTATCTATCGCAAAATTTAAACCGGCGATTTCTTTCAGCTCCGCACATAAGGCTTCTATATAATTATAGGAAAGGCTGCGGTGCCTCTCATCAGCACCACAGCCATATCCGGGATATGAAAGGAAATCACAATAGTTACATTTTCTGACGCAGAACGGTATATGTATGTAGAGTTCCATATAGTAAAACCTTCCGTTTCGCCACGGGTTTTCTTTGATATTCCCGCGCCAATCGTTGCGTGGACCAACCGTATCACTAAATTTCAATGACACCGTTATTCATTACTGTCGTCTGCTTTTGAATAATCCACAAATGAGATGTTCAGATCCACATTGCCTTTTATGCCGGGTATCGTTCCGGACTCCGAATACTGGAACATCTGGAAGCTGTACGGGAATGTTATGTTACTGGAATATGCTGCAAACCATCTGTCATACTTGGATAAACGCTCAAGGTTGATACCCATGATCATATATTTAGTGTTTGCATAGATCATAGGGGTATAACCTGCAGCTGCCACCTTGTCACAGAACGCTATGCACATATCCGTCCTCTGCTCGTAGCTTAAACCGTTTGCCCTGGCATTGTACGTGGTAACTCTTTCCGTATCAAATATAACGGGATAAGTAACATTGTATTTACCGATGGCATCCAGTACGAATTTAGCTTCTTCTTCCGCCTCTTCTTTGGTAACGGCCTGTGAGAAGAAATATACACCTGTCTTTATGCCGGCTTCCGAAGCACCCTTCATATTTGCTTCAAAATACGGATCCATCTCTAACGTACCTTCATTCATGCCGCGGTAACCCATACGGATGATAGCAAATTCAACTCCCGCAGCTGCCACCTTTTTCCAATCGATAACTCCCTGGTATTTTGATACGTCTATTCCTCTTATCGAAGCCTTGTCTCCGTTTTCGTCACGATATATCCAATTATTGGAATCCGTGGTATCAAGCCTGCTCCAGTCATAGGTACACTCAGGTATCTTATCGCTTATGGGCACATAGTACCTTTCGGAATTATATCCGTTGATCGTAACATATCTTTCCGGTATGGACTCTGCCGGTACTATGATGCCGAGCATATCAGGGTCTTCCACATTAGGATTAACGTAAGCACCAAACTTAACATTTCCTACTACTACCGAGCCCTGACCTAAGAGAAGGTCTCCCTTAAGCTCACCTAAGTAGTATTTTCTGCCAAGCTTAACTACCGTGGTCCAGCTGATGCCCTCTTCGCCTATCTCAAGCCTGAACTCACTGCTGATATCCACAAGGTCCTTATTGTTTGTACCGGACTCGTTATTATAGCCTATCTCACTGTATCCCGAATCGGTAAGTCCGTACTTATAAGAAGCCTTGCTTGTTTCAAACTCGAAAAGTATGGGCAGCTCCGCAAGTCCCGAAGGCAGATCTGAGAACCCTACATTCTTCATAAGGCTCAGAATCTTATTTGATAAGGTTTCCTTAGCCTTCTGGTTGTCTCCGTAATACTCTGTAAGATCGTTGATATCTATGATACGGAATGTATCGGGTATCCTGCCGTATCCGGTATAATCAGTGAGCACCACCATCTTTGTGCCGTTCATGTTACACCACTTAGGACAAAGTGTCTCGGGATTGATCTCGAAATCATACTCAAAAGGCTCTACTATACGTTTATCTCCCTTTTCAAAGAAGATTGCCTTTTTATGTGCCGTATCATTTAAGTAATACTCGTTTTTATAACCCAGTTTAAAGCCGTAGCTCGAGAATACCAGATACTCCAGACCGTCTATGGTCTCGATGCTACAGTCAAAACCATCCTCAAGCTTTGAAGAAATCTGAGATACTACCGCACTCAGATCCTCAATATTCTTTCCCGTAACAGGTACAGGGGTAGCCGTAACATTTTGACTGTCCGGATCCTGCTGTACGGTACCGTTAGGATCATTACTCTTTCCGTCATTATCATTCTTTAATGAATCATATACTACAAACAATGAGATGATCAATGCTATGACCACCAGGAACTCTATGATGGCTATACCGATCCAGATACTCTTATATCTGTTCGACTCCTTAGCCTCCTCGTTGGCTTTGACTTCGGCCTGCTTCTCGTCCTCGCTTTTCTTTAAAGCATCTGCGAGCTTACCTGCCTCAGCTTTCTTTTCCTCAAGTTCCCTGTTCTTACTCTCTATTTCCTGAAGTAGAACGCCCAGATAGTCCTTGGCGGCCTGAAGTTCATCCTCCCGGACATTCCTGCGCTCTTTATCAGCCTCATAAGCCTGAAGGAGCTCATTCATATCGTTATCGTTTCTTTCGCTCATTTACTATCTCCTAACACTTTATTTGCAGCCCGTAAACCTTTAAGGCTGTTCCGAAAGAATCACTTTTTTCCTATATATATTAACACAATTAATGTATATTGGTCAATAACTATTTTTTGCTTTTTGTTTGAAAAATTTGTAATTGTCATTCTTTTTAAACAATTAATTCAGCTTTTTCTAAAAATTTATATATTTTTTAGAATTTTATGCTTGACATTTTGATTATTAGGGTGTATAATTCAGACATAGAAAACAAACAAAGAAAGATTTTTAAAAACTTCCTTATAAATCTGGGTATTTGATGGTTTTCCAATAACAAAAAATATCAAATTTATGAAAGAGAGGTACGGTCCAATGAAAACCTAAGCCCTATTTCAAAAAAATATTAAAGAAACGAGGTACGGTCCAAAGGAAACAGTAGCTTAATCTCAAAACAAAATTTTAAAGAATCGAGGTACACTCCAAAGGAGACGTAAACTAACTTTCAAAAACAAATCTTAAAGAATTGAGGTACACTCCAAAGGACAATTAATCCAACATTCAAAAACAAATATTAAAGAAATGAGGTACACTCCAATGGGAGCATAAGTCAATTTCCATTAACCGCACGGGAGCGGTTCTGAACCGGATCATCCGGGATCATTTTTAAAAGTACGGATGCGAAGCCGTATTTATCATAGATGATTTATATAAATTATAAAGTGAGGTATACAAAATTCAAATGATTATAGAGACAGTAAAGTAGGGCATCGGATCCATGGAAGAATCCGGTGCCCTATTTTATTGTGTCAGTATTATATTACTCTTATCCTATCCCATGCCGGGCACAGATTATTTGTCCCGGTTATCCACAGCTTGATATTTTTATTCACCGTCCAGATAATTAACCTCAGAGTCCAGCTTAAACGACTTTGCATTCCCGCCTGCCATAAAACGTATATTACCGGAGTCGGGATATACTATCACATCTGATGCGGGATTGGTATCCACATCCATGTAACAGACCGGTTCCGAAGAATTATTAGTCAGCATATGACCGCCGTTTTCATTGGCAGGTACAGATATGACATCTCCCTCTTTTACTTCTACCTCACCGTGGGATGTCTTAAGCACAGCCTTTCCGGATATTATATAAAACACTTCTTCTCTGCCGAAATGCTGATGGTACGGATAATTGCTCTGTCCCGGCATTAATGTATAGAAATTGACAGTCAGCTGTCCTTCGCCTGTTTTGTACGGAGCTGTAACATTACTTTTCTTAAAACCGAATTTTCGCTTATGCTCCCCATCCGGATCATAAAATTGGTTAAGATCAACATTCTTGTAATCAGCTGTCTTATAATTCTTAATAACTATGTCCTGCATGTATGTTTTCTCCTCAGTTATTATCATTCAAGCAATTGATCAACAAGAGCTTTTAAACTGCTTTCAGGCAACGAACCCGAATCAAAATAGATTACAGTTCCGTCCGCCTTGATAGCTACCGTTACAGGAATATAGCCGGTAGAAAACTGGCTGCTGACTGAATAATCAAAATCAAAGGATACCGGGAATGCATACCCATATTCGTTTACAAATTCCATTACATAATCTTGGTCTTCTCTATCTTCACAGTTCACCATAAAGAATTTGACTTTATCTCCGTACTCTTTATATAGATTATCAAAACCCGGCAGCTCCCTTACACACGGGCCGCACCATGTAGCCCATATATTGATAATGACAGGTTTTCCATGATACTCGGAGAATGAAAGTTTATTACCGTCTACATCATATACATAGAAATCCTCAGTTGCACTGCTCTGTTTCGAAAGAGTCTTTGCTTTTTTTACAGATGATTTCTTCTGTACTGTCTTCTTGCCCGACTTTTCAACATAGGCGGCCACCTTAAACTTATATGTTTTACCGCTCTTTAACCCGGTTGCTTCAAAGAAGCAGGGAGAAGAAGCATCCACAGATCCGCATTCTTTATACTTTTTCTTAGATGAATTATATTTATATATTTTATAACCATCAGCTCCTTTTACTGCCTTCCAGCTGATGGTAATTGTCTTTTCAGATGAAACTGTCCCGGTGATCTTAGGTGCAGCAAGCTTGGAAGCAGCGTTACCGATCTCAGGCTTAGATACAATGGTCATAAGCAATGCAGCGAATACCGTTATCGCCAATGTAAGAAATAGTTTTGTGATCTTCTTCATGATGTTTCCTTTCTTTTTGTCTTAAAACAAATCCTAAACTGTATGTTTTTTATCAAGATATCTGTCACTTTCCGGCTAACAGAATCTTATATGTTCCATATTTTGCTTCTGTCTTAAAATCCTTTTCAGAAACCAGTTCATATTCTTTCGGTACCGAATAGACATGTATGTCATATTGATAGAGGTCTCCGGCATATCTTACCTCACCATTTTCATCACTCTCTTTCATCATGCAAGTTTCCTCTGTACATATCTGAATCTTTACGCCTTTAACAGGAGCATTGTTCTGATCTAAGCAAATAAAAACATATTCTTCATCTTCCTTACCGGTTACGCCCTCATCCGGAGACGGTGCAACTGATACGGTATCATTAGTACTGACATCCTGTGTGATGTCAGGAGATGCGGTCACGGTATTTCTAGCATCCGTGTTTTCATTTTTTTCTTTATTGCAGGATACTGTAAAAATAACTGTTAGCAGTATCGTAATTATCATTAGTTTTTTATTCATGACTGTTTTCTTTAGCTAACCCTTTGATCGGATTGTATTTTTCAATTGCATTTGTGGGACATCCCTTAAGACAGTCTCCGCATCTTATACACTCGGGAGAATTCACGTTTTTACAAGGATCAACACCCATTTTGCAGATACTAGCACACGCACCGCATCCGGTACATTTGTCTTTGTTCAGCTTATACCTGTATATTGCCACGGGATTAAACAAACTGTAGCAAGCTCCTAAAGGACACATATACTTGCAGAAAGGACGGTACACCTTTATACATGCACCGAGTACTATGATAAGAAGTCCTATCTTCCACCAAAATCTACCCCCGATGGAATCCCTTAATCCGCTGTTAACGGTAACAAGGGGGATCCCGCCGAAAAGAGTCCCACTGGGGCATATGTATTCACAAAAATAAGGTTTTCCGGTCCCTGCATCATCCGTGTCAAGTATAGGAAGAACTATTACAATTAAAACAAGCACTGCATATTTTAGCCATCTAAGTATATGATGACCGGGGAGGTTCTTCTTTTTTTTAAAAAGCGGGATCTTGTATAGCAGATCCTGAATAAGCCCGAACGGGCATAACCATCCGCAGACAAATCTTCCGAAAACACTGCCGAAAAAGATAAGTATGCCAAGAGCATAAAACGGCACCTTTGATAACGGGCTGTTAAGTTGTGCCTGCAATGCTCCTATAGGGCAGGAACCCAAAGCTCCGGGACAGGAATAACAGCTTAGTCCCGGTACGCAAAAGTCCTTTGTTTTTCCGGTATATATCTTTCCGGATATAAAACCATAGAGATATCCGTTTGTGAGCGCTGTCCACGCAGCCTGAAACAACAATCTCGTACGTTTGTTTTTCTTGACTTTCTTATCCAATTCCTATGCACTCCAGACATATATTTGTTGATTTTGCTTCAACTACACCAACATCTCCATAAATAATCCCGATATTGATCAGTAAAAGTGCGATCACTATCAGAAGAAGTGCGATCAGAGTTTTTAAATTATCCTTTGACAAGGTCTCACCTCTTATAAGTATTTTTTGAGCAGCTTTTTCAGTTCCTCTTCGCTTTTACTGCCCATGAAGCTCTCCAAAACCTTACCGTTTTCATCGGTGATATATGATGTCGGAACGGCAAAAATATCCGAGAGCACTCCTTTCAGCATATCCGAAGAAGGTATAAATGTCGGATATGATACCTTTGTAACATCATTAACTATCTTTACAGCCTGCTCCAAAAGGTCAGAATCAACATTTCCGTTTCGGTCCACTATATCTATACAGAAACCTATAACCTGAACCTCATCCCCATAAGCCTTATCTATTTTGTCCAGATCAGGCATCTCATTTATACAGGGCCCGCAGTAGGTAGCCCATATATTTATCAGGTTCACCTTATGCCCTTTGAGTATCTCGGAAGTAACCTCATCTCCATCTATAGAAGTTACTGTAAAATTGCCAAATTCCGTATCTTCAGTTTCCTCATTTTTAATGGCACCATTACTGTCCTCACCTGTTTCGGAAGGCGAAGTTAACACGTTTTTATAAAAGTTTATTCCGGTAAGGATCAGTCCGCAGATAATAACCGCCGAAATAATATAAATTAGTATTCTTGTCTTCATTATTAGCCTAACATTCTGCTTATTTATTAATTACGTTGCAGAGTTTAAGATCTACCTTTATCACATTTACCACACCGATCTCATATACGTTGCAATCGAATTCTCCGACTAAGATCTTACCATTTTGATCGACACATATGGTCTCACCGGCCTTTTCGTTTGCTACCCAGTAACAGCCGAACAGTTTAAGTCCGTGCCTTGTTGCATTGTGATTTGTGCCAAGGTCACTATATATCGATGGAGAAACGATCCTGTTCTTGTCGGCTGCCAATGAAGTACTGAAGCCATACTTTTTATCGGTCAGCAGTTCCAAGGTCGGTATACCTACTTTTGTATTCACTCCGCAGATATCCATATCCATCAGAACACGCTGTTCATTATCAAGCCTTAATACCGGTCCGAATGTCTTTTCGTCTTTTGTGTAATCATTATAATGATTAAGCATGTAATAAAGGCAGCTCGTTTTCCACGTGGTTGTCTTCGTTTCCTTATACCCGTCATAACCACCGCCGCCGATAATGCTGTTGTTCATAAGAAGTACATAATCGTCGGTCTGTTCAAGGATCCTCCATTCCGCAGGAACATATTTGAACGGTCCTAGGTCAAACTTCCCATCGTATCTGTATACATCTCCATCAAGCAGATAAAACTCATGGTCCCGATCTGCAGTATTGATGATCTTTGACTTAAGTTCTTTGTCGGTGACGAGCTCTGTAGGAGCAGTCCCGAAATATGCGTATCCGTCCCTAAAAGTGATATCGGCATATTTAGGCCCTGTGTTACCGTTCTCGTCCATGCATGTCAGTTTGATCATCTCAGATCTGGCTACAGGATTTCTGCAATCCACATCTGTGCTTTTTCCGAAAGCATAAAGCACTGCGTAGCATTCTCCAAGCCTCGTGGCACCGATCGTCATCTGCACATCGTCATAATTAAACAGCGGATCATCCGCGCGTGTTCCGTCGGAATTAACGATAAACAACCGGATTTCCGCATTTTCAAGGTCTTCGTCACATTCGTATTCAAACTTGTATCTGTCCCTGTCGCTTCCTCCGGGATTATCGTTTCCGAACCTAAACTCTGTGACTGTATCATCGGCAAATCTTATCCCAACCGGGACTCTCGACAAAATATCCGACTTGACTGTGATCTTCTTTACAGCGGATGCATCCGACCACACCTTGCTTTTCCCGTTTTTATGATATGCCTTGATCTTAAAAGCATATTGCCCGGGGTTAAACGGTGAATAGGTACATGTCCTAGCTTTTTTCCCGTTCTTTTTTATAGTGGCAACAATACGGTATTTTTTGCTCCCGGGCTCCTTGGCATAAATACGGTAACCGTCCGCGTTGCTCGTCTTTGAAATCGTAAATGTAAAAACGCTCTCATCCTCCGAGACTTTCAGCTTAAAACTCGGGCTATCGGGTTTGACCGCTTCATCGGCATGTATAGGCTGCATATTAAAAGATGAGAACACCATGATGAGTGTCATCAGTAAGATCAGTACTTTTTTTGACATTCCCTATACCTCCGCATTCTAATCCCAATAAACGGGTTCGCCATCCCGGAAGTTGAACACTCCCGCACCGGGTACATAGTATAACTCATCCGTAGTCTCGCCTAACCCGGGTCCCAGTATTCCTATATAATGTATCAATGCGTTATAGTATCCTGTATGACTGTCATCAATAGATTCGTTCATGTATCCGGGGATATCATATTTTTCTATAAAATCATCGAGATCTTTCATACCATATGGATGATATTCGTCATCATAGTAAAAATACCCAAAATAATCCAAAGCCGTAGCATATCCGATCATATATCTATATTCCCAAACACTGGCGCCCGTTCCGAACCCATTCATTGCTCTGATATATTTCTTAGCACTTCTGAGCAAAATTCTGCATATATGACCGAACCTGCTCGTACCGTAAACATCAGTATAAATATTTCCATATCCGCAATCGTCAACTGTAAACGGAATCCAGGAGCAGTAGATACCGCCCGGAAGATCGGGGGTGTTCATGACTTTTTCGGTAAATACCCATGTGATCTCAACTGCTTCGTTATATTCCCATATAGTTACATGAACTTCATCCCAACCCTCGTAGCCTTTGATCAAGCCGTAATAGCCTGTCGCATGGCCTTCGGAATTATCCTCTCCGTTAAATTCCAGTCCCATTTTCTTCAGGTTGTTTTCAAAATCAGCGGTATCAATATCTCCGAAATCCACTATGCTGACACTTCCGTAGAGCTCATTCTCAGGCGTGCCAAGCATAACAATTCCCAATGCGGCCGCAAATTCCTCATAGATTGTTCCACGACCTACTCTGTTTGCGATTATTTCGAAGTCTTCCCGGTATGCCTCGTTTTCCATTTCATAATCGCCCGAATACTCGCCGGGTTCATCCGTAGGCTCAGGATCATCTGTAGGCTCAGGTCCGTCAGTAGGTTGAGGTTCATACGTGGGTTCGGGCTCTCCTGTGGGCTGAGGTTCATACGTGGGTTCTATCTCACCCGTCGGCTGAGGCTCATAATCAGGTTCCTCCTCACCTGTAGGCTGTGCCTCTATATCTTCCTCCTTAATATCCTGCTCAACCATGTCTGCGATAGTCTTTTCCTTTGCCTTTTCGTCAAACCGCATGTTAAAGCGTGTCCAGGACTTTTCATACGCAGTCTGTGCATTCGGATAGCTCATCTCAAGCATACCTGCATGGTAATCTCCCATCGCACCGATGAACAGGCCATCCTGACTATGCCATTTTACGACACTGTTTCCGACCTTGATATCGCCGTCATCGGCCACAATTTCAAACATATCAAAAATATTACCTGTGTCTGTGTACGCAGTGATATCCGTAAACGAGACCCTCATATCCATACCGTTAAAGTTGTCGTGGAGGCTGTATTCCGATCCGTTCTGACCGGTAAGACTGAACTGCAACGGAATGGTGATATAACACATATAGTCCGGGAAATAAACATCCTGCATTTCTATGTTGCTGTTTTCATCACCCGGAAGTACAAAAGCTATAGCAGCCGCAGGCTGATTGTAAAGTACGGCATATGCTTGGGGCACATACATTTCGGCATGGTACTCGTAACCGTCGCGAAGCAGGATATAATGCCAGACTTCATCATCGGTCGTCGAGTAATACCCGCGGACAGAATCTTCTCCCGCAATATCATAATTTGGCAGATAATATAATTCGATAAGTTCCTGCAATGTACCCGAAAACTCATCTCTGTACACCCTGATATACGCACCTGTCTTCGGATCCGTAAAATATTCATCGTTATTCTCACCCTGAGCTGCCTTTGTAAAGATATCGGGATAATCGAGATAACAATTCCAATCGTTAAAATACCATGAGGTCAGCTTCCATTCCATGCCGTCGGCATAAGGATTTTGAAATATAGGCGATGCTGCTCTGATATTGGCTTCGGCAGCTTCCCTGAATTCTTTGCTCACCCACTTTCCGCCTTCCACAAATTTGCACTTGATCAGTCTTCGAAGCTCATTGAAGACAAAATCATATTTGTTTTCGTAAATAAGAGTCGCATTAACCGCAAAATCCTGTCCCAAGCCGGTCACAGAATACTCGGTCATAGACTTGCCCACATTTTCGCAGGAATACCAGTCCGTACCGGTTGCAAGGACCTTGTTATATTCGGTATTTGCAATAAATGACTCAACATCGTCCATGCATGCAAACTCATTTTCATCGAGAGTGATGTTAAGCTTTGCCTTACTCCTGCTGTCGGTAAATACAGCCGATCCGTTCTCAAATGTGGCAGAAAGCTTCAGTTGTGCAGGATAATATACCAGACACTGCGCCGGCTCTACATACCAGATAGCATAATCGTGGTTATAATTATCCACACCCTTCTTATACCCGGTATTCACAAGCTTTGCAGCAGCTTCGGCAGCTTTTCCGGCATCGGTCTTTTTATCAGCCTTTGGTTTAACGGTTGCGCTCACGTTTTTGCCGTTCACATTCATATGGATCGTGCCGGTTCCGTCCTTTTTATCGGTAGACCACTTCACGCCGTCCTCAGTGACACCCTCGATCGTATCCTCCGGATGAAGCTTCGCCGGGCTTTCGTCAGGATTCAGCTCTTCCTCCTCATCAGGAACAATGTTGATCGTTACATAGTTTGTCACATACTTGATCGTATTCTCATCCTCAGTCTGATCATCTTTGTCGGACTTGTCATTGATACGTTTCGCTCCGCGGTCATCGTTTTCTCCCGAATCTGCGAGTATCATCAAAACTCCTATAACTGCAGCAACTGCCCCGACTGCTATCATAATAATAGCCGGAACCTTCATTTTATTATGTTTTCTCATTATTATAAGCAAAAGTATTCCGACAACCAGTATCACAAGTCCTACAATTAATGGCAACATTTTTTACTCCCTCATATCTTCCAATTACTTTATTTTACTATATTCCGATATACACTGTTTTCGTGCAAAATAAAATAGCGGGAATACTGATCCAGATCAATATTTCCGCTATAACATAAAGAAGCGCGAGACGGGGATCGAACCCGCGATCTTCGCCTTGGCAAGGCGACGTACTACCACTGTACCACTCGCGCATCATCGTGCTTCTCTCAAGCACGAATGATATATTACACTATAGAAATTGATTTGTCAACAGTTTTTTTAAAATTTTTCAAACAAATTATTCAATTATATATTCATACCAGCTTGGACCCATGCCAAGATCGTATGAATCAAAACATACTACACATAAACCATCAGCATTTATATAGTAGTTAAACTGGTTTTCCTTTAAGCCGTTTATGTAAGCCTCTGCCTCTTCTGTAGCATCATCACCGTAATCGGCATGAATGTTGCTTATAAGCCTCTCTTTGATGTATTCAAGCGACTTTCCGGATGCTTTTGTGATCTTTACCGACTTACCTGTCTTAAGGTCATAATTACCATTAGCATATAAATAATTAGTAACTCCGCCGAAATTAGTCAGACGGAATATCCTTACGCTTATTGTCTTGCCGTCATCATAAGTCCGGTCACAATCCATAGTATCATAATAAACATTATTATCATAATCTAACGGGTATTCATCTGCCACACGGGACTCGGCGTATTCAAATACATCATCGATACCATACTTATTTGCCAGCTTCTTTATGGCTTTATTGATCTTCTTTACTGCTTTAGTCTTACCTGCAAGGCTGAGTCTTTCTCTGTAACACATAACCGTGATCTTACCGGCAGCACCGCTGATCACGTCAGAATAATCTTCCTTGATGATAGTAACCGGTTTGCGCTCCTTTGCAGATACTCCTGCATACTCAAATACCGAGACTGCCATAACCATGCATAATACAAGTGCCAACGCTTTAATAGCTTTTTTCATCTTTCTTTGCGTCATAGACGCTCTCCTTTCATAAGCTGAAAACATTTTATGCTTTTTACTATTAAATGTAAATACTTTCTTTTTATACAGACTTATACCATAGGTTTAGATGTTTTAAATACCGCCGAACCTTTTTGACCGGTCAAATACCCGGCTAACGATCACCGCCGCTTCTTCCTCTTCCACTTTTTCTTTTACGCCAAACACTTTGTCTTTTGCAGTCATGATGCCTTTAAGATACACCTCGGCTACATATCTGATACAGGCCGGACACTCGTATATGTCCTTTAATACAAATGCAGGCTCTATACTCGGCTCCTCTGTCTCGTGAAGCACATCCGTTATATATACATATACCATATAAGCCGCTGTACGCCTGTCGATCAGCCTGGTCTCGGATTCAGCATATGACAGTTGTTCACCTAACCGGTACTCAAACTCTTCCCTGTCGTGATCTCCGAATAATAAGTAAAAGAAATCTCTTACCGTAATGCTCATATTAATCCTTATTTTCTAAGATTCTTCGCTTCGCTCAGAATGACATAGTATCCGCGCGTAATAACAATATTTAAAATGCAGATATCCTAACTGTCACATTGTCACATGCGGCTAATTCTTTTACGCAGAATACTCCGTCAGTATTAACCGACTCCTCTCCCGTCCAGAGATCGGTAACCTTGTACTTTTCACCCTTCTTAAATGAAGCAAACGGGATATCATTGGCCGTTATCTTAAATTCACCTTTTTGTTTTCTCTCGCTGACATTAATGAACGATATGGCTGCTCCGCCGTCCGACAAAGGCTTAACCAGTATGTCCACTCTGTCAATATCAGTGATATAATCTTTAGACGGATCAGCTGACTCTACGTTCGTAGAAAGGCGTTTTGCCTGTATTCCTAAGGCATCCTGGTTAAGAGCTATAAGCTTATCATTGGCTATTATCTCATATATCCAGTCGCCCTTCTTAACTCTTCTTAAGTCAAGTCCGAGCATAAGAGGTGAGTTCATCATGCACCACATAGTCATATGAGTCTTGCACTGGGTATCGGTCAGCCCGTCCATTCCGATCATCAGCATATCAGGATCGTTCCAGCCCTTGTCAAGGCCTGCAAACTCATTCATTACCACAGCTTTATTGTACTGAGATGTAACGGAAGGTGTACCCGGATCAAACCATCTGCCTATACCGTGGTTTCCGTCCCAGCCCACGCGGAAGGTAATATCGTTCAGTATTCTCCAGGAATCTCCCACCTTATATCCCCAGTTCTGAGGCTGTGTCTTTCCCCACTCACAGATAGAAAGGATTATGTCATTATCCGGTGCCGCCTCATTAAAGCCTTTAAGCAGTTCTGCATATGAATTAAGCGTATTTTCCTGTCTTCTGTGGTTCATAAGACGGATGGTGTTTTTACCTTTTTTTAAGCTTATAGGTATAGCCTTCGACCATATAAAACTTTCCTTACCTTCTGTAGGCTCCAGGAAATCATCATAGATAAGTACAGAACCGTCTTCATTGTCAACAGCTATCTGAAGCCATTCCCCGACTCCCGGCTCACGGCCTGAAGCATATTCGACGAACAGATCATATTCTTCATATTCTCCGGAAATTCCGATGTTAAAATTATAATGGAGTTCTCCGCTCATATCCCCTACAGGTGTGGTACCTGTATTGGTGCCGTCAAATGTTCCGATATTGGTGACGTACTTTACTGCACCTTCTTCATTAAGCCGTACTCCTTTTCCTGTAAGCTTTCCGGCCTCTTCTACAGACAGGATAATGCTGTCCGAATTCTCTTTCGAAACAAGCTTTATCCCCTTAATATTGGGTGCATATACAAAACGTGCATTCTCAGGATTGGAGAATGTAGCATTGTCAAACATGTAGTAACAGTTATCTACCTTTATAAAATCAACGCCCCAATCAATGTAAGACTTTGCATCCACA
This sequence comes from Lachnospiraceae bacterium, assembly GCA_024684355.1. Taxonomy (GTDB): domain Bacteria; phylum Bacillota; class Clostridia; order Lachnospirales; family Lachnospiraceae; genus RUG11977. The sequence continues at coordinate 14,550 of JAIKXA010000057.1, forward strand.
GCTTCATGCAGATATGTTCCTACTGCTGCTCCTGCACAAAGGTTGGTGCCTATATCATTGTACATGCCGAATTTAAGGCCTTTTGCGTGAATATAATCAGCAAGTGCCCTGAATCCTGAAGAGAATTTCTTTGGTTCATTTACCAGCTTTCCGTCCTCTCTCTCAGGTTTATAGCAGCCGTCATCAAGTACGCAGTAGCTGTATCCCAGCTTATCAAGACCAAGCTCAGTTATTTTGTCAGCCATGGCTTTCGTCAGTTCTTCCGTATTTCCGCTTCCGAATGCATTCCAGCTGTTCCAGCCCATAGCCGGCAGCCTGTTCTTCTTTTTATTATACAGTACTTCTCCGTTTTTAAATGAGTCAAAACGGAATGCATCGCTTTTTAAAGGGGTAGGTGTCATGTTGTTTTCCATTGGGGTCTCCTGATCATTATATATTTGAAGTATTACACCTCATCCACCGCTTCGCGGTCCCCCTTCCCCTAAATGGGAAGGCTTCATTCTGCCACTTTATTTAGTCTTTTACTGCCTGTTTTAAACGCTCAAGTCCTTCCAGTACAGTTGCTTTCGGGCAGGCGAGGTTCATTCTTAAGAAGCTTGCGCCGTTTCCGCCGTATATGCCGCCTTCGGAAAGGAACAGTCCGCTCTTGCGTCTCAATACATCGGAAGCTGTAAGCGGGTCTGCCTTTTTTGCGGTTTCCGCGTCACCTTCCACCGGCTTGAAACCTTTCATATAATCCCAACCGCTGATATCTATCCACATAAGATATGTGGCATGGCTCTCGATCACATGGAGCTTTGGAAGCTCCTTTTTGATAAAATCATAAGCTATCCTTTTGTTCTCCGCAATATAAGCCCTAAGCTCATCCAGCCACTCCCCGCCTTCATTAAATGCGGCGATGGCTGCCTCACAGGCAAATACGTTCGGTTCGGCCACTTCGTCGGTGTTAAGCCCCCTCCATACCTTAAACCTTAAAAAGTCATCAGGAACACATACCGCTGCGGTCTGGATCCCCGCTATGTTAAAGGTCTTGGTAGGTGCGAGACATGTAACGCTTACCTTCCTGCATTCGTCAGATACGGAAGCAAATGGGATATACTCATATCCCGGATCAGTCAGATCACAGTGTATCTCATCGGAGATTACAGTCACATTATATTTTACCGCGAGCTCACCGATTTTTTTAAGCTCTTCCCTGCTCCAGATATTTCCCGAAGGATTCTGGGGATTACAGAGTATGAAAAGAGTTGCCATAGGATCCGACATCTTTTCTTCAAGGTCGTCAAAATCCATATAGTATTTCCCGCCTTCATATTTTAACGGGCTTTCATATACCCGGCACCCGTTGTTAAGTACAGAGTTAAAGAAAATATTATAGACCGGAGTCTGGATTATCACCTTTTCATTCGGAGTGGTGAGCTTTCTAACCATCGAAGAAATGGCAGGTATCACACCGGTACAGAATATCAGCCACTCGGGCTTCATCTTTAAGCCGTGTCTTTTGTCCCACCAATTGATATAAGCTTCATTCCATTCGGATTTCACATCCGTATATCCGAACACGCCATGCTCTACTCTTTTCTTTAGGGCTTCTAATATACACGGTGCTGTCTTAAAATCCATATCGGCCACCCACATAGAAAGTACATCTTTCGGTACATCCCATTTTAGGGAACCTGTATCTCTGCGGTTAACAGTTTCGTCGAAATTATATTTCATAAAGTTCTATCCTCGTCTCCCATATAACTTTCCATTCCACCTCATCCGGCACTTCGTGCCACCTTGTCTTCGCCAGACGGGCATCCCTCGCCGGGACGGCATCAAGCCACTCCGTGGCTCGATCAGTCATAGCCACTACGTGGCTCGATCTGTCATAATCACTTCGTGGTTCGATCAGCCCTCAATGGGAAGGCTTAATTCACATATGAGTGCTCAACCGTGATCACACAGTTATACCGCTTATCCACCTTCTTAAGCTCTTCTCCCACTTCCTCGGAAAACCTGGTGCATTCATCTTTCTTATATGAATAAGGAAGCACCATATCAAAGATCAGGTTGATCTGGTCACTGCCGGATACCATCCTTAAGTCATGTATCGTAGCCTTCGGGTCTTTTTCGCTCACTACCCTGCTCACCACTTCTCTTGCATGCTGTACCGCTTCATTATCGGTATCGATAGGGTCCATATGTACTACTAGGAATATGTTCATATCTCTGATCATATCCTGCTCTATCTTATCTACAATTTCGTGAGCTTCTTCTATCGGCAACGTGTTTTTGATCTCCGCATGTATTGATGCCATGCGTCTGGTCGGTCCGTAACTGTGTACTATCAGATCATGAGTACCTTCTATCCCTGCATAACTCATTACCTTATCATTTATCTGATGATACAGTTCTTCAGGTACGGCCTGCCCCAGCAAGGGCTCAATGGTATCCCTGGCTACACTTATACCTGCCCAGAAAACCATGAGTGCTACTATACATCCCACATATCCGTCTACATTTAGATCAAATATCTTATATATAAGAAGTGAACATACGGTAGCCGATGTAACGAATACGTCACCCAGTGCGTCCTTAGCCGTTGCCAGCAACACTTTAGAATCGATTTTCTTGCCTAGTTTTCTGTTAAACAGCGACAGCCATATCTTTACCAGTATTGATACAAGCAGTATCACCAAAGCTACAGTGGTGATATTCAGGTCCTCCGGGTGCAGTATCTTATCTATAGAAGACTTAAAACATGTAAATCCGACTTCCAATATAAGGAAAGAAACTACCAGTGCCACGATGTACTCATACCTGCCGTGACCGAAAGGATGCTCCTTATCCGCCGGTTTTGCCGCAAGCTTGGCGCCCACCAGGCTTATGACGGAAGACGCCGCATCCGACAGGTTGTTAAAGCTGTCGGCGATTACCGCAGAGGAATTGATCACCAAACCTATTATCATCTTTCCGGTAAATAAGAATACATTACAGATAATCCCGACTATCCCCGCCAGCACTCCGTATGAGGCTCTGTTATTTTTATCTTTAATAAAATGTTTTTCCAAAAACGAAGTCATTTTCTCAAACCAGACTTTCCCTGTTCTTTTGATCGTTCAGAGTGCATAAAACACGCTCTGTCATTAAATTATAAGTCAAATCCCGCCAAAAAACAAGAAGCAATATTGGTATTATCTTGGCCAAAAAGCCCGTATTCACGGCCTTTTCTCAGCTTCTCAAAAATAAATTTTAAAAAATTTTAAAAATAGTGCTTGACAAACAATATTATATGTCGTATAGTATTATACGTCGACAGGATATTACACGAGTAACAATATGATACAACACATAGGTTGAAATTCTAAAAACTTTATGATTATCGATCGACCCAAATACAATAACATTAAGAAAGGAATGATAGAATGACTTACCAATTAACAGCTCCGCTTTTGGACGCATGTGTGCTGGGCGTTGTAGAAAAAGAAGATGTCTACGGATACACACTGACTCAGCGTGTTATGGATGTGGTAGATATCTCCGAATCAACTCTCTACCCGGTACTCCGACGTCTGCAAAAGTCCGGACTACTTGAAACCTACGACGTACCCTATCATGGGCGTAACCGAAGATACTACCGTATAACTCCTCCCGGCAGGGAGCAGCTGCACTACTTCAGAAGCGAGTGGATCACATACAAAGATAAGATCGATTCACTGCTCGGTGACGTGAAATTGATAACCGCAGTTTAATAATAAACATCTTAAGGAGATTAAAATAATGGATAAACAAACCTTTTTACAAGAACTTGATTACCGGCTGCGTCACATGCCGGAAGAAGACAAATTAGACGCAATTGAGTACTACAGCGAGTATATCGACGACTTAAACCTTCCCCCCGACAGTGATATATGTATTCACCTCGGTTCACCCAAGGAAGTGGCTCGTCAGATAATCTCGGATACCACAGAAAAGAAGATCGACGAACAGCAGGAAAAGAAAACCACAAAAGGATTCGGTTCCATCTTATGGCTGGCGATCCTTGGGATATTTGCATCTCCCATCGCTCTTCCTCTCGCTATCGCAGCGATTGCTATCATCTTCGCAGGTCTGATCACCGTAGGTTCTGTCGTATTTGCATTCGGTGTATCAGGTGTTGCTTGTGTAATAAGCGGCTTCCTGACAACCATAGCAGCTTTTACCGCTGCAGATTTCGCATCAAAGCTTGCCATACTGGGCAGCGGTCTGTTAGTCATGGGGTTAGGTATCTTATTTCTTCTCCTTACAGCCGCTATGGCACGCTGTATAGTATCCCTCGTATCCTCCATCATCAAGAAGAGGATCATGAAAAACAAAGCAAGAAAGGCTCAGGTGGCATAAATGAAAAAGAAGAAAGTTTTATTATTTACAGCACTCATACTTATAGCAGTAGGCATTAGTTTAGCAGCGATAGGCACCGCTAAAGGTGCCCGCTGGAACTGGAGATTTAGTTTCAAAGATTTTAAGATCATCTCCGGTTCCGATAATTTCATCACAGAAACACAGAAACTTGACGCATTTGACAAGATCGTAGTAAATACTTCCACATTTGATGTTAACATTATCAAAGGGGATGAGTATTCCATCACCTATCATGTGCCCGATGATGAAAAACCCGAGATCATCAACAAGAACGGCGTATTAACCGTAAACCTCGAGCAGGAGTCAAACTTTACATTCTTAAATATCGGTTTCTTCAACAATGATGAAAATGCATATATAAACATCACCGTACCCGATACCGACTCCACAAAGGCAATTGATATAGAATCCTCCACAGCCGATATCAAGATCGCTGACCTTAACATCGACGGTTCGATCTCAACCAGTACCGGAGATATCAATCTTGATAACAACAAAATGGGCAACATTAAACTCACAGTATCAACCGGTGATATCTTTATTAACAATTGTACTTTGGATACTCTTGAGACCAAGTCTTCTACCGGAGAAACCAAGATAAACAATACAAAGATTATAGGAAAATATACCGCAAAGACTTCAACAGGCGATGTAGATATCTTTAGTTCAGAGCTTGGTGAGTTTACACTTAGCGGCTCGACCTCAGACGTTACCACAAAAGCCACATCCATTGGTAACATTAAGATTGAGACCTCTACAGGCGAGGTTACACTTGGCCTTGTAGGTGATGAGAATTCATACAGCATGGACATCCATACATCTACCGGTGATATCAGAGTCGGTAATGAAGAGTTTGAAGATAATTATAAGAAAACCGTTTCCGGCATTAATTCAATCGACATTGATACTTCTACCGGAGATGTTGAGATAGATTTTAATTGATAAACCTGCCTTAAGAGGGTTTGTTTATATAAATGCAAAAGGGTTCCGGACTGATGATCAGCCGGAACCCTTTTGTATGTCATGAAATGTGCTCAATGTTTATTCAGATAAATTACTTAATGATAAGTGAACCAAGTACAAGCTTAGCCTCTTCGCTGTCGAACTTGAAGCCGCATGATGATACACGTACGGGCTTGTCATTTACTGTAGCTATGAGCTCGAAGCCATATCCGCCCCAGCCGTCGCTGTACTGGAAACCAGTCCATTCGATTTCACCGTATTTACCAGATACATCGGTCTGTTCATTTGTGTAAGTGTTCTTGTTATAGTTGTACTGGTTGTTTGCTACCTGCTCCTCTTCCATCTTGAAGTCGAAGTATTTAAAATCAGATTTCTTAACGGAGCAATAACGGGTATCATTATCATCAAATGTGTCACCCTTCCTGAATTTCCACTCTGTGGGAACGCCTACTGTATAGTCGCCCCATGTCTCGGTAGATGCTATCTCAAGCTTAGCTGCTTCGGGTGTGATCTCTTCAGTGATATCATTGGTCACGGTTTCTGTATCCTTTTTGCTATCCTTCTTATCGCTCTTTTCATCCTCTTTGTCGGAACCGCATGCAGTAAGGCAAAGGCCCAGACACATTACTGTTAAAACAGCAAAAATTCTTTTTTTCATGGTTTTTCCTCCCAAAAACATGATTTTTAACAATGAAAAGGAATTATATCACTCTCATTTCAAATGTCAAGATTGAAAACAGACTTTTAGCTCTTGCGAGCCGGTACCCCGGATATTTTTCCTTAAACACTTTTTCTTTTGCTATGGCATCGGTATAGTACCTTAATCCCAGCTCAAAACAGATCTTTTCAAATATTGTCGGCAGCTTGTCCATATAAATGACCTGATCGTCCTGCATGATACTCTTATACCCTTTGATCAGGCGATCCGCTTTTTTCTTATTTAAAACATCATTTTCTATACAGCATGACCTGATGCAGTCTGCTATATCCTCAAGCACGGACCCGGTCATTATAGTATCAAAATCTATAAATCCGATAACTTTCCCGTCTTTAAACAGGATATTTGCAAGTTTTGCATCACCGTGCACCACCGACAGGCTGTCCGGCTTGATACCGAGCATTGCCTCTACCCGCACATCTATGATCTTTTCTATGGCCGGATCCCGCAGCTCCTCACACTTTTCTTTACTGGCCAGAGTATCAAGATATACATCATAATATGTTTTAAGGTCATGCAGGTGCGGATAAACGGCTTTAGGAGTTTCCTTGATCCCGGCAAATATCTTATGCATTTTTGCAAGCCCCTGTCCGCATGCATATAGCGTATCCTCATCTGTCGGAACTGCAGGTATTTCTCCGTCAATATACTTGTATACCCTCCAGTGGCAGCCGGTTTCGTCCGTATAAAAGAACTTTCCTTCATCATTTCTGATCCAGACAGGATAAAACCAGTCAGCCTCATCACATACCTTGGAATACAATCCGTAATTATACAGACAGCTTTCGATGTCCATAGTGCTTTTTACACGCTGGACCACATACCTGCCGTCCGCAGTATCTGCCAGAAATGTATCATTGATATGTCCATCTCCGAGAGGACATGCGGAAATTATTTTATTTTTTATGTATTTACAAAAAACATCTTCAAGGATCATATTCTTAGCTGAAATTCAGCGCTCCTAACCATTCTATTAGTACCCTATAGGCAAAGTATAGCATAACGGGGTATTTATGACAATGCTTTTTGCTCCTGCCGCTTCCGGTTTGCACTCATGTGTGACGGTTGTTGTTGCGCTAAAGATACAGTAAAAGCTCCGGCTTTTCTCACACCGGAGCTTTCATCTCACATATTTAATTGTTTCTTCGTATAGCTTCAAATCTCTGACTTAATGTCGGATGACTGTAGGTAAGCTTCACTACCAGCGGATCGGGACTTAAGTTGGCGTAATTATTCTTTGCCAGTACTTTCAAGGCACTGATAAGAGCCTCTCCATACCCTTCCTTTACTGCCTGCGCATCGGCTCTGAACTCTCTTTTTCTGGAGAAATAATTGGTGATCAGGCCAAACAACGGCATTACAAATGCAAATCCGACATTCAGGATAACTATCATTGCAAACCCGTAATTTATCTTGTCAAACCCGAAGTCTGTAAACAGTTCGGGAGTCCTGACAGTAAACCATGCCATGGCACTCAATACAAACATCTGTATAAAAGTCGTTATCTGCCCTTTCAATGTATCCTTATGAAGTCCGTGTCCCATCTCATGTGCGAATACTGCACATATCTCATCGGTCGTCATGGCTTCTTTTAGTGTATCATACAGGACTATGGTCTTCATCTTTCCAAAGCCGGCAAAGTACGCATTCATCTTGGTTGATCTCTTAGAAGCATCCATAACCTTGATCTCTTTGACCTCATAGCCGTTCTTTACGAGCAGTTCTGTAAGCCTGTCTTTAAGCTCCCCGTCCTCCAAAGGGGTGAACTTATTGAATATCTTGCTGAATACAGGAAATAAGAACGCTATCAGAAACATTATCACCATAAGCGCTGCGGCAAACGTGAGGATCAGCCAGTCTCCGAGTTTCTGATGCAGAAAGATGAACAGACATCCGATAAGTACATACACGATCAATCCTATCAGATATTCCTTCAGTTTATCTCCCCAGAAGGTACCTTTAGTTGAACGGTTAAATCCATACTTGTCTTCAATTTTCATTTTGTCATAATAATCAAGCGGAATAACAAAAACATCAAGCAGTATATAAAGGATTGTAACCGCTGCCATACCCCAGAATGCGGTATCCGGGAATATCCCCGAAAAACATGCATATAAATTGAATGCAAAAGCCGATAAGCCGACAACAAACGATACTATGGAAGTAATAAACTTTAACCTGCATTTTTCCTTATGGTAACTGCACCATTTTTTATATGTTTCTTCGTCATAAATATCGTTAACGTTTTCCGGTATCCTGTTCTTCATTGACTTCCAATCCAGATACTCCATGAAAGCGTTAAACAATGCCACAATTGTAATTATGATACAGCTTATAACTTTGTAATTCATCTTACGCACCCCTGTTTTCCGTATTTATACCGTTGTCTAACTGGTACAAATATATGGTATCAGCTAATTGTTAAACAATCACAAAGAAATATTAAAGAAAGTATAAAGATTACCGATCAAGCCATATTAAACACTGCCGTTATGATCATCATACCGTCCTTTATTTCGGCAAACACCTCTCCGCCCATGCGGTTCATGATCTGTCGGCAGATATAGAGTCCCAGTCCGCTGCCCGTATTGGAGCCTGTATTGGAGCCTCGCCAGAAGCTGTCAAAAATGTGCGGCAATTCTTCATCACCCAAAGTACAGCCGGTGTTGGCTACAGATATCAACTGGCTGTTTTCTTCACGTGCAAATGATATCTCTATCTTTTGTCCGTCCCCGTATTTAACTGCATTTTCCAACAGATTCTGCATTACCTCCACTGCTCTGTCGGGATCACCCTTTAACATACAGTCACTGTACTCATCAATCTTAAACTCGATCTGCAAAAGCTCCATCTTATCAGCATATACTGTTTTAATGCTGTTCATTATTTCAGCCAGATAAAACTCCCTGTTATTTACCTCAAGTTCGAGGAAATCTTCCTTGGATGCCTGTATTATCTGGTCAACATACGACTTTATCTCGCCGCATTTCTCGTTTATCACACCCGCTATGCGTTCTTTCTTTTCCTTGTTGTTTTCATAGAGCCCACGCTCCAAAGCCTTAGAATTAAGCTCTATGATACTTAACGGAGTCTTTATGTCATGTGAAAGCGAAAGTATGAGACTTTTATTGTTTTTCTGTGTTTCCAGGTCCTGCTGCCTGCCCTTTTCAAGCCTTTCTCTTAACAGATCAAGCCCCCAGATAAACCTCCCGAAGAACCCGGACTTCTGAGCCTTTAACGGTACGGTTATGTTTCCTTTTGCAAGCTCCTCCGGCAGATTCGAGATACTGTCAAACGGAGCAAGTATCCTGTTTCTCACATATAACAGCATGATTATGACAAACAGAAAGACAATACCCATACA
>JAIKXA010000062.1 GCA_024684355.1 Lachnospiraceae bacterium
TGCGACAGATTCGGTCCTCCATCTTATAAAGCCCTTGGGATTTGTGATAGATGATAAGCATCTGAAACGTGCGGGGCTTGATTATTGGCCAAAGTTAAAATATTTTGTATACGAAAGCTATGAGGATTTCCTTGCGAAAAACCCGAATGCGAAGATCTTTTATGCCACCACAAAGGCTAAAAGATGCTATTCGGAGGTAAGTTTCGGACCTGATGATTTCATCATGTTCGGAAAGGAAAGTGCCGGCATACCGGAGGAGATACTTGTGGACAACGAACCCACATGTATCCGCATCCCGATGTGGGGCGACATAAGGTCGCTGAACTTAGGCAATTCCGTGGCAGTTATCCTCTATGAAGCCTTACGACAGAACGGCTTCGGAGAACTCAACAGACAAGGGGAACTTCACAGGCTTTCATGGAAATGAAAGTTATGAATGAGAAAGTATTAAAGACATTAGAATTTACTAAGATAATCGACAGATTAAAGGAGCTTGCCGGGTCCGCCATAGGTAAGGAAAAATGTGCGGACTTAAGACCTGTATCGGACCTTGAGGAGATACAGACACTCCAAGCCGAAACGGCAGCAGCTCTTAACAGGATATACAGAAAAGGAAGCCTTTCCTTTTCGGGGATACATGATATCAGAGCATCCATCAAGAGGTTAGAGATCAGATCGACTTTAGGGATGGGAGAGCTTATGCACATAAGCTCGGTACTTACGGCTTCTGAGCATGTGAAACAGTACGGAGAACAGTCAGAGGGTGAGGCAGAGGATGCTTTGTCGGAACGTTTCAGACTGATAGAACCGTTAAGAAACATTAACAGAGAGATCATGCGCTGTATTCTTTCCGAGGATGAGATGGCGGATGATGCAAGTGCAGGTCTGAAAAGTGTGAGGCGAAGCATCAAGGTCGCAAACGAGAAGATCAGAGACCAGCTTAACTCCATAATCAATTCGCAGGACAATAAGCTTATCCTTCAGGATAATCTTATCACCATGAGGGACGGAAGATACTGTATACCGGTCAAGTCCGAGTATAAAAACAGCTTTTCCGGCATGATACATGACCAGTCCTCGAGCGGTTCAACGGTCTTTATCGAGCCCATGGCGGTGGTAAAGCTCAATAACGAGTTAAAGGAACTCGCCATCCGCGAGCAGGAAGAGATAGAAAAGGTCTTAGAAGCTCTTTCGCAGATGCTTTTCAATGAGACAAATGAACTTAAGTATAACATAGACACCATCGCAGAGTTTGATTTTATTTTTGCGAGGGGAACGTTAGCCAAGATCATGAAAGCTTCCGAACCTAAGTTTAACGACAGAGGTTACCTTAATGTAAAAAGGGCAAGACATCCTTTGATAGACGCTAAAAAAGTGGTACCGATCGACATTACGCTGGGCGGAGATTTTTCAATGCTGGTAATAACCGGTCCCAATACGGGCGGTAAAACAGTATCTTTAAAGACAGTCGGACTGTTTACGCTCATGGGGCAGGCAGGACTTCATATTCCCGCATTTGACGGATCAGAGCTTTCGGTATTTGATGAAGTGTATGCGGATATAGGTGATGAGCAGAGTATAGAGCAGAGCTTATCTACTTTTTCTTCACATATGAAGAATACCGTGTCCATCTTAAAAGAGGCTAATGAAAAGTCACTTGTGCTCTTCGACGAGCTGGGTGCCGGAACCGACCCTACCGAGGGTGCGGCACTGGCCATGAGCATACTTAACTTCCTGCATAACAGGGATATAAGGGTTATGGCAACCACGCATTATGCGGAACTTAAGCTCTATGCACTTTCCACACCCGGTGTTTCAAATGCGTGCTGTGAGTTTGATGTGGAGACACTGAGCCCGACATACAGGCTTCTCATAGGTATCCCGGGAAAGAGTAATGCATTTGCCATTTCTAAGAAGCTGGGCATCTCGGAAGAGATCATCGCTATGGCGGAAAGCTACATAGGTACCAGGGATAAAAGCTTTGAAGATATACTCGGCGGATTAGAGAAGAACAGGCTGGAGACAGAAAGTGCGCTGCGTGAGGCGGAAGCCTTAAAGAAAGAAGCGTTTGATCTTAAGACCAAATGGGAAGAAAAGCAGCGTAAGCTTGATGCGGCAAGAGACAGGGTACTGGCGGAAGCAAATGAAAAGGCAGCAAAGATCCTGCAGGAAACAAAAGATTATGCCGATGAGAGTATAAGAAAGCTGAATAAGCTTGCCATGTCCGGACAAAATATGAGGGACATGGAGTTGGAGCGCAGCAGCTTAAGAGATAAACTTAATGAAAAGAATGCCGGACTCGGCACTTCGCAGGTTAAAAAGAAAAAAGCGGCTAAAACTCCGGCTGAGGTAAAGGTCGGAGATGACGTACATGTACTTTCGTTTGATGTGGATGCAAAGGTACTCACGCTTCCGAACCCTAAAGGTGAGCTTTATGTCCAGATAGGAGCCATGAGGACTCAGGTAACCTTAAAGGATATCGAGCTTATAGAGAAGAAAGAAGAGGAAGTGCCCCGCGCCAAAACAGGCGCCGGAAGTATAGCCAGGGATAAGCAGATGCATATCAGTCCCGAGTGCAACATCATAGGCATGCGTGTGGACGAGGCTATGCCTATAGTGGATAAATACATAGATGACGCTTATCTTGCGCATCTGCCGCAGTGCACCATCATTCACGGACGCGGCACGGGAGCATTAAAGACGGCAGTGCATGCACATTTAAAGAAGTTAAAGCATGTAAAGGAATTCCGCCTCGGTAATTTCGGCGAGGGTGACCAGGGTGTTACTATTGTGGTATTCAAAGAGAAGTGAGCTAAGGCTTCCCCTTAAAGGGGAAGCTGTAGGCGCAGCCGACTGATGAGGTGTAGAAACATAACAGTTTTTATATAGGAGGAGGAAAATGGCATACAAACAGAAGATACTGATAGTTGATGATGACGGAAATATAGCCGAACTGATATCGCTGTATCTTATGAAGGAATGTTTTGATACCTGCATAGCAGAGGACGGGGAGGAAGCACTCGAGAAGTTTGACACTTTCCAGCCCGATCTTGTGCTGCTCGACCTCATGCTTCCGGGTATAGACGGATACGAAGTGTGCAGGGAGATCAGAAAAACATCAAGAGTTCCTGTCATCATGCTTTCTGCAAAGGGCGAAACTTTTGATAAAGTACTTGGGTTGGAGCTCGGAGCTGACGACTATATGGTAAAGCCCTTTGATTCAAAGGAGCTTGTGGCGCGTGTCCGCGCAGTACTGCGCCGTCAGCAGAATTCCGGTCTGCCCGAGAAAATACCTACCGTTAAGGAAGAAGAGACGGGCGATATAGTAAAATATCCCGAGATCGTGGTCAATAAGGATAATTACACGGTTATTTACAAGGGTAAAAATATAGAGATGCCTCCCAAGGAGCTTGAGCTTCTGTACTTCCTCATGACCAATCCCAACAAGGTGTTTACGCGTGAACAGCTTTTGGATCATATCTGGGGGTATGATTATATAGGTGATACCAGAACTGTGGATGTACATGTAAAAAGACTCAGGGAAAAGATCAAGGATACGGAAAACTGGAGTCTGGCAACTGTTTGGGGCGTAGGATATAAATTCGAAGTGATAAAGAGAAATGAGAGTATCGTATAAACTTGGACTTAGTTATCTGATCGCGATAGCCGTCCTCTTTGTACTGGTTAATTTCTGGGGAAAGAGCAAATGCACGGATAGAGCGGAACAGAATATAAAACTTCAGCTGAGGAATGTCGTTACCAATCTGTCGGATACTTCGGTCTCTGATTATTATGAAGGCGAGGAGACCATAGTAAGGATCAGGCACGAGCTGAGTACCATGGAAAAGGTGCTTAACGTCAGGATATGGCTGGTTAATGCTGAGCATAATGTCATAGCTGATTCGTCGACTCAGAGTGAGCCAAGTGTCACAAAAGACGATTATGATAACAGCATACTGGAACAGAATATCAGCGAGAATGTTGTGATCTCTCCGTATTTTTCGGAGCCCATGCTGGCATGCTCGGAGCCGTTCATGCATAATTACAGAACGGCCGGTTTTATCTGCGCATTTATACCCATGAGCAGGATGAAGACCGAGGCTTCGGCATATATGGACATTTTGAATATAGGTATGATATTTATATTCCTCGTATTGTTTGTGATATTCACTGCCATTTATTTCTATACGGGCATACCTATAAAAACCATTAAGATAGCTGCGGGAGAATATGCAAAGGGCAACTACGATCATGAGATGAAGATCAAGAGCCATGATGAGTATAAAGAACTCTCGGATACTATTTCCTACATGGTTTCAGAACTGAAATCAAATGAGGAAAAGCAGAGAAAGTTCATTGCCAATATTTCACACGACTTCAGATCGCCTCTTACATCCATAAAGGGATATGCCGAGGCTTTGAAGGATGGAACGATACCGTACGAAAACAAAGATAAATATCTTGATGTCATACAGTTCGAAGCAGAACGTCTGCATAAGCTCACATCAAGTCTGCTCCAGCTTTCCAGCATAGACAGCGGAGGGCTTTCACTTGATATCAAGAGCTTTGATATTACAAAGGTTATCAGAAGTATCGCCGATGCCTTTGAAGGTACATGCAGAGGCAAGAAGATACAGCTGAAACTGAAATTCGATGAACCAAAGATATTTGTAGATGCCGATCAGGCCAGGATAGAACAGGTTATATACAACCTGACGGATAATGCCATTAAGTTTTCGAATAAAGATTCTGAGATCATCTTGAGTGTCAGGATCAAAGGCGCCAAGGCTGTCATAAGCGTTAAGGACTTTGGTCTGGGAATACCTAAGGAAAGCATTAACAGAGTATTCGAAAGATTCTATAAGAGTGATCCTTCACGAGGCAAGGACAAGAAGGGTACCGGACTCGGACTGTCCATCGTAAAAGAGATCATTACTGCACATGAAGAAGAGATCAAGGTGCTAAGCAACGAAGGCGCCGGAACGGAGTTCTTCTTCACGCTGCCTGTATCGTAAGAGGTAGAATATATGGACAAGCAAAAAAAGCTGAAAGAAACTGAAAATCTTGATCAGAAAATGATCAAAGATCCGGAGATATCTGAGATACCGCTTGTGAACTCCGATCAGGAAAAACAGGATTCCGTTATCAGTGAGCAGATAAAGCCGTGGCATAAAAGGAAGTTTAAAAAGATCGCAAGCGTAGTAGGGCTTTCACTACTTGCAGGACTTCTTTTCGGTATAGCCGGCAGATTTGTTTTCAAGTATTCGGACGGGATCATAAGTAAGATATTCGGACTCAGCGTTCCCTATGATAATGTTGGAGGACCCGGGACAGAAAACGTACCGAAGCCTACGGAAGGTACCGATCCTGCTGCAAAAAACGAGAATGACCCCAATAGCGTTAAGCTTGGACCGGGCTATACGGAAAACGACCAGAATGATCCGGGCAAACAGAATAACCCCAGCCAGCAGGATATCGGGGAGTTTATCAGTAATGTAGAAAGCCTCAATAAAGTATCGAATGAACTGAGTAAGAGTCTTGTAAAGGTAAATTCTATAACCAGAGTTGTTAACTGGCTGGGAGACACCATAGAACAGACAGAATCCACCATAGGTATTGTCATGGCGGAAAATCCTACCGAACTTTTTGTACTGACATATTATGACAAGCTTAAGCTTGCAGACAGGATAGAGGTTATTTTTAAGAGCGGCAATACCAGTGTGGTAACCATGTATAACCATGATGAGAATTATAATATTGCAGTTATTGCCATTAACAAGCAGTCTTTGAAACTGGACGACTTAAATGAGATAGTCATACCTAAGATAGGGGATTCGGATGCAGTATATGCCGGTATGCCCGTAGTAGGTGTGGGAAGCATGGACGGCGAGCATGAAATGGTGGATTACGGATATATCACAAGCAACGGATATGTTCAGTACATAACGGATGCTTCCATTGACCTGTTTACCACAAGCCTGCTTCATTCGGGTACTGAAGAAGGTATAGTAACCGATACCGAAGGAAAAATAATCGGAGTTATCACAAGGAGCCTCGAAAGCTCTGTAAAAGCTGATATCAACAAGTGCATAAAGGTCAACAGTATAGTAAAGATTGCCGAAAAACTCTGTAACGGCGGTAATATGTTATACTGCGGTATAAATCTTGAAGATATCCCTGCCTGGGTGCTTAGGGAAAATGAGCTTGAAAACGGAATATATGTTAACGGTATAGAAGCTTCTTCACCGGCATCGGATGCAGGTATCCGTAAAGGAGATATCATCACCGAAGTTGATGATATAAAGATTAATACAGTAGAAGAGTTTACCGATTACCTTATGAATGCTTCGGAAAACACATCCATAAAGATCAATCTGTACAGAAGCTCCAAATCATCGGATAATAAGATATCGGTTATGGTAAGACCTGTAAATCGCAATAATTAATAAGTAAAACAGAAAGAATTCGGTAGCAAAAAGAATAGAGAGTAGGTATTTTAGATGAAGTACATCAACGAACTGCGCGAAGGCGAGATAACACATGACATATATCTGTGTAAGCAGGTCCAGACACTTGTGGCAAAAACCGGAAAGAGTTATCTGTCGATAATCCTTCAGGATAAAACAGGTATGCTGGATGCTAAGGTATGGGATATAACCAGCGGAGGGATAGAGGACTTTGATGCACTCGACTATATATATGTTGAGGGTGAGGTTACCATATTCCAGGGGACCATGCAGCTTAAGTGCCGCAGGATAAGAAAGTGCCGTGAGGGAGAGTATGATCCGGCTGATTACCTTCCTTATTCGAGATTTGATATCGAGGTAATGTATAAAAAACTGCTCGACTACATCGGGCTGGTTAAGAACAAATATCTTAGGGCTCTTTTGGACGATCTGTTTGTTAAAGACGAAGAGATGATCAAGAACTTTAAGAAGCATTCGGCTGCGAAGTCCGTACATCATGGTTTTGTCGGCGGTCTGCTTGAGCATACACTTTCTGTTACAAGCCTGTGTGTTAAGTACGCGGAGCAGTATAATTATCTAAATAAGGACCTGCTCATTACGGCGGCTATATGCCATGATATAGGAAAGACTCTGGAGCTTTCGGAAATGCCCGCGAATGATTATACGGATGACGGTAATCTGCTCGGTCACATAGTAATGGGATATGAGCTTATAGGAGAAAGAATATCCCGTATAGAAGGTTTCCCGCACGCACTCGGATCAATGCTCAGGCACTGTATTCTTGCTCATCACGGTGAGTATGAATTCGGTTCACCCAAAAAGCCAGCATTGGCAGAGGCCATAGCACTTCATTTTGCAGACAATCTTGACGCAAAGATGGAGACCATGAGGGAGCTTTTGGAAAGTGCCGATATGAACGCAGAATGGCTCGGCTTCCAGAGATTATTTGAAAGCAACATGCGTAAAACAACCTATAAAGAGGATTAAAGTACCCATCAGCCTTCCCCTTGAGGGGACTGATCGCATCCACGAAGTGGTGCGATGCCCGTCTGGCGAAGACAAGGGGGACCGCGAAGCGGTGGATGAGGTGTAAAACAATAAGGAGCAAAAACATGCAGATGACATTCAGATGGTACGGCGAAGGAAATGACAGTATAACGCTGGACCAGATCAAACAGATACCCGGTGTGGAAGGAATAGTCTGGGCACTCCATGACAAGATGCCCGGCGAAGTCTGGGAAAAGGACGAGATACAAAAGGTTGCGGACCAGCTTCATGCACATGGTTTCAACATGGATGTTGTAGAGTCCGTAAACGTACATGACGATATCAAGATCGGACTTCCTACCAGAGACAAATACATAGAAAACTACAAGCAGACCTTAAGGAATCTTAAGGAATTCGGTGTAAAGGTTGTTTGCTATAATTTTATGCCGGTATTCGACTGGACCAGGACCGATCTGTTCCATCCGCTTCCCGACGGTTCGACCGCTCTTTATTATGAAAAAGATAAGATCATAGATGACCCGGTAAAGATGGCTGACTATATCTTAGATAAGTGCGAAGGATATACCATGCCCGGCTGGGAGCCTGAGAGAATGGGCAGATTAAAGGAGCTTTTTGAAGCTTATAAGCCCGTGACCAAGGAGAAGCTCTGGGAGAACTTAAAGTACTTCTTGGAGCAGCTGATGCCCGTATGTAAGGAGACAGATATCAAGATGGCTATACATCAGGATGATCCGCCTTGGGATATATTCGGACTTCCGAGACTTCTCGTGGATGAGGCATCGATAGACAGATTCCTCAGTATGGTGGACGATCCTTATAACTGTCTTACACTGTGCTCCGGCTCCATGAGCTCCAACCCGAAAAATAACGTGGCAGATATAGTAAGAAAGCACTGCGACAGGATAGCGTTTGCACATGTAAGAAACGTTAAGCATTATCCGAACGGTGACTTCTCCGAGACTTCCCACCGTGACTGCGATGGTGACACTGGCGTACTTGCCATAATGAAGGCATACCATGACTGCGGATTTAAGGGCTACATCAGACCCGACCACGGAAGACATATCTGGGGAGAGAAGTGCAGACCCGGCTACGGCCTCTACGATAGAGCCTTAGGTATCATGTACCTGCTCGGCATCTGGGATACACTTGAGAAATATGACATAAAGTGAAAGGCATAACATGAAACTTACACTAGAAGGAATTAAGAATACATCAGCCTGGAGCGGTTACAAGCTCCCGGCATATGACATCGAAAAGATGTGTGAGACCACAAAGCAGACTCCCGTATGGATCCATTTCGGTTCAGGCAACATTTTCAGAGCATTCCTCTGCTCTGCAGCACAGGAGCTTCTTGATACAGGAGTCATGACATCCGGTATAACCGCAGCAGAAAGCCATGGTACCGAGATCATCACAGAGTGTTTTAAACCTCATGACAATCTCTGTGTAGCCGTTACATTAAACGGTGACGGAAGTACGACCAAAGAGGTGGTCGGATCTGTAGGCGAGGCACTTACCACAGCCTTTGATTTTAAGCGCATCGAAGAAGTTTTCTGTAAGGATTCACTTCAGATGGTATCCTTTACCATTACCGAAAAGGGATATGCATTAAGAGATGCTTCAGGCAACATTTTCCCTATGGTGGATGCGGATAAAAAGACCGATCCTAAAGATATTATAAGCGATATGTCAGCCGGTAAGCAGAATCATCATCTTATGTCGATGATTACAGCACTTACTCTTAAGCGAAAGGCTTTATGCGGAAAGCCCATCGCCCTGGTTTCCATGGACAACTGTTCCCATAACGGTGAAAAGATAGAGAATGCTGTTAAAGAGATAGCTTTAGCATGGGAAGAGGCAGGCTATATAGCGAAGGATGATGTGGAATACCTTAATTCCAAGGTTAGTTACCCTTGGAGCATGATAGATAAGATCACTCCGAGACCTGACAAGAAGGTTGAGGAGATGCTGATTGCTGACGGTATAGATGAAATAAAGCCTTTTGTAACTCCGAACGGTACATATATCGCTGCATTTGTAAATGCGGAAAGACCCCAGTACCTTGTAGTAGAGGATGATTTCCCCAACGGAAGGCCTGCACTTGAAAAGGCAAGAGGTATCATTTTTACTGACAGGGATACGGTAAACAAAGCAGAGAGAATGAAGGTATGTACCTGCCTTAATCCTCTTCATACGGCACTTGCTGTATACGGATGTATGCTTGGATATACTTCCATTTCGGCAGAGATGAAGGATACGGAGCTTGTAAATCTTATCACAAAGATGAGCAGGGATGAAGGTATGCCGGTAGTGGTAAATCCCGGAATACTCGATCCCGAAAAGTTCCTTAACGAGTGTCTTACTGAGCGTTTCCCCAATCCTTTCATGCCGGATACTCCTCAGCGTATAGCTACTGATACATCACAGAAGCTTCCTATAAGATACGGCGAGAATTTTAAGGCACATATTGAAAAGGGAGATGTTACCGGCTTAAAGTATATGCCGCTTGTTATAGCCGGATGGTTGAGATATCTGCTTGCGGTTGACGATAACGGAGAAAGTTTTGAACCTTCATCGGATCCTTTGCTTGCTGCAGCACAGGGCATGTTAAAAAACATCAGCTTTGGCAGAAGTGATGTGAAAGAAGACGAGCTTTGCGAGATCCTTTCCAATGAAGTTATATTCGGTACTGATCTGAATAAAGCCGGACTGGCACCTGTTATATGCGGATATTTTAATGAACTTAATGCTGGTAAGGGAGCCATAAGAGCTACATTAAAGAAATATTGCGATTAAAGAATTATAGTGACTGATAAAAAAAGTCATCCTTTGCAACGCTCAGGATGACTTTTTTTATCAATGACATTTTAAATCTACTATGATTTTTTGGGGTATGACTTTTATAATTGAATAAAAAATCAGAATTTCTTTAATACCTGTACGGCCTTATCCTTTATGATCACTTCGTAGTGCTCCTTGAAATACTCTATATCAAGAGGTCCGGGACGTTCTGAGGTAACATACTCGGATATGATGTTACATATCTTGTTAAATTGTTCCGGAGTATGTTTTGACATGCATACTACCAGATAGTAAAGACCTGTATCGGGATTTTTGTACAGGGTATTTTCGCCGTTATACTGTTTACTGATCACTTTTGCAAGTCTGATCACTTCATCAAGCGAATCAAACATATATACCTTGCTCAGGCTCTTTACTGATATCTCGACTCCCGCAGCTTCCTCGGGATTAAATATCTTGGAAGCTAACGGATCACCCAAAAGCTTATTTAAGTGCTCCATACACCCTAAGACTTCATCGGCATATACTCTTTCCTCATTTGAGAGGATCGGGTCAGACTCGTCAGGCGGTGCAGTAAAGTGTGAAAAACGGGTGTCAAGCTCCTCGGGATCGTTAACCTTGGTCATTACAAGTACCAGGCAGTCCTGGGACACAGGTATGGCTTCTATCATAAGAGGAGTATCCTCTATCTGGAAATTCAACTCCACAAATGCTCTTTTGCATATTTCCACAAATAATTCTTTTACTTTTTCACTTCCGTATGCAAGCTCGCTGACTTTAAGCTGGCGGCTGTACAGGTCTTCTTTTGTAAGGGTGCAGCGTATCTGATTTTCATTAATGCGTTCTATAGTCATATACACGTCCTCCTTATCTTTTTTTATCTTTCTCTCTCTATATATATCGGCAAAAACCGTGTATTTTTTAATAAACCTTTTTAACCATATTGAGGTTACCTTATCAAGGTATATTGAAGTATAATCATTTT
The DNA here is from genome assembly GCA_024684355.1 of Lachnospiraceae bacterium. Lineage (GTDB taxonomy): Bacteria > Bacillota > Clostridia > Lachnospirales > Lachnospiraceae > RUG11977. The sequence goes on from JAIKXA010000062.1 coordinate 11,266, forward strand.
TGCATTTTAAGTCAATTAAAAGTTGATAAAATAATTGATTTTTTTAAAAAAATATAATATACTGAAAATGGTTTTATGAGACTGCGGAAAGGAGGCATGACGGCCAAAGCAGGAAAATACAGGATCATTTCACAGATATGCACGCACAGCGACAGTACAGTATGGCTTGCAGAGCATACAGGTCTACATGTGAAAAGGATCATCAAGGGCATAAAAAAGACGTCATCGTATCATGACCGTCTGATAAAAGAAGCCCATCTTTTAAAAAATCTTAAACACCCGTTTATTCCGGAGATCTATGACTTAGATGAGGACGATGATCACACTTATATCATCGAGCAGTACATAACGGGAAAATCTTTAAGAAGTCTTTGTGAAACACGACTTCTATCGGAGAAAGAAATATTTCATTTCATTATCCAGATAAGCAATATTATCAATTACCTTCATTCACTTCCCGATCAGATCATATATCTTGACATTAAGCCCGATAATATTATCATTTCGGACAATGATTGTTTTTTGATCGATTTTGGAAGCGTTTATCCCAATGATCTGAGTGATACCAAAGTGTTTGGAACAAGAGCATATGCATCACCCGAACAGTTAACGGGCGGCAGGCTGACTAAAAGCTCCGACCTGTATTCATTGGGGAAACTCTTGGAATATATGCTCTTACACGGGAATGTATCGCCCAAAACAGAAAAAGCGTTAAGGAAGATCATTGACCGGTGTACGGAGAAAACTATCTGGCACAGGATAAACAGTATTGAAGGGCTATTAGCACGTATCAACGAAATAAAGAAAAATACGAGCAGTTTTTCCATAAAACCAATTCGCGTATCTTTTGCGGGTGCTGCCGGGAACACAGGCACCACATATCTTTCATTGCTTTTTTCGGGTTACCTGAATTCTCTGGGACGCAAATGTACATACGCGGAAGCAAACGATTCCGGAGCATGGTATTCACTGGCCGGCATGATAAAAAATAATCGAGCACTGGCCGGGCTTGAAACATTGTCTCGAAAAAGCTATGAAAACAGTACTGAAACAAGTAATGATTCAGTAGTCGATCACGGATGTCTGATAAAGGATATGCCGGAAGACTTCTTTAGATCCGATATCGTATGCATCACTCTTGGTAACCAAAGCTGGGAAATTGATGAAGCAGTAAAGGCAAAGGCATTGTCGCGCAGATGCAGAAGAAGGATCTTTCTTGTCACACCCGCTCAGAAGATAAGCAGTCTTACCGCCGAAGCTCTGGACGGTGAGAAGTATCTGGCAGTACCCTACATAGCCGATCCTGACGAAATACTTAAGAATACGGAGGTGAAGACCGTACTTCACGAACTTGCTGTATATGCAGGTATCATAACGGAATAGGAAGTAAACATGTTTAACAGCAAAAGAAAGAAAACCCCAAACGGTATTAAAAGCCTTAAAAGGATAGGGATCCTGGGGCTCGGTCCGCGTTCGGGTACCACGCACATAGCAGTGACGATAAGCAATTTTTTAAATGATGAAGCAGGTTTGAAAGCAGCTTTATGCGAACAGAACCCAAGCGGTGATCTTGGCACATTTATACTATCTCTCGGTGCCGGAAAAGCAGAAAGCATATATACGTATCACAGGGTTACATATATACCGTGTGACAGCGTACAGCAGGTTTTTGACACAAGCTGTGACTGTATGGTGTATGATCTGGGACACAACTTCAGCAATGCTTTAAATACTTTAAAATATTGTGATATCAGGATCATTGTCGGTATGGATGCTCCGTGGCGAAGAAACGAATACCGCATTTTGGAGGAACTTGCGGCAAATGGGACGGATATTTCAAACTGGAGACTGTTTGTTAATCTCGGAAACATAAAATACTTAGAAGAAAAAGCAAAGTATGGGATGATAACAGGCTGTTTTCCTTTTGAACCCGATCCGGTATATCCATGCCGTGAAACAATCGATTTTTTAATGGAAGCACTTAGTTAATGAAAAACACGATTGCACATAAAATATTATATCACAAAAAATACATGATAATTTCATGAAACACACCACACATTTTTAAACACACAATTGATCAGTGCGGGCATATACATACAATAAAAGTATGTTTATCAACCCGCACTTTCTGTA
>JAIKXA010000083.1 GCA_024684355.1 Lachnospiraceae bacterium
TGCTATTAAGAGATCATTATGTGTGGCTGTCATGTGTCCGGAAAGTATGGAACCAAGGATCAAAGCAGGGTTGCAGACATCCACTACTATAGTCGAAAGCTTTTGCGAAGTGCGGTCGTCTATAACATGTTTTTTATAAAGATAAATACCTATAGCCACTAATATACAGATGACACCCATCTGCTGGAGTATTATTGAAACGCTCATGGGAGCTCCTTCTTACTAAATCGTAAACGGTCAAAGAAATTTTTTTTTTGGCACAAGCGGTATTGTAGCACTGTATAAAATATAATTCAATGTATTTTTATGTCAGATTTAGGACTGTTCTTATTATTTGAACCGGACAATCTGTTTGACTCGAATTATGATGTTTGTTATACTTGGCATAGGATACCGGGATTAAACGGTGAAGAAGCTTTTAAGAGGATTATAAATGTTAAAACTTGGATTAGCAGAAGTTGATATCACGCCTGACAGACCGATGGAATTGGTGGGTTTTTACAGAGAAGACAACAGATCAAAAGGTGTGCTTAAACCATTAATGGCACAGGTTGCCGTTTGGAAAAACGAAGAAAGATGCTGCCTTATCACGATTGACAGTATCGGATTTACTAAGGAACTATCAGACAAGTTAAGAATTAAGGTTGGCGGGGTGCTTGGTGTGACCAAAGAAAAGGTTATGCTGTGCTTCTCACATACTCATGCTGCTCCTGATGCCGACATGGAACGGGAGTATTATGATGAAATATGCGTAAAAATAGAGGATGCTGTTTTACGGGCTTTAAATGATCTGACACCGGTAAATGTCGGATGGAAGAATGCAACAGCCCATATCGGGGTAAACAGGAGACCGGTCACAAAAGATACTGATGACAGAGTGGGAATACTCATAGTCTGTGATGCGGATAAAAAAGGTGAAACCACGCCCAAACTGATCATTTTGCGTGTTACGACTCACGGAAATGTATTAAAGGCCGACAACACGATGATCTCGCCTGATTATTTCGGAGATACCAGAGAAGTCATAGGCAGGAAATACCATTGTCCGGTAATGATGATACAGGGTTCGGCAGGAAGTACGGCACCAAGATATTTTTGCTCGGGAAACACACCTGTTGATGCCAGGATGGAAGAATGCGTCAGAAGCAAAACAGGATTAGCGGACATGGCAAATACTATTGCTGACAGTGTTACAAAAGTAATTGATGATATTGAGCTTCATCATGACTGTGATATCAGGATGTTTTCTAAATATATTGAACTGACGGCTGATGTACCGACAGTTGAAGAAGCTATAAAAGTTGCAAAAGAAGCTAAAGAATTATGCGGGATTATCGATACCGGCTGGATGGAAAAAGTAGCCGCATTAAATACTGCAGGAGTACATGAACAGAGTGAGGATGTGGAGATGCAGTATCTATCTATAGGTGACTGGTGTCTGTGCGGCGGGCCTTACGAGTTTATGGTAGGATTTGCGCTGGAGACGGAACGGATACTCGGAAATGAGTTTTTCTATTTTAACGGATATACTAACGGATGTTTATTGTATTTCCCTACAGAGGATGAATTTGATGCAGGGGGATATGAAGTATTCTGGTCAATGCTTATCTATTACAAGTATATTGACAGAGTTTATCCATTTAGAAGAGACGCCGCATCAAAATTAATTAAATTTGTTACGGAGAAAATGTATGCCGATTTGTGATGTGTGCTTTAGAAAATGTGAAATATCAGAAGGTAAGACGGGGTTTTGCGGAGCGAGGACTTGCCGTGATGATATTATAGTCGCAGACAATTACGGAAAAATAACATCTGCTGCACTTGACCCGATAGAGAAAAAACCGTTTAAAATGTTCAGACCGGGCAAAAAGGTGCTTTCATTAGGTTCGTATGGCTGCAACTTAAGATGTCCGTTTTGCCAGAACAGCGATATATCATGGTCGAAGGTGGCAATGGAGTATAAATATACTGCGGATTATTTTTCACCGGAAGAGATAGTTGAAAGAGCACTGGAGCTAAGAGCCAGGGGAAACATCGGTGTAGCATTTACATACAATGAACCGCTTGTCGGTTACGAATATGTACGTGATACGGCTAAGCTTTCAAAAGAAGCCGGAATGGAAAACGTACTTGTTACAAACGGAACCGCAAGCCTTAAGGTATTTAATGAAATAAAAAACTATATAGATGCGATGAATATAGATCTGAAAGCATTTACCGAAAGGTTTTATAAAAAGGTAATTGATGGAGACCTTGATATGGTAAAAAGCTTTATCGAAAATTCTGTTCAATCATGCCATGTAGAGCTGACAACACTGATCATTCCGGGTGAAAATGACAGTGAAGATGAGATGTATGATTTAAGCGGATGGGTTGCTTCATTGGAGAAAAAATACAACAAAAGCATCCCTCTTCACATCACCAGATTCTTTCCGCGTTTTCATATGACGGATAAAGATCCGACGCCTGTTGAAAAGGTTTTAAAATTGGTTGATATTGCTAAGCAAAACCTGAAATATGTGATACCGGGAAATATATAGATCAATCAGAGAGCCCGCTCTCTGATTGATTTTTTATATTAAAATCTTCTGAAAATTTTGACTAAAACGTTATACTAAGAAAATTGTTAAGACAATTTAACACATTGATTACGTTCTAATTACATAAATACGGAATAGATTATTACGAATTAAAATGTTATAATAGATTAATTAAAAGTAGTAAATATTGGGTTGTTTTAGGCTTTTAAAGGGGTAAAAGATTAGAGTAAAAAAGTCATAAATTAAGAAGGAGATTATATGGATTCTGTTCAGAGCACGCAGGGTAAGCAAAAAAGCGGACTGCTTAAAGCTATACTCCTGGTACTTGCCGGACTTGCAATTAATCTGTTCTTTTCAAATCTGACAAAACTACTGGAGTTGCCGCTTTATATTGATAACGTCGGAATAATACTTACAGCTATACTTGGAGGATATATCCCGGGTATCGCTGTAGGATATATTACTAATGCCATAAACGGTATCGCTGATTCATCGAGCTATTATTACGGTACTTTAAGCGTTATGAATGCAGTAATAGCTGCTTACGGTGCACGTAAGGGATGGTTTAAGAAATTTCACACCATCCTTCTGTCTATCCTTTTGTTTTCTATAGTTGGTGGAGCACTGGGTTCTGTACTTACCTGGATGCTGTACGGTTTTGATCCTACAAGTCCCGATAATAAATATTTTGCCACAATGTTTTATGAGAAAGGTTATCCGCCTTTCTGGGCACAGTTCTGTTCGGATATGGTCTATGATGTGATCGATAAGGCCGTAACGGTGCTCCTGGTATTACTTTTATTGTATGTTATCAGAACTCTGTTTAAGATCAAAAAAGTTGATTTTACATTCTGGCATCAGAACGTATTGTCTGAAGAACAGATAAAGAAGGTTAAGAACAGTAAGGCAAGAAGAAATTCGCTCAGAATGAAGGTTATGATCCTACTGTCGTCAGTTATGATCATAATCGCACTTGTTACCGCAGGTATCGGATTCTTCCTGTACCGTTCAAAACTGATCGAGAACAATCAGGACATGGGTACAGGTATTACCAACATTACTGCGGAAATGCTTGATCCCAACATGATCAACGAATACATAAAATACAATTATAAGGACGAAGAATATAATACGATCCTGGCACAGATGGAAAAGATAGCCAGAAGCCACGGAGATATTAAGTACGTATATGTTATAAGAATGACTCCTATGGGCTATGAGGCAGTATTTGATGCCGATATCGGTGATGAAAATCATTGGAAGCCCGGACAGTACATACCGTTCCAGGAGCATTTTGAGCCTTATATTTCTGATGCGATAAGAGGAGAAGAAATACCTCCCATAGTTATGAATGATGAGTACGGCTGGCTGCTTTCGATATTCAGACCCGTACAGAACGATAAAGGCGAGACGGTTTGTTATTCATGTGTAGATATCCGTATGAGCCATCTGTGGGATGATGAAAAAAATTTCCTGGCTAAAGTCATATCGCTATTTATAGGCTTCTTTATTCTGGTACTTGCAATTATCTTGTGGCTTACCGATTATTGCCTGGTATATCCTATAAATGCTTTGTCGATCACGGCAGGAAAGATGGCTGATAACCTGGGAGGACAGGTCAAGGAAAGTGCGGAAACCATACGAAACCTGAATATTTCTACAGGTGATGAAATAGAAACACTTTATCTGGCTCTTAGTAAGACCAGTGAAGATATAGTGCTTAAGGTAGCTGATATAGAGGAACAAAAGGATACTATCAGCAAGATGCAGAATGCTCTTATCACTGTACTTGCCAATATGGTTGAAAACCGTGATAAATATACGGGCAATCATGTAAAGAATACAGCGGCTTATGCCAAGATAATCCTTGACAGGCTAAAAGAGGATGACAGATATAAAGATATCATTACCGAAGAGTATGAAGATGTTATCATCAATTCAGCACCTCTTCATGATGTAGGAAAGATCCAGATACCTGATGCGTTACTTAACAAGAACGGCAGGCTTACAGATGAAGAGTTTAAGCAAATGAAGAGTCATACTCTTGCCGGACAGAATATTATATCCGAAGCAGCGGATATGGTTAAGAACTCAGAGTATCTTAACGAAGCAAGGAACCTGGCAGCATATCACCATGAAAAATGGGACGGATCCGGATATCCTTACGGTCTTAAGGGTGAGGAAATACCGCTTTCCGCACGTATCATGGCTGTCGCAGATGTATTTGATGCTCTGGTTTCAAAAAGAAGTTACAAACCGGGCTTCCCAATTGATAAAGCTTTTGATATAATAAAGGAAGGTGCCGGCACTCATTTCGATCCCAATATTGCTGATATATTCCTTAAGGCTGACAAAGAAGTAAGACGTGTTGCCATGGCTAATCAGCAAAGAGATGCCGAAGATGAGGCGGCTGCCGAAGAAAAAAACAAATCGGAGAATAAGTAATGTCGAAAGTTTTAGTCGGGCTTTCGGGCGGTGTGGACAGTGCTGTGGCTGCATATCTGCTTAAAAAAGCCGGACATGAGGTAATAGGAGTTATGCTCCGCACATGGAGCAGTACCGAACAGCAGGAAGACGACAGTGACATCATTGTGGAGCAGAATAAATGCTGTGAGATAGATGATGCCAGGGCTGTAGCTTTTAAACTCGGCATAGATTTTTATCCTATTAACTGTGTTAAAGATTTTTATGAAAAAGTAATAGAGCCGTTTGTAAGTGAGTATACGCTTGGCCGCACACCAAATCCGTGTATTGAGTGCAACAGATATGTGAAGTTTGAAAGACTCCTGTATTTTGCAGATATCATGAAAGCGGATTATATAGCTACCGGGCATTATGCAAGAATAGTACTATTGCCAAACGGCCGTTATACTGTAAAGAAGTCCGGTGCCGATAAGAAGGATCAGACCTACATGCTGTATAAGCTTAGTCAGGAGCAGTTAAAACGGGTTATGTTCCCTCTTGGTGAACTTGATAAGGAAAAGGTACGTGAGATTGCCAAGGAAGCAGGTATACCCGTTGCTGAAAAGAAAGATTCACAGGAGATATGCTTTATACCGGATGACGATCATGCTGCATTTATCAAGAGACATATTACAGCCATCAATATGACGGCGGGTCGAGGTACTACAGGATCGGATAGCTTATTCAGTGCTGACAGAGATGATCTTGGATTTTGTAATACCGGTGATTTCGTAGATAAAGACGGAAACGTACTTGGACAGCATAAGGGTATAATAAATTATACGATCGGACAGAGAAAAGGTCTTGGTATTGCCATGGGACATCCGGTATATGTAACCGGACTGGACCAGGCCAATAACAAAGTAATAGTAGGAGAAGAGGAAGATCTCTATTCTTCTGAGTGCTTTGTTAAGGATTACAACTTTTTAAGTATTGATGACCTTAAACAGGATGAGAAAGTGACTGCCAGGGTTAAGATACGTTATCATCATCCGGGTGAGGAAGCCGTAATAGAAAAAGCCGGTGCAGGTTTGCTAAAACTGACGTTTTCAAAACCTGTTAAATCAATAACTCCGGGACAGTCAGCTGTGTTTTATGATAATGAAGACTGTGTATTAGGTGGCGGGATAATTGCTTGAAATGAGCAATATTCTGCCACTTTTAGCAATATTTTAATATAAATCGATTTAGGACTATGCTATAATCATGTGGGCCGCAATGAATCGGTTAATATTTTATGCAGCAAATTTCTTTTTTTAGAGGAAAAAAACAGTATCATAATTAATTTTGGGAGGGTTTACACTATGAAAAAACAATGGCCGTTAGATACCGCATTATCTTACGATCCTTATTTCGGAGAGCCTAACCGTGACGGTGATCAGGGTTATGAGCTCCTGCCTGACGGAAAGGTACTTATACATATTAAAGCACCTAACGCAAAGGAAGTTGTTATCGACCAGTTCGGTACGATCCATAAGTTCGAAAAGATCAATGATGAGATCTGGGAAGTAAAAGCAGACCTTGGAAGAGGTTTTAAATATTTCTTTATCAAGATAGACGGAAATGAAGTGCTCAATCCTTATCTGCCTTTAGGATACGGATGCTGTCGTCCTATGAATTTCCTTGATATCCCCGTGCCCGGTGAAGAGGACTGGGATACACTCGAGGGTATACCTCACGGCGGTGTTACACGTCAGTATTTCTATTCGACAGTTACAGGTAAGCTTGAGATATGTCTTGTTTACACACCTGCAAATTATGATCCTAATAAGAAGTATCCCGTACTTTATCTGCAGCATGGATACGGCGAGAATGAGACAGGCTGGGTATACCAGGGACATGCAGCTCGTATTGCCGACAAGCTTATGTTTGAAGGAAAGATGGAAGAATGCCTTATCGTTATGGCTTGCGGCATGACTCAGTTTAAAGAGCCCAAGATGGTATTTCATGCATTTACGGATGTCATACTTAAAGATCTTATCCCTTATATCGAGAGCAAGTATAATGTCCTGACGGATAAATGGCACAGAGCTATGGCTGGTCTTTCCATTGGCAGCTACCAGACAAGTATGGTTACCATGACAAATCCCGATATGTTCTCATATGTAGGTGTGTTCTCGGGCTTTATGAGTTTCCCCAGACCTGACGGTTCCAAGGAGCCTCACCTTGAGCTGCTTGAAGATAAAGAAAAGTTTAATTCCAGCTTCAAGGTATTCTACAGAGCTATGGGTACAGAGGATAATTATTTTAAGAGCTTTGAGCATGACGATCAGATGCTTGAAGGCAAGGGGCTGAATATTATAAGAGAGCTGTTCCCCGGAACACATGACTGGAGTGTATGGAGACGCTGTATACATTCATTCTTCCCCAGATTGTTTAAGGATTAAGGAGAATTTGTTTTGAGTAAGAGTAGTAAGATTAAGTTATTTGTAACATTTCTGGTATTGACTGTCGCGTGGATGGTGATCATAAAATCGGTCGACGTAGCAAATTCCGGTCCGAATAATACGGAGATCGGTCTTTCTTCGGTAAATACCGGATTCAGAGAACTGTTTTTTGATAAAATAAATGATTATTTCGAACAGTTATATAAGATCACTGAATACTTGGGTTATCTGGCTTTACTGATATGCGGGTGTCTGGGGTGTGTCGGTCTTTATCAGCTGATAAAAAGAAAAAGCTTATTAAAGGTCGACAGACCTATAATCGCAACCGGTATCCTTTATGTGATAACTATAGGCTTATATGTTTTATTCGAAAAGGTTATAATAAACTTCAGACCTGTAATTATGGAAGGCGAGACAGAGCCTGAAGCATCATTTCCTTCGTCACATACAATGCTTATAATAGTAGTTATGGGCAGTGTAGTAATTCTGGCAAGTTATTATTTTAAACAGAAAAATGCGGTATTATGCGGTATGCTTCAAGCAATAGCAGTTTTCCTGGCTGTTGCAATGATCGTTGGAAGACTGGTATGCGGAGTACACTGGTTGACGGATATTGTAGGCGGTGTACTTATCAGTTTGACGCTGCTTTCACTGTACTCGATATTTTACAAGAAGTAATAGGGTCAGACACATTAAATAATTAATTGCAAAAATCAATACAGAACTAAGAAAAGCTCCCGTTTTGGGAGCTTTTCTGCGTTTTATTTATATAGTTGATGGTACCTGACCCATTATTTAAAGGATCAGGTGTTGGTCTGATCGCCGTTATTGATAGGTTCTATCGGTGATAAAGGAGTGATAGGTGTTATTTCTACGGGATCGGGAACTGCAGGTACATCGTTAGGAATCGTATGAGCCTGTGCGTTAGCTGCATTCTGCTGTACGTTGGCGAATCTAGGATCGTTTGCTATGCTGTAAGGATCATAGCTCTGAGGAGGAGCCTGAGGTTGAGCGGGAGCATTGGGATCGTTGTTAAACGTAACATTCTGAGGTGCAGCATAATAGTTTGCGTTTACAAGAGCTTGGCGGTTTGCTTTCTGTACAGAACCCTGCTTGAGACCGAGTACAAAGAGTAAGATACCGACGAGAGCCATGACAACTCCGCCAATGGCCATTACGATCGTAGCAGTCTTGTTCTTTGTATCAACACATAGACTTGATAAATAATAGCTTATATTAGTCCCCATGTACGAATCGAATTCTTCGCCGAATTCTTTAACGTAGTTATTCTCTTCGGAAGTAAGGTCTCTTACAACACCTTCAACTGTAACAAATGTCTCTGTAAAATCTTCACTGGGATTATAGAAGAAATCTTCGGCAGCTTCAAAACCTTTGAAATCTTTATTGGGTACTTTGACAGTTAAGAAGATCGAACCTTCTTCGTTCCCGAAAGGAAGAATGTAGTAACGGTTGTCTTCGCTGGAAGTCTTTCCGGTCTTTTTATCATATGTTACATAACTTACGGCATTTCCGAGCGTCGCCTTTACATCGATGATAACATGATCGCCTTTCTTGATACTGTCGGCTATGTCAAAATCGGATATTTCTTTAAGTTCCTTCGGTGATTTAAGGAAGCTTATAGCGTTAGGCCCGGCAATAAACATAAGTACGATACCGACCACAAGAATAATAAGACCGTATTTAAATTTATTATTCATTTTCCTTCTCCTTTTTTTGTTTTACGATTCAGTAAATTGATTTACAACATATTTAATTTAAGCATTTGTTTAAAATAATGTCAAGCAATATTTTATGTATATGGGTATATTCTGCGAAAGCTTGAAAAATCAAATTAAATTTATTTAAAAATATGAAAAAATTCCTTGATTTAACAATATATTTTTAGTATTATAAATCTAATGGACAATTATGTTTTTACAATTGATTGAGAGGGTATTGGGATGAGCAATTTAAAAGATCTGTACAAGGATTATTTTACAATAGGCGCAGCTTGCGAGATCATACATGACATGTTTACCAATAACGAGATCGGTAACAAGGATAAAGAAGCTCTTTTACTTAAAGAGTTTAACAGCATGACCTTTGCAAATGAGCTGAAGCCTGCATATAATATGGGTTGGAACAGTCCTTATGCTACTGAGGACTATTTGCCTTTTGTCCTTAACCCCAATGCTGAGAAGATGCTTAAGTTTGCTGTTGCAAACAATATGAAGGTAAGAGGCCACGTACTTGTATGGCACAGCCAGTGTCCTAAGGAAATATTCTGTAAAAACTATAAGCCTGTAACGTTTCCTACCGATCCCGAGATCTTGAAGGAAAGACCTTTCATGAAAAACTTTGAGAAGCTCGATCCTGTATGTTATGTTGATAGAAATACACTTCTAAAGCGTCTTGAAAGCTATATAAACAATGTAATGAAGTATATGTATGAAAACGGATATGCTTCAACCATATATGCATGGGATGTTGTCAATGAGGCTATCGAACTTATGGATAAGCAGCCTACGGGGCTTCGTAACAGCTATTGGTATCAGATCATAGGTGATGACTTTATCTACTGGGCATTTAAGTATGCAAGAAACGCTGTAGACCGTTATTCAAAAGAATATTCGGACAAATACGGCGCTGAACTTAAGCCTCTTTTATTCTATAATGATTATAACGAATTCCAGCCGGATAAGAAGAAGGCAATAATCGACGCTTTGCAGAGAAGTACCGCCGATCACGGAAGTATACTTGGCGAAAAGCTTATTGACGGTATCGGTATGCAGGGTCACATAAGCGATAATAACAATATCGATGAATATATAGAAGCTCTGATGGATTATTCGTCACTCGTTGATACGGTGCATATCACTGAGCTTGATGTTAAGTGTACATGTCTTAATATCAATGCTGAGTATTATCAGGCAGTATTCTATAAAAACTTCTTCGAGGCTCTGGTAAAAGCCAACGAAAAAGGTGCAAAGCTTAAGAATGTTACACTTTGGGGCTTGACCGATGACAACTCATGGATAAGAGGAGCAAATCCGCTGCTTTTCCGTGGCGATCTGTCACCTAAGAAATCATATTTTGCATTGAAGTTTGCATTAACGGGAGAAAGCCTGGGCGAGCCCGAAAAGATCGTTATCGACCTGTCGGACAGAAAGTTCGATTTCGAACCCGTGGACGGAAAGCCTGTTGAGCTTAAGGAAATCGGATTTAAGACCAGAGGTTTTGCTCATATAGCTGTACAGAATAAGACTGCACATACCGGATCATATGCTTTGGCTCATGAGATAAGATTTGATGACTGGAGCGGTATAAGCTTTGACGTAACCGATTTCCTCGGACAGACGATAGATGTCAGTGCATGGGTTAAGAGTCCTGCCGAGACGGTTTACTTAAAGGCAGATATAGATAAGTTGCTGCCTTTGGTCGCAGAGGTTAAGACCGGTACGGATGAATGGGTAGAACTTAAGGGCAGATATAAAGTGCCTGCAGATGTTCACTCGCTGTTCCTGTTCTTCGGTACAACAGAGAAGACAGAAGATAAGTTCAGTCCTATTTATGTCGATGATATCGAGGTTAAGCTCGTAGGATTGGAAGAAAGCTTCGAGGATAAGGATAATATCGCAAGTATCAGAGGTATGGGACATCTTCCTATAATCACTGTTACCGATAAGGAGTCTGTAGACGGCAAGAGTCATTCGCTTCTTATTACAAGACATGAGAAGGATGCTACCGTTAAGTTTAATATCTCATCTTATATCGGACAGAAGATCGTCATAAAGGCTTATGTCAAGACTGCTGACAGCCGTATCAAGATGGGTATAGACGGATCCGAACCTTTTGTTATCGCAGATGTAGAGGCGGTTAAAGACGGTTGGACATTGGTGGAAGCTAAAGCAGTGCTTGATGAGAATATGAATTCAGCGGAATTCTTTATAGAAACTGAAGGAAATGCTGATTACTTTGTAGATGATATTTTTGTTACAAAGTGCAGATAAAATCTATTTCCGTGACGCTTGAAAATGACCCTCCCGTAATTCGCGGCTCAGGGGTAAATAAATTGGGTTATTTTCAAATTTTTATCTTGTTAATGGGTATCCATTATGATATAATGTTTTTCGGATGTGAATCCGGGAATGTTTTAAATTCGAAAGGAGATAAAAGTATATGGGACTTATTTCACAGGCTCTCGGTGCAGTTGGCAGCATAGCAGGCGGAGCAATCAATGCAGGACTTAGTGCAGCAAGCGGTGTTCTTGCTAATCAGTGGAAAGAATTTATTTATTGTGATTCTATTCCTGATGACACACTTATGGTAAAAGGTAAGAAGCAGATCACAGGCAAGTCCTCCAACACCAAGGGTGATGACAATATCATCTCTAACGGCAGCGGCATCGTAGTTAATGACGGACAGTGCATGATCATCGTAGAAAACGGAAAGGTTGTTGAGGTTTGTGCTGAACCCGGTAGGTTTACATATGACACATCTCTTGCACCCAGTATTTTCGCAGGCAAATTTGGTCAGAGCCTTCTTGATTCATTCAAGATGTTCGGACAGCAGTTCGCTTACGGTGGACAGGCAGCTAATGATCAGAGAGTTTACTACTTCAATACCAAGGTTATCATGGGCAACAAGTACGGCACACCCGCACCCGTTCCCTTCAGATTAGTAGACAGCAAGATCTTCCTTGACCTTGATATCACTATCAGACTTAATGCTATTTATTCATATCGTCTGGTTGATCCGCTTCTTTTCTATACAAAGATCGCAGGCAACGTAAACGATACATTCAGAGCTGCAGACCTCGAGCAGCAGTTAAAGAGCGAGATCAGCGGCAAGTTAAATACAGCTCTTGCTAAGATTTCCGCTATGGAGATCAGATATAACGAGCTTCCCGCTCATACAGAAGAGATGAGCGAAGCTCTTAAAGAACAGCTCCATCAGAAGTGGGTTGTAGAGAAAGGTATCGAGCTTGTAAGCTTCGATGTTAACTCTGCTAATACCACAGAAGAGAATGAGAAGCTCATCCGTGACGCTCAGGCAGAGGCAAGATATCAGCATGCAGGCCTTGGCGCAGCAGCTCTTACAGCAGCTCAGGCTCAGGCTCTTAAAGATGCAGCTAAGAATCCTAACGGAGCAGCAAATGCTATGTTTGGTGTAGGCATGATCGGCGGCGGCATGAACGGCGGCATCGGCAACACCATCAATGCTCTTTATGCTCAGGCAGGTCAGGAACAGGCAGCCGCTGCAGCAGCAGCTCCCGCTCCCGCAGCAGTACCCGCAGCAAATACTTGGAAGTGCCCTAAGTGCGGTGTAGAGAATACAGGCAACTTCTGCACATCATGTGGTGAGAAGAAGCCCGCTCCTGCTATAGCTTGGAAGTGTCCTAAGTGCGGTAATGAGAATACCGGTAACTTCTGCCAGAACTGTGGCGAAAAGAAGCCCGAAGCTCCCGCTGAGTGGACATGCGCTAAGTGCGGTGCCGTAAATACAGGTAACTTCTGCCAGACATGCGGTGAGAAGAAGCCTGAATAATATTAAAGTGATTTTACTTCAAATAGCCTCAGGATTGTGGTCTTGAGGCTATTTGTAGGTATTACTGCTTTTCGCAGCAAATACTATGAGTGTTTTGATCACAGCGAATAGTAGAATATAAATAAGGAGAAATATAATGGGTTTACAAGAATACAGATGTCCGTGTTGCGGCGGTTCCATGGAGTTTAACAGTTCCGTCGGCAAAATGAAGTGTCCTTTCTGTGACACAGAATTTGAAATGGAATCCTTAAAGGATCTGGACCAGGCACTTGACAAGGAAGAGCCCGAGTCCATGACCTGGAACTCTTATGAAGGCCAGAGCTGGAGCGGAGAAGATATGACCGGCATGGCTGCATATCATTGTAAGTCCTGCGGTGCCGAGATAGTAACAGCTGAGACAACAGCTGCCTCTGCATGTCCTTTCTGCGGCAATCCCATTGTTATGATGAATAATTTCGCAGGCAATCTCAAACCCGATTTCATCATACCCTTTAAACTTGACAAAAACGCTGCAAAAGAAGCACTTACCAAGCATTTCCAGGGTAAGAAGCTGCTTCCTTCCGCATTCTCGTCGCAGAACCATATCGATGAGGTTACAGGTGTATATGTACCTTTCTGGCTCTTTAATTCGGGTGCGGATGCAGATATAAGATATAAATGTACTAAGGTAAGACGCTGG
>JAIKXA010000089.1 GCA_024684355.1 Lachnospiraceae bacterium
GGATACAAGCTGGTACAGCGTCTGGCAAAGGCAGAAGCTTACGGTCCTGTTATGCAGGGTATCGCAGCGCCCGTTAATGACCTTTCACGTGGCTGCTATGCAGAGGATATCGTCGGTGTAGTAGCTATCACAGCTGTTCAGGCTGCAGCTAACTAAGATTTTATTGATAATAGTATATATAATTTATGTCGGGCATCAGCTATGCAGGTGCCCGATAATTTTATCTTTTTCGTTATTACTTAATGTTGTTTTATCAAAGATTATATAATATAATTGATTTGGAAACCATAAGCTCGGTAATACATTTTAACGGGGGTAGCCGGATGGGAAAAAAAGATGATCATAAAAAGCTGAATAAAAGTAATTTCAAGGATAGAGAATACACAGAGGAAGACTATGAAATTATAAGGCAGGATACTAAAAACATCCTGAACGATACCGAAAGAATGCTTGCCAAGACAGAAGCCCAAATGACTGTAAACAAAAAGAAAAAGTATATGTTTATGATATCAAATGAAATGATAAAGTTTCTTGCAGTTATCGGTGGATTTGTTCTTTTTGCAACTATTATATATGTCAGTGACTGTATTGCCGTAAGACATAATACTAAAGCTGCTGTTAAAGCAGTTGTTGCAGTTGCTGCCATTATAGGATTTTTTATATTCTGGATACTTAAATCGAATAAGTTAAAGAAGGAATTTGACAGTGATGTTGAAAAAGCCCTGATCTCAGGCGATTATGAGCATGTCTTTACAGCACCCACTCAGAAAAAAGCCAAGGATGTTGAGCTGAAATACAGAGTAGAAAGAATAGAAAAACTATCCCAAAATGAACTTTTAGAGGCAATCGAGGAATGGGAATCCCTAAATGATATCATAACCGATTCGTTTTACAGATTGTTTCCGGCTTATTATTCATGCATAAATAATAATAAACTATACCAATTGCTTATAGAAATACGATATGAGAACGGATACCCGGACAGTGAAAGTTTAAAGCTCTTTGAGGAAAGAGTCTGTGAAGATATCAGCTATATAGAGGACTTTGATCTTTCAAGGCAGATGTTCCGTTTTAAAGAAAGGATAAAGGAAATAGTATCTTTGAATTTTTCCCGGTATGTTAAAGATATCAGGCTTAAAGAAGTGTGCGTGGCTGTAGTGTTTGCTAATTGATTATTGATTTGACGATAGATTATATCTATGTTATAATGAAATTTAATCTTTAAATCAGTTTTAATGAGGTTTTTTCTATGGAAAAGCTTAACGGACTTAAACCTGAAAAGGTATTTGAATATTTTGAATATATATCATCGGTTCCCAGAGGATCGGGCAATACTAAGGCGGTAAGCGATCTGTGTGTAAAGTTTGCTAAGGATAGAGGCTTGGATGTATATCAGGATGACATAAATAATGTAATCATCCGTAAGCCTGCCACACCGGGATATGAAGATGCGCCTATTGTTATATTGCAGGGACATTTGGACATGGTATGCGCTAAGACAGATGCATGTACTAAAGATATGACTGCTGAGCCTATCGACCTTACACATGATGATAAATATGTGTTTGCAAAAGGGACGACTCTGGGCGGTGATGACGGCATAGCTGTTGCTTATGCGCTGGCTATACTTGATTCGGATGATATAAAGCATCCTTCTTTAGAAGCTGTTTTTACGGTTGATGAAGAAACAGGCATGGATGGTGCAAGTATTATCGATCCCGATAAGATCGAAGGACGCATACTCCTTAATATCGACAGCGAAGAAGAAGGCATATTTACCTGTGGATGTGCAGGCGGATGCCGGGTCAACGGAGAGATACCCGTATGTTTTGTTAAACCTGTTAAAAACATGGGTTATTACAGGATAAGTCTTAGCGGATTAAAAGGCGGACATTCGGGTACGGAAATAGATAAGCAGCCTGCTTCTGCAAATTATCTGTTAGGCAGAGTACTGTATGAATTATCGGAAAAGTATGATTTCGGTCTTTCTTATCTTAAAGGCGGAAAGTTTGACAATGTTATATGCGAATCTGCTGAGGCGGTAATCGTATTTGACGAGGTTGTAAGGATAGGTCTGCTCGTTTCTCTTGAAAATCTGGAAAAAGAGCTGAAGCTTGAATACGGATATGTAAATCCCGAGCTGTCATTAAAGATAGAAGAGATAGAACCGGCCAGATTCGGATGCAGATATGATGTACTCGACAAGGAGTCGTTAAACAAAGTATTGTCTTCATTATATCTTTCTTATCAAGGAGTCATAGAGACTGATCCCGAATTAACAGGAATGATAAGAACTTCACAGAACCTCGGTATAATAGAACTGAAACCGGAAAAATTCTGCTTAAGCTTTCTTGTACGGTCATCCATAGATGCTCAGAAGGATGCTGCTGCCGGAAAGATAACCAAACTGGTAAAAGTACTTGGTGGTAAAGTTACATATACCGGGAACTATCCGGGCTGGAAGTTTTCTGCTGACTCGCCGCTTCGTGAGGTATGCAGGGAAGCATATATAGAACTGTTTGAAAAAGAACCGGTCATCAAATCCATACATGCAGGACTGGAATGCGGTCTGTTTGCATCAAAGCTTTTGGGACTTGACGCCATTTCGATAGGTCCCGATATCCTTGATATACACACTCCGGGCGAGAGGCTTGATATAGCTTCTGTGGGAAGAGTATGGGAGTTTTTATTAACAGTTTTGGAGAAAATGAAATAAGATCTTTTTAAGATCTAATTTTCTTAAAATATAAATCAAATGAAAGGAGAAATCATGAAAAAGATTTCAAAAATCGTTCTTGTATTTATGATGCTGGCAGCTGTATTTGCTTTGGCAGGCTGCTCATCAAAGACAGCAGAAGTTAATCTTGCTGATTATGTAAAGTACACTTACGAAGGTTATGACGGACTTGGTACAGGAAGTGCCACTCTTGATGCCCGTAAGATAGTAAAAGATGTAGAGGAGCAGATCGGTGACGAAAAGGCTTCAAATGCATCCAAATTGTTAAAGAAGATCGAGATCGAGCTTGATAAGACAGAGAACCTGTCGAACGGCGAGAAGATCATGGTATACTTTAACAACGTTAAGGAACAGGAGTTACTTGACGAATGCGGCCTTACCGTTATCAAAGATGGTTTTGAGACTAAGGTTGAAGGTCTTCAGGAACTTGAGGAGGTAGACCTTTTTGCAAACTATGACATTACTTACTACGGAAATGACACTGTAGGCAGCGGATATGTTTCAGACTACGATTTTCCTGACGGTGTATACGGCATTTATCTTGAGCTCGATAAGACCAAGAATCTTTCGAACGGTGAAAAGATCAAGCTTGTTGTAAAGTCTTATGACGATGATAAGGATATCCAGAAGGATCTTGCCGCACTCGGTAAGAAAGCAAAGGAATTAGAGCATGAAGTAACTGTAAGCGGACTTACGGAACTTAAAGAGTATGATATCTTCCAGGGCATGTATCTTGAGTATACCGGTTTAAGCGGACAGGCTACTGCAAGGATCAGATTTGATTATTCCCAGAACGAGTATTATTACAGTTTTGATTATGCACTTGATAAGGAAGAAGAGCTTGCAAACGGCGACACGGTAACTGTTACAGCTGATATTGATGATTACTATAAGAGTGAATATACAATTGAACAGTATGCTGCAAACCGTGGGCTCAAGCTTACTTCAACCACCAAAGAGATTACCGTAGAAGGTATCTTACAGCCTATAATGGACATTGCCGAGATCGACAATGCCAAGTTTGAAGCTATGAAGGCTGCTGATTTTGAAAAGATCCAGGCTACATATACAGATGGTGTTGAAGGTCTTGTAGAAGCTAATTCCTTCTACGGAGCAAGATATATCGGAAGCTTTATCACCTTCAGAGACAGCAATTACTATGGTTACCCCAACGTTATATACAATGTATATAAGTGTGATGTAAACTTTAAGGGTGACGAACCCAGATGGGTATACTGGTTTGCAGGTTATTCGGCTATCAGAAATGAGACTACAGGCAAGTTTGAGTTATCGGATACTGATGTTATAACTCCTTTAGACAAGTATTATACATCTTATTGGGAGGACAGTAACTTTGCATGTATCAAGTCCGGAGATTTCTATTATCTCGGATTTGCTGATGTTGATTCTGTTGTTTCAGGTTTCACCAACAATTATCGTGGTGCAGACGGATGCGAGTTGGTATTTAACAACATCAGTGATACCGAAGAAGAGCATGGCCCCAGAGACGGTGCTGAAATAGTACCTCCCACCACAGACGTTGAACTTCTTGATGAAGCTATCGATGTTTCAAAGATAAATGAGACTACCGGAAGCAAAGCATGGGTATACGATCCTTACGGTGTATATACCAAGGAGCAGGCAGAAACTATTCTTGAAAAGATCGAACCTGTAACCGGATATTTTTGTGACGCATATGTTGTCATTACAGCACTTGACAACGCCGATCAGGAATCATTCAAGGCATTTTGTGATTCATTCTATAATGAGAAAAAGACATCTGACAGAGTTATGATCTATGCTATGGATGCAAAGACTCTTAAGGATTATATGTATACTTTTGACGGCGAAAGCGGTGTAGAAGAGATTGAGCCTGCTATGGATGATGTACCTTACTCACTTAGAAGCGAAAATCCTTATGAGTATACTTTAAAGATTTTTGATACACTTTTGGGAGCTATTCAATAATTGAGGAAGCATCATGAAATGGATTAAATTATCATTAAGTACCACGGTTGAGGCTGAAGATCTGATAACTGCGATACTTGATGAAATGGGCATCGAGGGAGTTCAGATAGAGGATAAGGTACAGCTTAGCGAAGAAGACAAGAAAAAGATGTTTATCGATATCCTTCCTGAACTTCCGCCTGATGACGGTGAAGCAGTGCTTAGTTTTTACGTGGACTGCGATACCGATATAGAAGAGCTGAAAAGCTGTATAATCGAAAATGTTTCCGGGTACAGTGATGAATATAATGTTGGTACATTGGAATTTACCGTATCCGAGACAGAAGATACAGATTGGATAAATAATTGGAAACAATACTTTAAGCCTTTCAGGGCCGATGAAGGTATAGTTATAAAGCCGACATGGACTGATGTAAGTGAACTGCCCGATCATACTCCGGACGATCTTATAATTGAGATCGATCCGGGTACGGCTTTTGGAACGGGAGCACACGAGACTACAAAGCTTTGCATCAAGGCACTTAAGAAATACATTAAGTACGGCGATAAGCTTCTGGATGTCGGATGCGGCAGCGGTATACTTTCCATAGTCGGTATGAAGCTCGGGGCAGAATGTGCTCTCGGTGTAGATGTAGATGAAAACGCATCAAGGACTTCTGTTGAAAATACCATGATAAACGGTATAGGTGCTTCATATGACAATGGGGACGGTTCTGTTTGTCATGTTTTGGGTGAAAATGAAGATACATCTAATAGCAACAGGATAGAAATTAAAAATAATCATATCATATTTTTCACCGGAAACGTACTTGAAGATGACAAACTGTGTAAAAGGACAGGATTTGAGAGATTTGATGTTGTAGTAGCGAATATTCTTGCCGATATCATCATACCTCTGTCAGGAATTACAGCTAAGTATATGCGAAAAGGAGCTATTTTTATCAGCTCAGGCATCATAAATACTAAAGAAGAAGCTGTAAGAGAAGCACTTCTTAAAAACGGTTTTAAAATAA
Source organism: Lachnospiraceae bacterium (assembly GCA_024684355.1). Taxonomy (GTDB): domain Bacteria; phylum Bacillota; class Clostridia; order Lachnospirales; family Lachnospiraceae; genus RUG11977. The sequence goes on from JAIKXA010000089.1 coordinate 5,719, forward strand.
TAGAAGTGTTAAAAATGAATGATTGGGTAGCTTTTGTGGCCCAAAAATAAAGGGAAATCGATGTATCATTTTTATACAGAAAAAGCAAATATATCTGAAAAGAGCATCTCTATATTCGGAGAGGACGTTAATCACATTAAAAATGTTCTTCGCATGAAAGAGGGCGAAGAGATCATTATATGTGACAATGAAGGTACTGATTATCATTCTAAGATCACATCTTTGGGTAAAGATGTGGTTGTGGCTGATATTATCAGATCCGGCATATCCGAAGCAGAGATGCCTTTTAGGGTGCATTTATTTCAGGGGCTGCCTAAGAAGGACAAAATGGAGATGATAATCCAGAAGTCCGTGGAACTCGGAGTATACGAAATAATTCCTGTAATGACCAGACGTGTAATAGTAAAACTAGACGATAAGAAAAAAGAAGAAGCTAAGCTTAAACGCTGGCAGGCCATATCCGAGAGTGCTGCAAAACAGTCAGGAAGAGGTATTATTCCCGGTGTATCCGCATGTATGAGTTTTAAAGAGGCTTTAATTAAGGCTTCTAAGATGGAAAAGGTGTTTATACCGTATGAAAATGCAGATGCGTCACCTGAAGGTATGAAAGTAACAAGAGCGCTTTTAGGCAATATACCTAAAAGCAGTGATGTGGCTGTATTTATCGGCCCGGAAGGTGGTTTTGAACAGGCAGAGGTTGAAGAAGCTGTTGCTTCAGGTGCATCAGTTATATCACTCGGAAAACGCATTTTACGTACCGAAACAGCAGGCATGATGCTATTATCTGTTATTGGATTTATAAATTAATATGACAATGGGGACGGTTCTTTTTGTCATAATTTTATCCAACTTATTTTAAGGAGGTTTATAACAGATAATTGAAGAGGAATTTACATGCCTAGAACAGCCAGAAACTTTGGCGAAAGCAGATATCAACATATCATTATAAGAGGTAACGGTAAGCAGGTCCTTTTTGAAGATGATATGGATTATAAGTATTTTATCGGTCTTATGCATCGATATAGATCAGACACCGGCATAAAAATTTGTGCATATTGTTTAATGGAAAACCATGTACATATGCTTTTATACGATGATAAAAATATGATTTCCGGGTTTATGAGGAAAATTGAAGTATCTTATGCCGAGTATTACAACAAAAAATATGATAAAACAGGTCATTTGTTTCAGGACAGATTTAAGAATGAAGTGATTTATGATGAACGTTATTTGATGATTGTATTTAGGTATATATTGAGAAATCCTGAAAAGGCCGGTTTTTGTAAAACAGAATTGTACAGGTGGAGCAGTTTTTCAGAGTATTTTGTAAAAGCATCACAGATTGAGACTGGATTTATTGACGAATTATTTGACACTAGAGAGAATTTATTGGATTATTTGATGACGGATACAGCGGATGACTGTATGGAGTATGATTACAAAAAAGACGATGATTGGGCAAAAGAGCAGATAAAAAAAGTATTAGGATTAGAGACAGGCACTATACTACAGACATATGACCGTTTAAGAAGAAATGATGCTATAAAGAAACTGAAAAATGCCGGATTAAGCATAAGGCAGATTGAAAGATTAACCGGAATTACAAAAGGAATAATTCAGAATATTTAAAAAATGTGACAAAGAGAACCGTCCCCATTGTCATAAAAAAATGTGACAAAGAGAACCGTCCCCATTGTCATATATGAGGGATTATGGAAGTATATTTGGATAATGCAGCTACAACGCGAGTTAGTGAGAAGGCTACAGAGATAGTGGAAAAAGTGATGAGAGATGACTACGGGAATCCTTCATCGAAGCATATAAAAGGTTTTGATGCAGAGCAGTATATTAAAAAATCTGCGAAGATCATAGCTGATTCTTTAAAAGTACAGCCCAAGGAGCTGATATTTACCTCGGGCGGAACTGAATCTAATAATATGGCTCTGTCTGGAGCAGCATTTTCTAAAATGAGAAGCGGAAAAAGGATTATCTCCACGTGTTTTGAACATGCATCGGTATATTCGCCGCTTCTAGCATTAAAAGATTTTGGTTTTGACATTGACTTTGCGCCTGTGGATGAATTGGGGCATGTTAAGATTGATGAATTGCTTAAGCTTATAGATGATAATACGACACTGATATCTGTAATGTATGTAAATAATGAGGTGGGAGCAGTTCAGGATATTGCTGCTATTTCAAAGGCTGTTAAGGAAAAGAAACAGGATATCATATTCCATGTGGATGCAATACAGGCTTACGGAAAATACAGGATCAATCCTAAAAAAGAAGGAATAGATCTTTTGAGTGTCAGTGGGCATAAGATACATGCTCCTAAGGGCAGCGGATTTTTGTATGTTGACGAGAAGATTAAACTACGTCCTTTGATTTTTGGTGGCGGACAACAAAAAAACAGACGTTCCGGCACGGAAAATGTCCCTGCGATAGCAGGTCTTGGTGAAGCTGTACGGGAAGCTTATGAGGACTTTGATAAGAAAATAGAGCATATTTATGCCCTAAAAGAACACTTTTTAAAGAGAATAGGTGAAGTGCCTGGAACACATGTGAATGCGATAGGTGAGAACGTACGTGATACTGCACCGCATATTGTTAGTATAAGCTTTGATAAAATAAAAGCTGAAGTGCTTCTGCATGCTTTAGAGGATAAACATGTATATGTATCGTCGGGATCTGCATGTTCTTCAAATCATCCCGGTATTAGCAGCACGCTGCAGGCGATAAATGTAAGAAAGGATCTGCTTGATTCGACACTTAGGTTCAGTTTTTCAAGATATACTACTGTAGATGAAATTGATTATTGCATAGATGTGTTGAAAGAACTGGTACCGATTTACTCGAAATTTACAAGACGATAGTTTGTTATTGTAATCCTGAGTAACGCAATGAATTGCAATGACTGAAATTTTTAAGACACTGAAATTTATACAAAATGATAAAATAAAAACGTGACAAAAAGAACCGTCCCTATTGTCATAAACATGACAAAAAGAACCGTCCCTATTGTCATTGAAAGGAATTGAAATGAATTATAAAGCATTTTTGATCAAATATGCAGAAATCGGTATTAAGGGCAAAAACAGATATGTCTTTGAAGATGCTCTCTGTGACAGGATAGCTGAAAAGCTTAAAAAGGTAGCCGAGGGATTCACAGTAGTACGTGAGCAGGGCAGGTTAAAGGTTAACTGTCCCGATGTATATGACTATGATGAAGCCATTAACCAGATGAAAAAGATATTCGGCGTGTGGGAGATATGCCCTGCATATGTGATCGAGGATGCATCATGGGATAATCTTGCTCAAAAGGTCGGAGATTATGTAGAGGAAAGATACGGCAATACACCGCATACATTTAAGGTTGAAGCTAGACGTTCAGACAAGTCTTATCCTATACAGTCCCCTCAGATATGTTCTGACATGGGCGGCGTAATACTTGATAGATTTCCTGCATTTAAGGTAGATGTACATAAGCCGGAGATCACTTTCTATGTTGAGATCAGAAATTTTGCCTATGTATATTCGGAGTCAGTAAAGGGTCTCGGCGGTATGCCTGTGGGTGCAAACGGACATGCAATGCTGCTCCTTTCAGGCGGTATTGACAGTCCCGTGGCCGGATATATGGTATCCAAACGAGGCGTGACCATTGATGCGGTATATTTCCATGCTCCGCCTTATACATCAGAAAGAGCTAAACAGAAGGTAGTTGATCTGGCAAAACTTATCAGTGTATATACCGGTCCTATTAAGCTGCATGTAGTAAACTTTACGGATATACAGCTTGCTATCATTGACAAATGTCCCAGAGATGAGCTTACCATCATAATGAGAAGATATATGATGAGAATTGCTGAGCATTTCGCATATAAAAACAATTGTCAGGCTCTTATCACCGGAGAATCCATAGGTCAGGTAGCAAGTCAGACACCTCAGAGCCTGGTAGCTACAAATGCGGTATGCACACTGCCTGTATACAGACCCGTTATAGCTTTCGACAAGCAGGATATTGTGGATATAGCTGAGAAGATCAACACTTATGAGACATCAATACAGCCTTATGAAGATTGCTGCACCATATTTGTGGCTAAACATCCGGTAACAAAGCCTTATCTGCACATTATTGAGCGTTCAGAGAAGAAACTGATCGGAACCATCGAAGAACTTGTAGAGAAAGCAATCAATGATGTAGAGATCATAGAGGTTACGGAAGATTGAAGATATACACCTTATCCGGCACTGCGTGACACCTTGTCTTCGCCAGACGGGCATCGCACCATTTCATGGATGCGATCTGTCCCCTCAAAGGGAAGCCTTAAAATAAAAGAAAAACGGCAGCTTGTGCTGCCGTATTTCTTAAATCCTATATGTATTTAAGTTATTCAATTACAAACTGCTTTAAGCTGTCTAAGATCTCATCAAGCTGTTCCTCAGAATGAATATTGAGTTCGATAGGCTTTGAAAGATCAAGTGAGAAGATACCCATGATTGACTTAGCGTCGATTACATATCTTCCTGAAACAAGATCAAAATCTGAATCATATTTAGTAACTGTGTTTACGAATGACTTAACTGCATCGATAGAATTTAAACTGATTTTTACTGTTTTCATTTTCTGTACTCCTTTCTTGTACCAACCTTTTCCGATAGGCATTTGATCTCTCATCTGCCTTACGAGTTTAGTATAGCGTTTGTTTTTGATAAAGTCAACACTCTGAAACACCAAATTTTAAGGATTTTTTGGATGTTTATTTATATTCTTTTGAATCGGTGTAAGTTTTTTGAATTTATCATTTTGTGCAATATTCACAAATAATGGTATATATAGGTGTGTACTGTACATATTATACAAAATATAGGGCATTTTTCCTGCCCGCACATAAATAAATATATTTTAATGGTGAAAAAATGAAGAAGAAAGCTGCTTTATTATCTCTTGGCTGCAAGGTCAATTCATATGAAACCGAATATATACGTGAGGATCTGATAGCTTCGGGCTTTGAAATAGTGGATTTTTCCGAAAAAGCTGATGTTTATATTATCAATACATGCTCAGTTACCAATATTGCTGACAGAAAATCGCGTCAGATGCTGCACAGGGCAAAGACGCTAAATCCTGACGCGCTGATAGTTGCTACGGGATGCTATGTCCAGACTCGTAAGGAAGATGAGCTTAAAAGTGAAGCAGATCTGATCATCGGAAACAACCACAAGGGTGAAGCAGCACGTATAATACGTGAGTATTTTGAACGCAGATCGGATGAGTCTTTTGTGGATGATATAGCTTCAGAGAAAATGGTTGAAAGCTTTTCTATAAATGATTACCCGGAAAGAAGCAGAGCTTTTGTAAGGATAGAGGACGGATGCAATCAGTTTTGTACATACTGCATCATACCTTTTGCAAGAGGCAGGGTAAGATCAAGGGATGAAGCTGAAATAATAGAAGAAATAAAACAGCTCGCTGCTAACGGCTTCAAGGAAGTAGTGCTTTCCGGTATACATATTTCGTCATACGGTTATGACAATTATGAATTGACTATGAGAGCTAAGGAAAAATCACTAAACTCGGACGATAATAGTGAAAAAATGGTGAAGTCCTCATTTGATCTGGCTCATGAAGATAACGAAGCTGATGAACCTTTATTAAAACTCCTGAAAAAGATCAATGTGATACAGGGTATAGAACGTATCAGACTGGGTTCATTAGAGCCCAGGATCATTACCGAAGGTTTTGTTTCTGAGCTTGTTAAACTTGAAAAGGTTTGTCCGCATTTCCACCTTTCACTGCAGAGCGGATGCGATACGGTACTTAAGCGTATGAACAGGCATTATACTGGGGCTGAGTTTTTGGAAAGATGTGAGATACTGCGTAAGCATTATGATAATCCGTCGATCACGACTGATGTAATAGTAGGTTTCCCCGGAGAAACTGAAGGAGAGTTTAAGGAGTCGTGTGAGCTTTTAAATAAGGTCGCTTTCAGTAAGATACATATTTTTAAATATTCAAGACGGGCCGGTACAGTTGCGGACCGTATGCCGGGGCAGCTGACGGATAAACAAAAGCACGAAAGAAGCTTGAAAGTACAGGAACTGGAAGAAAAAACAGCGTTGGAATATCTAAAAGGTTTTGTAGGAAAAAATGTAAAAATACTGATAGAAGAAATAGATGATGATGAAGAGAGTAATGGAAAAGTTATTGCCAAAGGGTTAACAGAAAGGTATGTATCAGTAGAAGCAATACTGGAGAAAACGAAAGAAAAAGAAGATAAAAACATCCATATCAACGACATTGTCTGTGTTGAAGTTACAGGGATAAAGGATAATTCTGTTCTTTCAGGTAAAATTTTACTAAAATAGTAAGAATTTACTTGAAAACTTTACGATTCTACAGTATAATTATATGATGGATTTTTAGGGAAGCGCACTCCCCAAAAGCTGCGCAGAAACGGGGTTTATTTATGGAATCTAGAGGCGACACACAATATTTCAGACCTGTGAAGGAAACTGAGAACCTGGTTAAGGACACTATTGCAGATGTATATCTTGCTCTTACACAGAAGGGTTATAATCCTGTAAGCCAGATAGTAGGTTACATCATGTCAGGCGATCCTACCTATATCACAAGTCATAACGGTGCCAGAAGCCAGATCATGCGTGTAGAGCGTGATGAGATCATTGAGGAGCTTTTAAAGGAATACATTGATATAAACTTTAAATAAGCTTTTAAGGAGTTTTGTTTAATGGGCAGGATAATAGGACTTGATTTCGGCGGTATGACATGCGGCGTTGCAATAAGCGACCCGCTGCTTATTACTGCACAGGGTATCGAGACGATCAGAAGAACACATGAAAATAAGCTTAGAAAGACGTATCAGCGGATAGAATATCTTATAGACTGGTACGAGGTTGACCGTATAGTAGTAGGTCTCCCCAAAAAGCTTGACGGTTCCGAGGGTGACAGAGCCGAAAAGTCGAGAGCTTTTGCTGCAGACTTGGAGCGCAGGACAGGACTTCCTGTCATTCTCTGGGATGAGCGTTTCAGCACTGTTTCGGCTGATCGTGTATTACAGGAAGCAGGTACGGATCTGAACGAAAAAAACAAGGTAATAGATAAGCTTGCGGCTGTTATCATCCTTCAGAATTATCTTGATTATCTTGCTCTTCAAAAACAAAACGCATAAGGCGGGGTATTAGTATGGAAGAAAAGAAAGAAAGCAGATCGATAAAATTTACAACCGATGAAGGTGTTGAATTAGATCTTTTTGTAGTAGCCGATACAAAGCTTAACGGAAAAAACTATCTGCTTGTTACCGACAGTGAAGACGGTGATGAAGCTAATGCTTATATATTAAAAGAGCTTGCATCCGACAGCAAAGAAGTGGCTTATGACCTTGTGGACGATGACAAGGAGCTTATGGCTGTAGGTGAGATCTTTAACGAGCTTCTCGATGATGTGGATATTGTTGAGGAATAATATTTTTACGTTTTAAATAATCAGGAATAAACATGACAGAAGAAAAAAAGACATCTGCTGTAAAGGTTATCCCTTTGGGAGGACTTGAACAGATAGGTATGAATATAACCGCATTTGAGTACGATGATTCGATCATCATCGTTGATTGCGGAATTGCATTTCCGGAAGATGAAATGCTCGGTATAGATCTTGTTATACCGGATGTGTCCTATTTGAAGGACAACATTGATAAGGTAAAGGGTTTCTTTATCACACACGGACATGAGGACCATATCGGAGCTCTGCCCTATGTATTAAAGGAGATAAATGTGCCTGTATACGGCACTTGCCTTACCATGGCTCTCATTGAGAATAAATTAAGAGAGCATGAGATGCCTAAAAAGCTTAAGCTCAGAACCGTAAAATACGGACAGAGCGTTACTGCGGGCGATTTCAGGATAGAGTTTATACGTACAAACCACAGCGTGGCTGATGCTGCGGCGCTGGCTATCTTTTCACCGGCAGGTATCATAGTGCATACCGGTGACTTTAAGGTTGACTTTACTCCGGTATACGGTGAGACGATCGACCTGGCCAGATTCGCCGAGCTCGGCAAAAAGGGCGTGCTGGCACTGCTTTGCGACAGTACCAATATATTACGTCCCGGTTATACCATGTCTGAAAGAACAGTCGGTAAAACATTCGATACCATATTTATGGAGAACAATACCAACCGTATCATAGTAGCTACATTCTCGACCAATGTCGACCGTGTACAGCAGATCATTAATTCGGCTGAAAAATATGGCAGAAAGGTAGTCATAGAAGGCAGGAGCATGATCAATGTCATAACTCTTGCTACAGAGCTTGGTTATATCAAGGTTAAGGACGGTACGATCATCCCGATAGAAAACATCAAGTCATATAAAGATGAGCAGACCGTTATCATAACCACAGGCAGCCAGGGTGAAGCCATGGCGGCACTTTCCAGAATGGCAGCTAATATACATAAAAAGGTTACTATCAAGCCCGGTGACGTGGTAATATTCAGTTCTTCAGCCATCCCCGGCAATGAGAAGAACATATTTAAGGTTATAAACGAACTTTCAATGATAGGCGCAAAGGTTATATTCCAGGATGCACATGTATCAGGACATGCCTGCCAGGAAGAGATAAAGCTTATTTATTCACTGGTAAAGCCTAAATATGCGGTACCCGTACACGGCGAATACAGATTCCTTGTGGCACATAAGGATCTTGCTGTCAGAATGGGCGTTGATAAAGACAATGTATTTATCCTTTCATCAGGTGATGTGCTTGAGCTTTCACAAGATGAAGGTAAAATAACCGAAAGAGTAAAAGTCGGTGCAGTTATGGTAGACGGTCTCGGAGTCGGCGATGTCGGAAATATCGTGCTCCGTGACAGACAACAGCTGTCAGAGAGCGGACTTCTTGTAGTTTCCTTAACACTTGATTCGGCATCCGGTGAAATGATCGCCGGCCCCGATATAAGTTCAAGAGGCTTTGTATATGTTAAGGAAGCTGAGGAGCTTTTCACGGATCTTGAAAACCTTGTGATAATGAATATGGATTCTATGAGGGGCAGAGGCATTACTGACAGAAACAAGATGAAATCGCAGATCAGGGATGAACTGGCTGATTTCTTATGGAAGAAAATGAAGAGAAGACCTATTATTCTTCCAGTATTTATGGAGGTTTAAATGAGTGCTCAAAGAGTTGCCAAAGGAACGGGCAGATCTTCCGGTACCAGAGTATTGCTTAGAATGACCGGTGGTTTTTTAGGTATCTGCCTTAATATTGTGATCTATGCGGTCATCATATTTTTCCTTGTAAAAGCGATCCATAAAACCTATGATTTTGCATACAGGATATTCGGCAGTGTACATATGGAGGAGGAAGGAAGGGATGTTAAGATTCAGATCCTTAAAGGCGAATCCACTATGAATGTTGCCGCCAAGCTTGAGACGAATAAGCTGATACCTGACAGATACTCGTTCTTTTTGAAGGTTCAGATAGGTAATCTGGGCAGCAAAGAGGGCAAGAAAAAGTACGAGATCAAAGGCGGAACCTATATACTTAACACGTCCATGGATTATGACGAGATATTGAGTCTGATAACGGATGTTGATAAGTCGATCGAAGGGGAAGTCACATTAGAGGATGCGGAATCTACACCATGATCGTAAACGAACATATTGAGGATTATATCGATTCATTGGACCGGGATCTCCCGGATGAACTTGACAGATTAGAAAAATGGGCACTTGATAACAAAGTGCCCATTATAAGAAAATCTATGCAGGCACTGCTCAGGTTTCTGCTTAAGGAAAGAAAGCCGGAAAAGATACTTGAGATAGGCGCTGCCATCGGATTTTCCACTCTTTTCCTGGAGCATTATGCACCGCTGGCGGATATCACAACTATGGAGAAAGTTGAGATGAGGCTGGTGCATCTGAGGGAAAACATAAAAGACCATCCCAACATCCGTCTGATCGAAGGGGATGCGTCCGATAAACTGAAGGAACTTAGTCTGAATCATACCGCCGGATATGATTTTATTTTTTTAGATGCTGCAAAAGGCCAGTATATGAGTTTTCTTGAAGATATAAGAAAGCTCATAAAAAAAGGCGGCATACTGGTTACGGATAATGTATTGCTTGAGGGCAGCATCGCGGAATCAAAGTTTTCTATAGAACGCAGAGACAGGACTATTCACAAGAGGATGCGTGAGTATCTGTATGAGCTGACACACTGTGAGGATTTCGAGACTGTGGTACTGCCTGTGGGAGACGGAGCAGCTTTATCGTATTTTTTGGGAGGAACATGAACAAACCTGAATTATTAATGCCTGCGGGCAGCATGGATGTATTAAAGACAGCTTTCAGATTTGGCGCTGATGCGGTATATGTGGGCGGCGATATGTTCAGCCTGCGCGCAAAGGCTCACAATTTTTCAAAAGATGAACTTACTCAGGCTGTGGAGTATACTCATTCCATCGGCAAAAAAATATATGTTACGGTCAATATCACTGCGCATAATGATGATATGGATCCTATCATGGATTATCTTAAGGAACTGAATGAGATAGGTCCTGACGGTCTGATCATCAGTGATCCCGGTGTTTTTTTCATGGCTAAGGCTTTTGCATCGAGACTGGAGCTGCATATCAGTACGCAGGCCAATAATGTAAATTATCTGACCTTCAGGTTCTGGTATGAGCAGGGCGCCAAACGTGTGGTTACAGCCAGAGAACTTACGATAAATGAGATCCGGGAGATACGTGACAACATCCCGGATGATATGGAGATAGAGAGTTTTATACACGGAGCTATGTGTATTTCTTATTCCGGCAGATGTCTGCTTTCAAATTATCTGACCGGACGTGATGCAAATCTTGGCGAATGTACACATCCATGCAGATGGAAATACTTTATATCCGAAGAAAACAGACGCGGCGAATATATGCCGATAGAGGAAAATGAGAGAGGTACATTCATTTTTAACTCAAAGGATCTGTGCATGATCGATCATATACCCGAGCTTTGTGAGGCAGGCATCGATTCTTTTAAGATCGAAGGCAGAATGAAAACGGCTCTGTATGTGGCTACGGTTGCAAGAGCTTACAGAAATGCGATAGATACTTATTATGCCGACCCTGAAAAGTATAAAGAAAATATCCCGTTATACTTTGAAGAGATAGGGAAATGTACAAACAGGATGTTTACCACCGGATTTTATTTCGGCAAACCTTCCGGTGAGTCCATGGTATACGGTGAAAGCACTTATGTGAAAGACTTTGTATATCTGGGGACGGTGCTTGACGTTACTGAATGTGATGAAAAGAAAGACGGCGGAAAGGTATATAAATGTGAATTGATACAAAAAAATAAATTCTGCGTTGGAGATACTATAGAGATACTTTCACCGGGTGCTCTTGACATAAATAAGTGCAATGTATTAAAAATCACCGATGAGCAGGGTAACGAGATGCCCAGCTGTCCTCATGCATCGCAGAAGATATTTGTTTATATTGACAAGGTGATAGAACCGGGAGATCTGTTCCGCAGAGGACCGGATGAAAGCAGGCAGTAATATCGGTACAGCCTGCGGAAAGGTATGTAAATGCAGCAGTTATCAAGACTGATGATAAAAAACCTTGCTTCTGATGATCTTACTTATCACAGAGGCATCTATTTATACAGAAACAATCAGGTAAAAAATATTTCGGTAGTTAAGACGACAGGTCAGATGCGTATAACGGTCAATGACGTATTTGACTATAAAGTACTTATCAATGACAATCCCGACGGAACTATAGAATATTCCTGCAACTGTGCGAATTCTGCGGGAAATATCGAGCCTAAAGCCTGCAAACATGTAGTGGCAGGCTTATTTGCGTTACTAAAGGTACAGGAAAAAGACAAGCTCATGCAGCTTCCGAACCCTGAGGACCGCCGCGCCTGCTCGGTATTGGATTTCTTCCAGGCCCAGGAGGATATGATATTTCCAAAGACCGTATTTCATATCGAGCCTGTCATAACCGTGTCCGAAATACTTGGAAAACAGGGTACATGTGCATATCTTTCCATCAAAGCCGGCAGGGATAAGCTTTATAAGGTACAGACCATCAAAAAGTTTTTAAATGATTACGTTAAACAGAATGATATAACCTTAGGTAAGGATTTTGTATTTGTATACAGGGAATGTGAGTTTGACAAGTCTTCCCAGAATCTGCTTGATTTCATGCTTGAAACTTATCAGGTATTCGGTATGGATGAGAGCTTAGACAGTAAAAAGATATTTTACAAGGCAAATATGAGCATAACCCAGCCGCTTCTTATGCGACTTTTGCAGCTATTGGGTAAAAATACTTTTACTCTCAATCTTTACGGAAAAACTTATGAGAATGTAAGAGTATTCAAAGAAAATCCCAATATCAAATATGATCTCGATATTGTGGATGATACAATAATGTTTGATTACCGTGATAAGGAATCGGTTTTCCCGCTTTCAAAAAACGGGGACCTGATCTATTATAACGGTGCCGTTTTCATGCCTTCACTCGCTTTTAAGCGTAATTATGCACCTTTCTTTAATGCGTTGGGTGCCGATAAGCCTGCGCTTTATTTCAGAAATGAGAATAAACAGAGATTCCTTGTAGAAGTGCTGCCTAAGATCGGTGACAGCATGGATATCGATATCCCTGAGGAGCTGCAGGACAGATATATTTCACCCGAACTTAAGACAGCCATATATTTTGACAGATACAACAACGGTATCAAGGCTGAGGTACGCTTTACATACGGTGATTTTGAATTCGGAAGTTTTGAGAATCCTGATTCGGATTATTATATCATCATCAGAAAAAAGGATCTTGAAGATAAGGTATGCACCACACTCGAAAACTACGGTTTTGAATCAAGAAGCAGTTTTTATCTGTTAAAATCCGAGTCTGCCATTTACGACTTCCTTTCAAGTGAAAAGACGGATCTTTTGGACCAGGCCGAGCTCTATTATTCGGAAGACTTTAAGAAGCTTAAGATACGAAACGGCAGCAACTTTAATATAGGACTCAGAGTAAGCAGCAAGATGGACTTACTTGAGATGAACTTTGACTTTGAGAACATGACAAATGATGAGCTTAAAGCTTTGTTCCGTGCCCTTAAGGTTAAAAAGAAATATTACAGAATGTATGACGGAAGCTTTATCAACCTTGAAAACGGTGATATGGAGAGACTTTCCAACATACTCGATAATCTCGGAGTAACATCGAAGAATATTGATGAAACGGGTATCAAGCTTAGCAAGAGCAATTCATTCTACCTTAACGAAGCACTGGAAAAGAGCGGATTTAAGGTTAATAAGAATAAAGAATTTATCGAGCTTATAGACCGTATCACAAATTCGGAGACCATGGACTTTATCCTGCCGGATGGTATCAATGCTAACTTGCGTAATTATCAGGTTACGGGCTTTAAGTGGATGATGAACCTGGCCTCGAACAGCTTGGGCGGTATACTTGCCGATGATATGGGTCTCGGAAAAACTCTGCAGGCAATATGTTATATAGCAGGTAAAAAACAGTCTGATTCCGATGAAGAACATCAGAGGTTCCTGATCGTATGTCCGAGCTCTATAATATATAACTGGCTGGATGAGATCAACAATTTTGCACCCGACTTAAAGTGTGTGGTAGTGGTAGGTACACCTCAGGAACGTAGAGAGATGATAGAATCTGGAGAGGAATACGATATACTTATCACTTCTTATCCGCTTATGCGAAGGGATGTACAGTTTTACAGAAAGATAATGTTTAACACCATATTCCTGGATGAAGCTCAGTTTATAAAAAATGCGGCATCACTTAATGCTCAGTCCGTTAAACAGTTAAGTGCAAAGCACAGGTTTGCACTCACAGGTACTCCTATAGAGAATTCACTTTCGGAGCTTTGGTCGCTGTTTGATTATATCATGCCCAATTTCCTCATGACGCACCCCAGATTCACTATGCGTTTTGAAAAGCCCATTATCAACGGTGATGAGAATGCGGTAGCTGACCTTAATTCAAGGATCAGACCGTTTATCTTAAGAAGAATGAAGAAGGATGTGCTTAATGATCTGCCGGATAAGCTCGAAGAAAAGATGCTTACGGATATGACCGAGGAGCAGACAAAGGTATATCTTGCATATATGAACGAGCTGAAGAGCGACATATTCGGCGAGATACAGGAAAACGGAATAGAAAAGAGCAGGATAAAGATACTGGCAGCTCTTACAAGACTTCGCCAGATATGCTGTCATCCGTCCACATTCCTTACAAATTACAAGGGCGGCAGCGGAAAACTCGATCTGCTCATGCAGCAGCTTAACAATGCCATAGCAAACGGTCACAGGACCATAGTATTTTCACAGTTTACCGGTATGCTCGATATAATTAGGAAGGAATGCGAAGCCAGAGAGATCGATTATTTCTACCTGGACGGTTCGACTGCGCCTAAGGACAGACTGGATATGGTCAAAGAGTTTAATGACGGTAAGGGTGAGGTGTTCCTGATATCACTTAAGGCCGGCGGCACCGGACTTAACCTGATAGGTGCGGATACGGTTATACATTACGATCCATGGTGGAACCCGGCTGTAGAAGAACAGGCTACCGACAGAGCTTATCGTATAGGTCAGACCAGTGATGTATATGTGCTGAAACTTCTTACACGCGGTACCATAGAGGAAAAGATATACAGATTACAGCTTAAGAAAAAAGAACTGCTAGATTCGGTGATCACATCAAACGGTGTGTTTATAGATTCACTGACCAAGCAGGAGCTTGAAGATATATTTACATATAATTGATCAAAAAAAGTCAGCTTCCTTTATATAAAGGAAGCCTTTGACTTATATAAGCTTACAAATTATTCTGCGGTTTCATTGGTGTTGAGGCGCTTAAATACCATGTCATAGCCGTCGTTTCCGTAGTTTAATGAACGATTTACACGGCTGATGGTAGCTGTGGATGCACCTGTTTTTTCGGCGATATCCAGATAGGTTTTTCCGGAGCGGAGCATGGCAGCCACTTCAAAACGCTGGGATAATGATAAGATCTCATTGATGGTACATACATCCTCAAAGAAGGTATAGCACTCATCGCGGTTTTTTAGGCTGAGTATCGCATCAAATAAGTAGTCAACTGCTTCGGTATGCAATTTCATGTTCATAGCTTTTACGGGCAAGCAAGCTTGCTTTCTCCTTTTAACAGAATGATGTATTTCATTTTATCAATATCAATTTTACACTATAAAATTTTACTACATTAAAGAATTGAAGTCAACTGGAATTTTTGGAGGTTATAAATATTAATGGGAATACTTAAAAAAGGGCTTGATTATAAAGGCGTGGTAATAAGGTCGGATTATCCGAATAAAGGCATAGTACAGTGTGAGGATGAGAAAATTGCCGTAAAAGGCGTTCTGGAAGGTCAGACTGTAACCTTCAGGCTTTCCAAGGTCAGAAACGGCAGATGTGAGGGCAAACTTGTGAACGTTGAGGAAAGATCCCCCATAGAGACGGAAGAGCCTTTTTGCCCGCATTTTGAGTTGTGCGGAGGCTGTACATTCCAGAGGCTCACGTATGATGCACTTTTAAAGCTTAAGGCTGATGAGGTTAAAAGGATACTGGACGGGTGTCTTGACTACGAATATGAGTTTATGGGTATAGCTGCAAGCCCGAATGAAAAAGCATACAGAAATAAGATGGAGTTTTCATTCGGAGATTCATGCAAAGACGGAGAGCTTACTTTAGGACTTCATAAGGCCGGAAGCTTTTATGATATATTGCAGATAACGGACTGTAAGATCACAAATGAAGATTATAACACGATAGTAAAGTATGTGGTAGAACTGTGCAGAAAATGGAAGCTGGACTACTGCCATAAAATGTCTCATATCGGCTATCTGAGACATCTGCTGATAAGACGTGCTGCTACCACCGGTGAGATACTGGTGAACCTGGTTACCACATCCCAGTGGCCCGGAAGGGTTATGATCCCCAATACAGAGAATATCGAATTTGTTGACAATCCTGAAAGAGCAGATGTGGTTTACGATGACGATGAGGTCAAATTTCTTCATGAGTTAAAAGAAGGGATGCTTAAACTTAATCTGAACGGAAGCATTGTAGGACTTCTGCATTCGATAAATGATGATCCTGCTGATGCGGTTAAAGCTGACAGGATAGATGTACTTAAGGGAAAGGATTTCTTTTTTGAAGAGATACTCGGTCAGATATTTAAGATCACGACATTCAGCTTTTTCCAGACCAACTCATTTGGCGCAGAAGTGTTATACAAGATAGTCAGGGATTTTGTCGGAAATACAAAGGACAAAAATGTATTTGATCTGTACTCGGGTACCGGTACCATAGCTCAGATAATAGCTCCAGTAGCAAAAAGCGTGACAGGTGTTGAGATAGTGCCGGAAGCCGTTGAATCTGCCAAGATGAACGCATCTCTTAACGGACTTGACAATTGTAAATTTATATGCGGAGATGTGCTAAAGGTGTTGGATGACCTTACCGTAAAGCCCGATATCATAGTGCTGGACCCGCCCAGAGAAGGAATACATCCGAAAGCTTTAACAAAGATCATAGATTACGGGGTGGATACTATGGTTTATGTTTCATGTAAGCCTACCAGCCTGGCAAGGGATCTTGAGATACTTAATGCGAACGGATATAGGGTAGTTAAAGCCAAGTGCTGTGATATGTTCCCTTGGACGGTACATGTTGAAACAGTTGTGCTTTTACAGAAGTTATAGGAGAGACCAAACATGAGAAAAATACGAGACTTTTACTTATGTACAGTTCTTATGATCACTTTAATAATTTCATGTCTTATCAGAGAATAAGTAAAGTTCAGTTATAACTGTTCTGTCTATTTGCATTTCGACATTCATCTGATATTATCATACTTGTAAAAGCGCTGATACGAAAAACAACTAACGAAAGGATGATAATATGAACAGAGATATTTTTATAAGAAACCTGACAAAAGACAGGATAGAGATGAGCCCTAAAGGGAGAAATGCAAACGAGTTATCTGTACTTCCGGAATAATTATGGGAAACATTTTCAAAGATAATATAATAAGCCTTAAAACAAGCATTATGCTTTGGTTTTAAGGTTTTTTATTTTATGCAGATAAATAAGTTTTACAAATGATTAAAGTATGGTACAATAATGAAAAACAGAAAAAGAGAGGTAGACCATGAAATTAGCAAATATGGTAGGAGAACGTTTTAAGGAGCGTCCTTCTGATTGTGTAATCGATTCGCATGCATTTTCTGTAAGGGGAGGTTACATCAAATATGTAGCAAACGGCATTTATTCCCTTTACCCTCCTATGAAAAGAGTTACAGCAAAGATTGAAAGTATCATAAGAGAAGAAATGGATGCAGCTGATTCTCAGGAAGTACTGTTTCCGGTAGCACTACCCGGTTCACTCTGGGAGGAGTCGGGCAGATATGAAAGCGTCGGCGAGGAATTACTGAGATTTAAGGACAGAAATGACACTCCCATGGTGCTCGGAATGACTCATGAGGAAGCCGCAGTGCATATGGTCCGTGAATGGGGCAATACCTATGCGAAATATCCTTTCTCGATATATCAGATCCAGACCAAGTTCAGGGATGAGACCCGTCCCCGTGCAGGACTTATCAGAGTCAGGGAATTTACGATGAAGGATGCCTATTCATTCCATACTTCTCAGGAAGATCTCGAAAAATACTATGATGTGATGGCTAATTCATATTTCAGGATATTTGAACGTGCAGGTATCCCTGAGGTCATCTCTGTAAAATCAGACTCCGGTATG
>JAIKXA010000096.1 GCA_024684355.1 Lachnospiraceae bacterium
TAAGTGTTACGGTGCGAACATGGCTACAGGTGAGCCTGTTCAGGTAGGTGAGGCAGTAGGTATCATCGCCGCTCAGTCGATCGGTGAGCCCGGTACACAGCTTACCATGCGTACCTTCCATACCGGTGGTGTTGCAGGTGACGATATCACACAGGGTCTTCCCCGTGTCGAGGAACTTTTTGAAGCACGTAAGCCTAAGGGACTTGCCATCATCGCAGAATTTGGCGGCACAGTTACCATTAAGGATACAAAGAAGAAGAGAGAGATCGTTATCACCAGAACTGATGAGGACGGCTCACTTGAATCAAAGACATATCTTATCCCTTACGGATCACGTATCAAGGTTCAGGACGGTCAGATCCTTGAGGCCGGCGACGAGCTTACCGAAGGTTCTGTTAACCCTCATGATATCTTAAAGATCAAGGGCTTAAGAGCTGTTCAGGATTACATGATCCAGGAAGTACAGCGAGTTTACAGACTTCAGGGTGTTGAGATCAACGATAAGCACATCGAGGTTATCGTTCGTCAGATGCTTAAGAAGGTACGTATTGAAGAGAACGGAGATACAGAATTCCTTCCCGGCAGCATAGTTGACCTGTATGAGTATCTTGATGCAAATGAGAAGGCAGTTGCAGAAGGCAAGAAGCCTGCTGAGGGCAAGGAAGTTATGCTTGGTATCACCAAGGCTGCACTTGCTACCAATTCCTTCTTATCGGCTGCATCCTTCCAGGAGACCACCAAGGTTCTTACCGAAGCAGCATGCCGCGGCAAGATCGATCCTCTTATCGGTCTTAAAGAGAACGTTATCATCGGTAAGCTGATCCCTGCAGGTACAGGTATGAAGACCTACCGCAATATCAACTTAAGTACCGATGCTGAGTTCGAAGCAAGCCGTCTTGCAAATAAGCGTTATGAGAGCTTTAACGCTAAGCAGGACAGATACAGCGATTCCGATTATTATGATGACGGATCGGATGATGCAGGCTACTATGATGAGAACGAAGAGTACATCGATGATAATTATCAGGGTGAGTACACCGACGAGATGTATGAGGATGGCGAGTACAACGACGAGGAGTACGATCTTCCCGATGATGAAAATCAGGATGTATGACAATAGGGACGGTTCTCTTTGTCATATATTTAGCAATAATTGCAAATCGGCAATATAAAAACAGAAACATATAAATAATAACAGGAGTCCCCGGAAGCAGTGCTTTCGGGGACTTTTTGTGCCATGGTGCAAGTATTAAGGAGGTGTCATTCTGAGCGAAGAATCCGGATTGACTTTAGAGCTTAAGTGTGCCACAATGATAATTAAATAGGGGGAAGGTTATGCATAAGCAAAAAAAATCTTTTTTGAGAATAATAACCGTTATGGTTGTAGTTGCGCTGATGATATCCGGTTTAACTTTTGGATACGATGTCAGTGCAAAAGGAACTGCATCTGAAAAGGAGTCAGTTGTATCACCTGTATTGAGTACAAAAAAACTGGTGTTAAAACCGGGAAAGAAGGTAAGACTTTCTGTACTCTGGGAGACAGAGGATAATAGCGAAACCGGCAGTATTACGGTTGGTGAAGGTGAAATCCCGGAAGGGATTAAGGTCAAAAAGATTACCTGGTCTTCAGCTGACACGTCTGTAGCAACAATAAGTAAAAAAGGAAAAGTGACCGCTGTGGCAGACGGGAAGACTAATGTGTTTGCATTGGTTACTTATGTGACAGCCGGATCACAAGATGACAAAGATACAGATACGGCTGCTGAAAAGGAGATTTCAGAAGAAAAAACAGTCAGATGTAAATGCAGGGTCACGGTTGAGTCTGAAAAGGTAGTCAAACTGGCTGCCGTGGGTGATGCACTGATACATGAAAATATCCTTAACTCCGGAAAGCAGAAGGACGGAAGCTATAACTATGATGCGATATTTGAGCATATGAAGGATTATCTTTCGGGGTTCGATGTTAAGATCATAAACCAGGAGACGATCTTTGTCTATGACAGCAAGAAGTTTGGCGGATATCCGAGCTTCGGTACTCCGAAAGAGGTCGGAGATGCCATGAGGGCGGCCGGATTTAATGTGATCACCTGTGCTACCAACCACGCTTATGACCGTGGGGCTGTCGGGATACAGAATACTCTTGATTATTGGAGCAAATATAAAGACGATGTTTTGGTGACCGGTATATACGGGTCGCAGGAGGATTATGATACTCTTGCGATCAGAGAGTATAACGGGATAAAGATAGCATTTTTAAATTATACCACTCTGCTTAATTCGGGAGCAAACAGGGAACCCTATTATATAAGGATGTATAAGGAAGCCGCGGCCATAAAGGAGATACAGGCGGCGAAAAAAAAGGCGGATTTTGTGATAGTTCTTCCGCACTGGGGTGTGGAGTATGAGCATGAGCCCTCGGAAAAGCAGGAGAAGATGGCTAAGAAGATGGCAGAAGCCGGAGCGGATGCAATTATAGGATGCCACCCGCACGTGGTACAGCCCATGAAGGTGATAAAGACCTCTGACGGCAGAAGGGTACCGTGTTACTATTCACTCGGCAATTTTGTATCGAATATGTTCTGGTTTAAATGTCAGCTGGAAGGCTTGGCAGAGCTCGAGATAGTAAAATGGAACGGGGAGACCACATTGAGGGCTGCAGAGTATACTCCCATAGTCAACCATATGAATAAGGATGATAAAAAGTTTACGGTTTATCTGCTCTCTGACTATACCGGAGACCTGTATAAGGATCACTACATGAACCACAGGTACTGGATGGGAAATGTTACTCCGGATAGGCTGAAGAAGTTATTTAATTCACTGGGTAACGAAAAATATTAAATTTTGTACACCATAAAGCGTTTCTGCAGGGTATATTTATTGGAGATATTATTAGTGCAAATACCGGGTTTGGAAAATTTTTCTTGTAATCTATGAAATCTGTGTTATAATGTTTCTGATTGAAAAGCCGTTAGGCTAAATATATGAAAGGATGGAATATTTTTATGGCATTAGTTACAACGACCGAAATGTTCAAGAAGGCTTATAATGGCGGATATGCTATTGGTGCTTTCAACGTAAACAACATGGAGATTGTACAGGGTATCACAGAAGCTGCAGGCGAGTTAAAGAGCCCTGTTATCCTTCAGGTTTCAAAGGGTGCACGTGCATATGCTAACCACACATATCTTGTTAAGTTAGTAGAAGCAGCAGTTGCAGAGAACCCTGATATCCCGATCGCTCTTCACCTTGATCATGGTGACAGCTTCGAGCTTTGCAAGAGCTGTATCGATGGTGGATTTACATCAGTCATGATCGACGCTTCTTCAAAGCCTTATGAGGAGAATGTTGCTTTAACAAAGCAGGTAGTTGAGTACGCTCACGCTCATGGCGTAGTAGTAGAGGCAGAGCTTGGTACCTTAGCAGGTATCGAGGATGAAGTAGTAGTTGAGGCTGGTCACGAGAGCTATACACGTCCTGAAGAGGTTGAGGATTTCGTATCCAAGACAGGATGTGATTCACTTGCTATCGCTATCGGTACTTCTCATGGTGCATACAAGTTCACAGCTGCTCAGTGTACAAGAAATGCTGACCACTTCGGGTTCAAAGGAACCGTCCCTGTCTCTCGGGGTTTCGATTTCCACGGGGCCGTACTCGCTCTGGACTGTCTTACGCATTTTCCCGTTGCGCCGGTCCTTGCCGCCGTTCCCCTTGTTTTC
>JAIKXA010000125.1 GCA_024684355.1 Lachnospiraceae bacterium
CGTTTGCGTCCTCAATAACTCCCACATTCCTGGGATTACGGAAATGATCCATTACTTTTTCACTGTATAAAGCCATTTTTTGTCTCCTTTTTTTTTAATATCTTATCCTGTTTCTTCCTATATAATAATGTCTGTATCTTTAACTTTTTAAGGTAAGATAAATTGTGACTTACCCGCAACAAGGTCTCGCCATACCGGTGAAAAGCCTCTTAGATACTCAACTACTTCTTTGACGCTCTTTATAATGTAATCTACATCCTCGTCCGTGATGTCCTCACCGATACTGAGCCGCAATGACCCATGAGCCACATCATGCACCCTGCCAATTGCCAAAAGTACGTGGCTGGGATCCAACGACCCGGATGTACACGCGCTTCCCGAAGATGCCGCTATACCCTTATCATCAAGTAAAAGCAGGAGTGACTCTCCTTCTATTCCTTCGAAACAGAAATTCACATTACTCGGGAGCCTCTTTGTCTCATCTCCGTTTATTGCTGAATGAGGTATTTCCTTTAATCCTTTGATCAGTCTGTTTCTTTTCTCGGTAAGCTTTTCAGCGTTTTCGGCCATTTTTTCAACCGATTCGGTAAGTGCCTCTGCCATACCGGCTATGCCAGGAACGTTTTCTGTTCCGGCTCTTTTTCCTCTTTCCTGGGCGCCGCCCTCGATCAGATTGGAAAGCCTGATGCCTTTCTTTGCATAAAGGAAACCGACACCCTTAGGTCCGTGGAACTTATGAGCCGATGCCGAAAGCATGTCGATATTGTCATCTGCCACATTGATCGGTAGATGTCCTATAGCTTGTACCGCATCCGTATGGAACAGAACATTCTTCTTCCTGCAGACAGCTCCGATCTCTCTTATGGGCTGTATGGTACCTATCTCATTGTTTGCAAACATTATGGTTACCAGACATGTATCATCTCTTATGGCTGCTTCCACCTCTTCCGGAAGTATAAGTCCGTTTTCATGAACATCCAGAAGCGTGATTTCGAAGCCTTCTTTTTTCAGTTTGTTTAATGTATGCAATACAGCATGATGCTCAAATGCTGAAGAAACAATATGCTTTTTCCCGATTTTCTTTCCAAGCTCCGCTGCCGAAATGATCGCCTGGTTATCCGCTTCACTGCCGCCCGAGGTAAACAGTATCTCTCTCGGCTCTGCTCCTATTACCTTTGCAACTTTGGCTCTGGCTTCCTCTAATACTTCCTTGGCCCTCTGACCGAAAGTATATAGGCTTGAAGGGTTGCCGTAGTTCTCCTCCGCAATCGAGAGCATTTTCTCGATCGCACGTCTGCTCATCTTGGTTGTTGCTGCATTATCCGCATATATCATAATAAAAACTCCTTAAATTTATTGTGATGTGAGTATAACACCATTTACCTACCGTGTCAATAGGTAATTGGCGTTAAATTTAAGTTGCTATCTCTTTTTATTTACTATATAATCAAAACAACCCTTATACCCCATATCATTTTAACAAAAGGAGACCCGTCATGCCCGGAACCCTTTATCTTTGTGCCACACCAATAGGAAATCTTGAAGATATAACTTACAGAGTATTAAGAATCTTAAAAGAGGTTGATCTTATAGCGGCAGAGGACACCCGCAACAGTATAAAGCTGTTAAACCACTTCGAGATAGATACCCCCATGACCAGTTATCATGAGTATAATAAAATAGATAAAGCAAGGACTCTCATAGCCAAATTGCTGGATGGACAGAATATCGCGCTCATTACCGACGCCGGTACTCCTGCCATATCCGATCCCGGTGAAGATCTGGTAAAAATGGCTCACGAAGCAGGTATCACAGTCACATCCCTCCCCGGGGCATGTGCCTGCATAACCGCACTCACTCTCTCCGGACTTCCTACCAGGCGTTTTGCATTTGAAGCATTTCTGCCTACGGACAAAAAAGAAAGGAGCCTGATACTTGACTCCTTAAAAAACGAAACAAGAACACTTATTATATATGAAGCTCCGCATCACCTGATAAAGACCCTGGAAGACCTGCTTCTTGCTCTTGGGAACAGAAATGCTACAGTTTGCCGCGAGCTCACCAAAAAACATGAAACCGTTTTCAGGACCACTCTTGAAAACGCCCTGAAATATTATAAGGAAAACGAGCCAAAAGGCGAATGCGTTATCGTCATCGAAGGCCGCTCTTTTACGGAATTAAAAGAGGAGAGCCGTGCCGAATGGCAGAAGCTCTCCGTAGAAGGACATGTCAACATGTATATGGAACAGGGTCTGGACAAAAAGGCTGCTATGAAGGCTGCTGCCAAAGACAGAGGCGTTTCCAAACAGGATATCTATAAGGAGCTCCTGAATTCATAAAAGTTCGATATAACACAAAAACTCATGATCTAAGCGGATGATTTTTTCTTATGTATATAATCCGGTAGTGTCATTTTATATCCATAATACACTGTATGCATTAATCTCAGTATCCGTATATGGTATATATCTCGTCGGTATAAACCCCCGGCTCCTTGTATACTATAAGGGGGGCTTCAACCGTCATCCGTGAATTACCGCCTCTTACGCACTCTAAAAGCACCATGTTAGGCTCTTTATCCACAAACGGATATACCATCTTCATACGCTTGGGCTCAAGCTTATATTTTGTAAGAGTGACTATAAGCTCAGCCAGTCTGAATGGTCTGTGCACAAGATAAAACCTTCCGCCGGGCTTAAGCAGTGCCGCAGTTTCCCTCGCTACATCCTCGAAGGTACATTTTACCTCATGTCTGGCTATGGCTTTAGCGGAATCGGGATTGGTAAGTCCGTGCTGCCCTATCATATACGGAGGGTTCGAGGTCACCACGTCAAAAACGGATTTCCCGAATTTCTCCGAAGCGGTAACTATATCCCCTTCCACTATATCGATCTTTTCTTCCAAGCGGTTATACTTTACACTTCGCTGTGCTATATCCACATTTTCAGGCTGTATTTCCAGTCCCGTAAAATGTTCCCCTTCGGTTTTTGCAGAAAGCAGGATTGGTATTATACCGTTCCCTGTGCCCAGATCTATCGCTTTTTCTCCCGCTTTTACTTTTGCGAAGCCGGACAGAAGTACCGCATCCATACCGAAGCAGAACCTGGACGGATCCTGTATTATCATCAGATTGTTCCGGTTGAGCTCATCAAGGCGCTCACCATCCCTAAGAAGCACATCTTCTATTCCCATTTATATTTCTCCACGCTCCTCCAAAAACTTCATGAAGCCGTCAAGCCCTTCCTGTATGTCCCTGTACGCGGTATCATAATCATCCGTATACCACGGATCGGCCACATCCCTCAAAGAGCCTGCGAACTCCAGCATACGGTAGAACTTGCCCTTTGGATCGCCTCCGCATATGCGTCCCATATTCCTGATGTTGGCTGAATCCATTCCTATTATATAGTCATAATCTTCATAATCCCAGTTGGTCATCTGCACCGCCCTGTGAGGTACAAGCGGGATACCCAGCTGTCTTAGCTTGGTCACGGTCCCATAGTGAGGGCTGTTGCCTATCTCTTCCGTACTGGTCGCAGCAGAAGCTATCTTAAACCGCTTATCCAGTCCACGCTGCTTAACCATATATGTAAAAACACTCTCAGCCATTGTCGATCGGCATATATTGCCGTGGCATACGAATAATACTCTTATCATATCCTAATTTCAGCCTTTCAAATCCTTTTATCGTCATCTTTTATGACCCAGATACAGTCTCCTCGCTTAAAAGGAAAACTGTCCCGATATGCGCACATTATAGCATATCTGAGACAGTTTTTCCACACAAAACATTTACATTTGCCTATGCTGCTGCAGCTTCTTCTATGCTAAAAGAATACTAAAGCTTCTATATCCTGTATTTTTCCCTTAACTCTTGTAGTTCCTGACCAAAATCTTCTCCGCTATTACGGAGCAATCTCTGATTTT
>JAIKXA010000047.1 GCA_024684355.1 Lachnospiraceae bacterium
TAAAGAAAACAGGATTACTGTCAATATCAATACCAGCATGCAGCCTAATTCCCGCTGGTATACCGGCTCAGGTCTGTACCGGGGTGTGGAACTGGTACACGGTCCTAAGGTACATATAGCTCAGGACGGGATATTCCTGTACACAAAGGAAGTAACTGATAACTATGCGTTCCTTGAGGCTCAGATAGATATCGTAAATGATACGGCAGATAAAAGGATGGCAGAGGTTGAGCTTGCGCTTACTCTGGAAAATACCAACAGTGAATGCTGTAAATCCGCCTATACAAAAAGAACAATATGTGTGGAACCTCACAGTACCGGTACTGCAAGAATGGCTTTTACGGTTGAAAATCCGGTTTTATGGGATATTGACAGTCCGAATCTGTATACGGTTAAAGCTAAAGTTACTGATACCGGTATATACCGAACACATTTTATACAGAATACTCCGGATGATCTTACAACAGATGAATCTGATACTTTGTTCGGTATCAGGACAGTTACGGCTGATGCTGTACGCGGACTGCGAATAAACGGAAAAAGCGTTAAACTGAAAGGCGGATGCCTGCATCATGACAACGGACTTATGGGCTCGGTTACACTATATGAAACTGAAGCACGTAAGGTTGCTAAGCTTAAAAGTGTCGGATTTAATGCTATACGTACTGCTCACAATCCGCCTTCAGCCGCTCTTATAGAGGCTTGTGACAGATTGGGCATGTATGTTTTTGATGAGGCTTTTGATGCGTGGGGCATCAGTAAACGTGCCGGTGACTACGGTCAATTTTTTGATGAATGCTGGGAGAAAGATCTGACTTCATTCATAAGAAGGGACAGAACGCATCCTTGCGTCATACTCTGGTCCACAGGTAATGAGATACCTGAACGCGGCGGCCTTAATGACGGATATATAAAAGCAACCGTTTTAGCGGAAACAATTAGAAAACTGGACGGTACCAGACCTGTAAGCAACGGAGTATGTTCATTCTGGAGCGGACTCGATGATGAACTTGCCGAAGGACAGAGCAACCTGCAGAACGCTAAGGATGAATCTTTTAAGGATCTGTGGGAGAAAGGATCGGAGCCATTTACCAACGGTCTGGATGTAGTAGGATATAACTACATGGAGGACATATATGAGCATGACCACGAGCTTTTCCCTGATAGAGTGATATTGGGATCCGAGAACTTCCCTAAGGAGATTGGATTCAGGTGGCCTCTGGTGGAAAGACTTCCGTATGTCATCGGTGACTTTACATGGACCGCATGGGATTATCTGGGTGAAGCAGGCATAGGAAAAACAAGGTATCTTGACCATGACGATCCGTTCTTAAAGTACGGACCGTGGGCTCTGATGCCACAGGGCTCTTCACCTTATCCCTGGAGAACAGCTAATGATGCCGATTTTGATATCACAGGACAGATGCGACCTCAGGGTGCATACAGGAGTGTGGTATGGGGAAGTAAAAACACGTATCTTTATTCAGTACATCCTAAAAACTTCGGTAAAGAAGAACTGATAAGCCCTTGGGGATTCACCGATGTTCTGTCTTGTTGGAGCTATGATGTTTACGAAGGAAAACCTATAGAGCTTGTAGTATTTTCAAATTCAGAGGAAGTCGAGATACTAGTTAACGATACTTCGATTGGACGTAAAAAGGTATCAAACGAAAGACCTTTGCCCTGTAGTGTACGTTTTGAAACCGTATATCAGCCCGGAAAGATTGAAGCTGTAAGCTACACAGACGGAAAGGAAGTAAGCCGTACTGAACTTAAAACCGTATCAAAGCCTTTGTACGTAAGAATGGAGCCTGATAAACTGAATATGAAAGCTGACGGTCATGATGTAGCTTATGTTGATTTAGAGGTGGTTGATGCTAACGGAGCTGTTGTACCATATGCTGAGATACCGTTAGAGATTATTGTATCCGGCTGCGGGACACTCGCCGGATTCGGTTCTGCAAACCCTATTACTGACGAGGATTATACAGATGATAAAACAGTCAGTTACAATGGCAGAGCTCAGGCAATTATCCGTTCAGGATATGAAAAAGGTAATATAACCTTAAGGGTTTTCGGTGAAGGTTTTGATAAAGAAGAGTATTCAGTGATAACAATCAAAGTTGAATAATAAGGTATACTAGATATGAAAATTGAAATAAATCCTGATGGTATATGGTATCATGGTTCAAATTGCGTTTTTACGGAATTAAGAGAAAACATAACCGATATCATATTTGTTCGTCATGCACAGTCTGTATATGGTGAAGATGACAGAAACAGGCCGTTAAGCGAAGACGGACTTAAGGACAGGCAAATTGTATTAGATGTATTAAAAGACAGAAAGATAGATGCTTTTTTATGCAGTCCTTACAAAAGAAGTATAGACACCATAAAACCGACATCCGATTATTTTGGTTCAGAGATAATCTGTGATGAACGATTGAGGGAGCGAAAAACAGGCAGTTTCGAAGCAGACCTGTTGGAAAAAAGATGGAAGGATTTCTCTTTCGCCGAGGATGGTGGGGAGAGCCTGGGAGAAGTTCAGAAGCGAAATATGGAAGCATTTACAGAAATCCTTAAAACGTATAAAGGAAAGAC
>JAIKXA010000060.1 GCA_024684355.1 Lachnospiraceae bacterium
CGTAGTAGAAGTAAAGGGAGTAAAAGTCTTAGCAGCAAAGGTACCCGGTGTAGATATGAACGGACTCCGTGACCTGTCCGATAACTTATGCGAAAAGATGGGCGGCGGCGTAGCAGTCCTTATTTCGGAAGCAGACGGCAAGGTAAGCCTGGTAGCAAAGGCTACAGACGATGCGATCGCAAAGGGAGCTCACGCAGGTAACCTCATCAAGGCTATAGCACCCATCGTAGGCGGTGGCGGCGGCGGACGTCCCAACATGGCTCAGGCCGGCGGCAAGAACCCCGCAGGAATCGATGAGTGTATCAAAGCGGTAGCAGGGACTGTTGAAGGTCAGATTAAATGATAGATTAGGTGTTGTATCCCAAAGTTACAACATGTAGTAACGATGTGAATTAACACCTCATCCGGCACTGCGTGCCACCTTCCCCTCAAGGGGAAGGCTGAATATTACTATATTCAAGGCTTCCCTTTGAGGGAAAGTGGTGTCTGCGAAGCAGACTGATGAGGTGTATAATTAAACATGCACTAGGGACGGGCGAATACCGATACGGGATATGATTATAAGCGTGCAGAGGATATGCAGCGTTTTAGACGTATCGGAATGAGGCAAAAACCGGTTTGCCAAACCGGTTTTTGAGCGTAGCCTAAGTACGTCCGTTTACCTGAGCGGACGCACGGTTGCAAGTCTCGTCGCAAGGAGGGGCCCGCTACGAAGTAGTGGGAAGAATCCTTACGACACGGCTCCGCTGCGTAGCAGTGGAGTATGGTAGAAAAGGCTTGCATATCCCTGCAGGTAGCGTGTCGAATCATATCCCGTACGGCATTCGCCGTCCCGTGAAATGGAAGAAAAGGAACAGGAAAGGAGACCGGTGTGAAAAAGTTTTGCATCATAACAAACACCTCAAAAGACAGCGACTTCGCTGTCACGAATAAAATAGGATCACTGATCTCCTCATATGGCGGAAAATGCACCGTGCTCGGAGATCCGCTCAACAACATCCTGAACAGCTCCGTTGAAGAGCAGAAAAAGTTCAGCAGTGAGCATGACAACATCCTGTCCGACTGCGATGGGATCATCGTACTCGGCGGTGACGGTACCATCCTGGAGACCGCACGTGCCGTCGGAGAGCGCGAAATACCCCTTATAGGTATAAACTTAGGGACTCTTGGTTTCCTTTCTGTCATAGAAAAATCCAGGATAGAATACGCCATAAAAGAACTGTTTGAAAACAATTACACCATAGAAAACAGAATGCAGCTTAAGATCACCGCATCAAGCGGCGGAAAGATAAGCAGCTGCCTGGCATTAAACGACGTGACTGTCACAAGAAGCGGTCTGTCGAGGCTTATAATGACCGATGTCTTCATCAACGGTCAGGCAGTCGGCTCATATTCAGGTGACGGATGTCTGGTGGCTACACCTACCGGCTCCACCGGATATAACCTTTCGGCAGGAGGCCCGATAGTAACACCCGAAGCAAAGCTTATGTGTGTAACACCCATATGTCCCCATACCTTTAACTCCAGGACCATAGTGGTATCGGGAGACGATAAGGTAAGGATAGTAATAGGCGAGCAGAAAAAATCCCAGGATACGGAAAGCTTCGCCACCATAGACGGACAGATGGCCGTAAGACTTAATTCGGGAGACTATATAGATGTCGAACAGGCGGATACTGTAGTCAAGTTTATCAGATTACCCGAACACAGTTACTTTAACGTATTGAACACCAAGTTGAACAGATAGTTACTTTCGCGGAGGTGCTTATGAAATCGGAAAGACAAAGCGTAATATTGGATCTGATCGCCAAAAACGATGTGGAGACACAGGAAGACCTCTTAAAGCTGCTTAAAAAATCCGGATATAATGTAACCCAGGCAACCATTTCAAGAGATATCAGGGAACTGATGCTTACCAAGGTCGCTACCGAGACCGGCAGGCAGAAGTATGCGGTTATGAATCACAGCCGTGATATCGCCGAAAAATATATCCGTATATTCCATGATGCACTGGTATCCGTCGACACGGCCGGAAATATACTGGTATTAAAAACCGTGGCAGGTATGGCTATGGCAGTGGCTGCGGCGATCGATTCCATGCATTTTGAAGGCGTGGTAGGATGTATAGCCGGTGATGATACGATATTCTGTGCGGTTAAAACTTCGGAAGAAACACTTAGATTGGCTGATGAAATTCAAAAGTTGACATCGGGTAAATAAGTGTGATATAAATATTTAATAAAAAAACAGAAAGGACATAGTTATGTCAGGACATTCAAAATTTGCCAACATCAAACATAAGAAGGAAAAGAACGATTCCGCAAAGGGTAAGATATTTACCAGGATCGGAAGAGAAATAGCAGTAGCTGTAAAAGAGGGCGGTCCCGATCCTAACAACAATTCCAAGTTAAAGGACGTTGTTGCTAAGGCAAAGGCAAACAATATGCCCAACGATACTATCGACAGAAGCATTAAGAAAGCAGCAGGCGATCTGGGCTCGGTTAATTACGAGTCTGTAACATATGAGGGATACGGTCCTAAAGGTACAGCCATCATAGTTGAGGCACTTACCGATAACAAGAACAGAACAGCAGCCAATATCAGAAACGCATTTACAAAGGGATACGGCAACGTAGGAACTCCCGGCTGTGTTTCATTCATGTTCGATAAGAAGGGCCAGATCATCATAGACAAGGAAGAATGCGAGCTGGACGCTGACGAGCTTATGATGATAGCTCTTGATGCAGGAGCGGAGGATTTCAGCGACGAAGAAGAAAGCTACGAGATCATCACGGCTCCTGATGATTTCTCCAAGGTACTTGAAGCTCTTGAGGAGGCTAAGGTTCCCATGCTTGAGGCTGATGTTACCATGATCCCCCAGACATATGTTGAGCTTACCGATGAGACAGATATTAAGAACATTAACAAGACTCTTGATCTTCTTGATGATGACGATGATGTTCAGAATGTTTACCATAACTGGGATGAATGATATAAAATAATGAGTATGCAAAGAGGCATCTGTTTTATCCGGATGCCTCTCTTTTTTTTGTAATATTTATGAAACAAAATCTTTCAATATACTTGCATATATTTTCGAATTATGGTAGAATACACTATATATAGGGTTTAATTTACCGCTTTACCACAACAAAGGTCGTCGTCATTGCTTTTCGGTGATGACAGTTATTTCTTCGGAGGATTATGCTTACCAACATTCACGTCAAAAATTTCGCTATAATCGATGAGGCCGATATTGACCTGGCCGATAATCTGAACATCTTTACAGGAGAGACCGGTGCAGGAAAATCATTGCTGCTCGGAGCACTCAACATGGCCCTCGGTGCCAGAACATTAAAGGATATAGTCAGGGCGGACGCTGACTTTGCGCTCAGTGAGGTGACCTTTACGGGTCTGCCCGAAAAAGCGAAAGAGCTTCTTGATAAGGAAGGCTTTACTGACGCTGATGAGGTTGTCATATCAAAAAAACTGTTAAATAACGGAAGAAGTGTTTTAAGGATAAACGGCGAGACCGCATCCACCGGTTTAGTTAAGGAGCTGGCAGGCTGTCTTATAGACATATACGGACAGAATGAGCACCAGTCATTACTTAAAAAAGAGCATCAGCTTTTTCTGGTTGATGAGTATGCCGGGGATGAGCTTACCGCATTAAAGGAAAAGGTAAAAGAGCAGTACAAAAAGTATTCGGAGCTTAAAAAAGAGTCGGAAGGTCTTAATGATGACGAGCAGGCAAGAAAACGCCGTGCAGATCTCCTCGAATATGAGATAAACGAGATAAAGAATGCTCAGATAAAAGACGGAGAAGAAGAGGAACTGAAGGACAGACACAGGCTGCTTGCAAATGCAAGGCTGATCTCGGAAGGGCTGGCAGAAGCACATAATGCTTTGGACGGCGACGGAAGAGCATCCGACTGTCTGACTGAAGCTATCAGAGCTTTGTCACGTATATCCGAGTATGATGACAGGCTCGCCGAAATGACGGACGCTCTGTCGGATATTGACGGAGTCTTAAGCGATGCGGTTAGGGATATAAACGATTACATGGATACGCTTCCGGATGACAGCCGTGAGCTTGACGAGGTTGAGGAAAGACTGGATCTCATCATGAAACTCAAGTCAAAATACGGAGCTACAGTTAAGCAGATAAACGATTACTACGACAATGCGGTGGAAGAGCTTGACCGCCTTTCGGATTACGAGGGCTATTCCAAGAAGCTTAAGGCGGACTGCGAAGAAGCGGAAAAAGCACTCTTAAAGAGCTGCAAAGAGCTTACAAAGCTTCGCGAAGCTTCAGCGAAAAAGCTTGGCAGTATGATAAAGGATGCCTTGGGAGAACTCAACTTTAACCAGACCGAGTTTAAGATAGAGATATCGCAAAAGGAAAACTATTCTGCAAACGGTATGGATGAATGCGTATTTATGATGTCCATGAATCCGGGTGAGAGCGTAAGACCTCTGCAGGATGTCGCTTCGGGCGGTGAGCTTTCACGTATAATGCTCGGCATCAAGTCGGTCATGGCGGGAAAAGAAGGAGTGGGTACACTTATCTTTGATGAGATAGATGCCGGTATCAGCGGCAGGACCGCTCAGAAGGTTTCGGAAAAGCTTTCGAAGATAGCCGCAGGGCATCAGGTAATATGCATTACCCATCTGGCACAGATAGCATCAATGGCGGACAGCCATTATGAGATAATAAAACAGGTCGAGGACGGAAGGACCAGGACGGGAATCCGCAGGCTCGGCGACAAAGAGATAACAAACGAACTTGCAAGACTCATCGGAGGAGCGGAGCTGACCGATAAGGTATACGAATCGGCCGCAGAGATGAAGAAGCTTGCGGACGAGAGAAAACAGTCGATACGGAGTAACAGATAGATCAAGGAGGAAAAGGTATGAAGAACATTTTATTTGCGGCATCTGAGGGAGTACCCTTTATCAAGACCGGAGGTCTGGCTGATGTTATCGGATCCCTGCCTAAGTACTTGAATAAGGACGAGTTTGATGTACGTGTCATCATGCCCAAGTATACCTGCATTAAAGAAGAACTTAAAAAGTCCATGACATATGTTACCCATTTTTATATGGACCTTAACTGGAGAAGACAGTATGTCGGGATATTTGAGGCCGAGTACGAAGGGATCAAATATTATTTTATAGATAACGAGTTTTATTTCCAGGGCTTTGCGCCTTACGGAAATATATACGAGGATATAGAGAAGTTCGCATTCTTCTGCCGTGCTGTATTATCAGCCCTGCCCGTTATAGGCTTCAGGCCCGAGATAATCCACTGCCACGACTGGCAGACGGGACTCATCCCGGTATTCCTTCATGATACGTTCCAGAGCAATGAGTTTTACTGGGGCATAAAGACCATCATGACCATACATAACTTGAAGTTCCAGGGCGTATGGGACAAAAAGGTCATCAAGGAGATAACCGGTCTTTCGGACTATTATTTCACACCCGACAAACTTGAGTACAAGGGCGATTCCAACTACTTAAAGGGCGGTATAGTTTACGCTGATTACGTTACAACGGTCAGTACCACATACGCGGAAGAGATCAAGATGCCGTTCTACGGCGAAGGTCTGGACGGTCTTATGCGCGCACGTTCAAACTGCCTTGCAGGTATAGTGAACGGACTCGATTATGATGAGTATAATCCGGAGACCGATCCTTTTATAGTTAATAACTTCAATGCCATGAACTTCCGTAAGGAAAAGGTTAAGAACAAGACAGCTCTCCAGGAGGAGCTTGGTCTGGAGGTCAACGAAGATAAGTTCATGATCGGTATCTGTTCAAGACTTACCGACCAGAAGGGTCTTGATTTGGTTGATTGCGTTATAGAGGAGATATGTGCTGAGGATACTCAGTTTGTAGTACTTGGTACGGGTGATCCCAAATATGAAAACCTGTTCAGGCATTTTGCATGGAAATATCCGGACAGAGTATCCGCCAACATTTTCTACTCAAATGAGCGTTCTCACAGGATATATGCCGCAAGTGATGCATATCTTATGCCTTCGCTGTTTGAGCCGTGCGGACTCAGCCAGCTGATGAGCCTCAGATACGGCACGGTTCCCATCGTAAGAGAGACCGGCGGACTTAAGGATACCGTTATCCCTTACAACGAGTATGAGAACTCCGGCGACGGCTTCAGTTTTTGCAATTACAATGCACACGAGATGCTTGCCACCATCAGATACGCAAAGTCAGTATATTACGGCAAGAAGCGTGAATGGAACAAGCTTATCGACAGAGGTATGGCAGCTGACTTTTCCTGGAATAATTCGGCAAAGCAGTATGAAGAGTTATACAGAAGACTCTGATGATATTTTGGGCTGCTGCATAAGTGTAGCAGCCCATTTTTAGGTTTTTATGCATATGGGGGTGGCTTATGAAAACTTTAAGATTTCTTACCGAAAGATTTGGGGATATTCTTTCTTGCATTATTGACGAAAAGAAACTTGATACTGAGATTTCTTCCATAGTATATGATACCAGGACAAAGATAGAGCCGGGTTCTGCTTTTATCTGCATAAAAGGAGCTGCCTTTGACGGACACAGCTTTGCCGGTGAAGCGGTTAAAAACGGGGCTTCCGTAATATTTGCGGAGGATGATGTAGTTTTCGACGGTGATGCCGTTGTCGTAAAGGTTAAGGATACCCGTAAGGCTCTGGCACTTCTTTCTGCCGCATGGTTTGACTACCCTTCGGAAAAGCTTACAACTATAGGTCTTACAGGTACCAAGGGTAAATCCACTACCTGCTACATGATAAAAAACATACTTGAGGAAGCGGGAAGGCGCTGCGGTATCATAGGTACCATCGGTACCGTTATAGGCGACAAGGTGTATGAGACACACAATACCACACCCGAGTCCTACTGTATACAGGAATACTTTAAGATGATGGTTGACGCAGGCTGCGATACTCTTATCATGGAGGTATCATCTCAGGGTCTTAAGCAGTCCAGAGTATACGGTATAGTATTTGATTATGCCGTATTTACCAACCTTTCAAAGGACCATATCGGCGGAGCGGAGCATAAGGATTTTGAGGAATATATGTACTGCAAGTCACTGCTCTTTGAAAGATGCAGGACAGCGATAGTGAATACGGATGACGTGCATTACACGGATATGCTTAAAAACTGTACCGGAGTTAAAGAAGGCTTCGGCATGAGCGGCAATGATGACGGCGTATCGGCGTATCTCGGATGCGGAGATCTCGAACTGTTAAGTAAAGACGGAGTAATGGGCATAGGCTTTGATTATAAAGGAAAGATCTGCGGTAATGCCGAGCTTGGCATCCCCGGCAAGTTTAATGTTATGAACGCACTCTGCGCCATAGCGGTTGCTTCACATTTCACACTCGATACTACGGTCATAGCCGATGCTTTAAAGAAGGTACATGTAAGAGGCCGCTTAGAGCCGGTAAAGATATCCGATAACTTTACACTTTTGATAGATTATGCCCATAATGCCGTAGCTTTGGAAAATGTACTCAATACCTTAAGAGAGTACAGACCGGGCAGGCTCGTATGCCTGTTTGGCTGCGGAGGCAACCGTTCCAAAGACAGAAGATACGAGATGGGTGAGATATCGTCAAAGATGGCAGATCTTACCGTAGTCACATCCGATAACCCCAGATATGAAAAGCCCGGGGATATCATAGCAGACATCCTGATAGGTGTCGGAAAGGGATCCGGAAAGTATATCACCATACCCGACAGGCGTGATGCCATAAGATACGTGATAGAAAAAGCACAGAAGGGCGACTGTATCTTACTTGCCGGAAAGGGCAACGAGGATTATCAGGAGATAGAAGGCGTGCGTTATCACATGGACGAAAGAGAGATAGTAGCCGATATTGTTGCTTCGCTAAATGGTAATATAATCTGATCATCCGGGAAGAGAGTGACAACATGTACGCTGATATTATTATAGATATTTCTGTCGAAAACCTCGACCGGACGTATCAGTACAGGATCCCCGAGCATATGCTTGGATCGGTAAGTGCGGGCGACAGGGTCATAATCCCGTTCGGAAAAGGCGATCGAAAAATAAAAGGCTATATTGTCGGGCTTTCGGATACTCCCAAGATAGAAGAGGAAAAAATCAAGGATATCGATTCGGTCTGCCCGAAGAATATAAGCATAGACGATAAGATGATATCCCTTGCATTCTGGATGAAGGACCATTTCGGTTCCACAGCCAATGATGCCCTGAAGTGTGTTATCCCGGTTAAAAGAGTCGTAAAAAACAAAGTGGATAAGACCATACTTGCGGCCGTTACAAAAGAGGAGCTCGCAGAAGCGGCGGCAAAAGCCGAAAAAAGGCATTACACAGCCAAAGTAAGACTTTTAAATGAGCTTATACTCGAATATGACAGCGGTTTAAAGCATTCACTGGTAACGGATAAGCTGAATATCCTTCCGGCTACCATCAATGCGCTTGTACGTGACGGACTGATAAAGGTTGAAAGTTCCGTGGTCTACAGAAATTACAGCGGGGCAGCCATAGAAGGGGCAAAAGCAGACACCGCAAAGGTGGAGCTTAACGATGACCAGAAAAAGATAACCGGATCGATAATCGGGGACTTAAGAGCAGGGAAGAATGACAAATACCTTATACACGGTATTACCGGCAGCGGCAAGACCGAGGTATATCTTGAGATTATAGATGAAGTGATAAAACAGGGCAAAAGCGTGATCATGCTGATCCCGGAGATAGCCCTTACATATCAGACAGTAAAGAGGTTTTACAAACGCTTCGGCGACAGCATATCGGTGCTCAACTCCCGTATGTCGGCCGGAGAAAGATACGACCAGTACCTAAGAGCCAAAAACGGGGACACAAAGATAGTGATAGGTCCGAGGTCGGCAGTATTTACTCCTTTTGACAACTTAGGCCTGATCATAATCGATGAGGAACACGAGGGTTCATATAAGAGTGAGCTCTCGCCCAGATACAATACAAGGGATGTGGCGTTCAGGCGTGCCGAGACAGAGGGAGCGTCGGTCATTTTAGGCTCTGCCACTCCTTCTCTTGAAAGCTACAGTGCCGCATGCGCAGGCAGGATAAAGCTGTTTGAGCTGGATAAGCGTGCCGGTGAAGCGGAACTTCCAACCGTATATGTTACGGACTTAAGGGAAGAGCTTAAGGCGAAAAACAGATCGATCTTTTCAAGAAAGCTCAAGGAACTGATCGGGGACCGTTTGGAAAAACACGAGCAGACCATGCTTTTTATAAACAGGAGAGGACATTCCGGTTTTGTAAACTGCAGAAGCTGCGGTCATGTTATAAAATGTCCGCACTGCGATGTGTCACTTACATACCATAACAACGGCAAACTGATATGCCATTATTGCGGTTTTGAGAAGGATATGGTAAAATGCTGTCCGGAATGCGGTTCACCGTACATCATGGCATTCGGTACCGGCACACAGAAGGTAGAGGAGCTTTTAAAGGCGGAGTTTCCGTCTGCCAGAGTGCTCAGGATGGACCACGATACCACAAAGCAGAAGGAAAGCTATGATGAGATACTCTCCAAGTTTTCCGACCATGAGGCAGATATCCTTGTGGGTACGCAGATGATAGTTAAGGGGCATGATTTCCACAAGGTTACTCTGGTAGGCATACTGCTTGCGGATATGTCTTTATACTCTGAGGATTTCAGGAGTGCGGAGAAAACCTATGAACTCCTTTCTCAGGCAGCGGGGCGTGCGGGCAGAGGAAGTGCCAAGGGAGATGTGGTCATACAGACTTACAATCCCGAGCATTATGCGGTTACCGCAGCGGCTGCGCATGATTACAAGCGCTTTTACGCAGAGGAGATAGAGTTCAGACGCCTGATGAATTATCCTCCTTCATGGAATATGCTTAAAGTGAGCATACTCGGAAAAGAAGAGGAGCCGTTGGCAAAAGAAGCCGGCCGCATATACGGCTTGATAAAAGCAAATACAGATAAGAAGGAACAGGCCGGAAAGAGTATAAAGATATTCGGACCGTCACAGGAAAAGGTTTTTAAGCTCAACGATATATACAGATACGCCATATATCTTAAATCGGATGATTACGGCGGACTGGTAGACATAAAAAATGCACTGAGTGAGGGAACGGACCCTCAGAATAAAGAAGTATCGATACAATTTGATTTTAATCCGTTATAGAAGTCATACATATAACGGTTGTTAAGGAGGAAAATATGGCATTAAGAAACATCAGGACTGAAGGGGACCCTATACTTTCAAAGATCTCAAAGCCCATACTTGAAATGAACGATAAGACAAAGACACTTATCGAAGATATGCTGGAGACCATGTACCATGCAAACGGCGTGGGTCTGGCAGCGGTACAGGTAGGCGTGCTCAAAAGACTGGTAGTTATCGATGTTTCGGAGGACGGTGACAATCCCATCATACTCATCAACCCCGAGATAATCGATAAAGAAGGTACACAGACCGGCGAAGAGGGATGCTTGAGCGTACCCGGAAAGAGCGGTACCGTAACCCGTGCAAATCATGTAAAGGTAAAGGCTTTCAACAAGAATATGGAGCTTTTTGAACTTGAGGGAGATGAGCTGCTGGCACGTGCCATTCAACATGAGGTTGACCATCTTGACGGAATATTGTATACTTCTAAGGTTGAGGGAGAAATAAAAACTTCTTCCGACTGATAACAAAAAGAGGGTATGATAAATGAAGATCGTCTTTATGGGTACTCCCGACATAGCGGCGGGAGTCCTTGATTCGCTTATTTTGGCGAAATATGATATAATAGGTGTTGTAACACAGCCCGACAAGCCCAATCAGCGCGGCAACGGCATAGTTTATTCGCCGGTAAAACAAAGAGCGCTTGAAGCGGGCTTAACTGTGTTTCAGCCGGTAAAGGCATCGGACGAGTCCTTTGTTCAGGTACTTAGGGACTTGGCACCCGACGTAATAGTGGTAGTGGCTTTCGGGCAGATACTTAAGAACAATATACTTTCACTTCCGAAATACGGCTGCATAAACGTGCATGCATCACTGCTTCCAAAATACAGAGGCGCTTCACCCATACAGTGGGCCGTTATAAACGGTGAAAAAGAGACCGGTATAACCATCATGCATATGGATGCGGGTATCGATACCGGCGATATGATACTTCAGAAAAAGATCGCTCTTGCGCCCGATGAGACAGCCGGTTCGCTATTTGACAGGCTTACGGAAATGGCAGGCCCCACTCTTATAGAAGCATTAAAGAGTATCGAGGACGGAAGTGCGGTAAGCATACCCCAGGACAATGATGAGGCAACTTACGTAAGCATGCTTAAAAAATCAATGGGGCATTTAAGCTTTGAGCATAGCGCAGAAGAGCTTGAAAGGCTTATAAGAGGTCTTATCCCGTGGCCGGGAGCATACACCTTTGTTAACGGGAAGATGCTTAAAATCTGGAAAGCATGCATAGCCGAGGATTACGAGAATGTAGAGGCAGCGGCCGGTCAGATAAGGATCGCGGACAATGCCATATTTATCGGAACTGCGGATAAGCCGTTAGAGATCTTGGAGCTTCAGATAGAGGGTAAAAAACGTATGTCGGCAGGCGATTTCATAAGGGGAACTGTGATCGCAGACGGCACATTTACAAGCTGATGCCTTGTAACTAAAGCAGGGTATCCGGTATAAGGAAGGAATAGCTTTGAGTGCAAGGAATACAGTGCTTGATAATCTGATAAACATACTGGAAGAAAAGAAGCCTCTGCATATCGTACTGTCACAGTCGCTTGACAGGCAGACGGAGGAGCAGGACAAAAGGTTTATTTCCAGGCTTACCAGAGCGTGCGTCGAAAGAGCGCTGACACTTGATACGGTCTTAAACTCTTATTCAAGCGTTAAGGTAAAAAAGATGAAGCCGGTCATACGGAATATACTCCGTATGGGTGTATGCCAGATACTTTTTATGGACTTTGTCACTGATTTTGCGGCATGCGACGAATCGGTAAAGCTTGTCGGAAAACGCAATCTTAAGGGTCTTACGGGCTTTGTCAACGGAGTCTTAAGGACCGTCTGCCGCGAAAAAGAAAAGATAGCTGCCGGCATAGAAAACGGAGTTTCTTCCTATAAATATTCAATGCCGGAATGGATAGTTAAAATTTTTAATGAGAGCTTCACCGCTAAAGAAAGCGAAGAAGCGTTTAAATACTTTTTATCGGAAAACGGTATCGGGTTCAGGTGTAATACATCAGTGTCCGATGCAAAGGAAGTTATAAAGGGGCTTAAAAGTCAGGCGCAGGATACGGGAAACGTACAGGAAAACAGATACATAGACTATTGTTTTTCCGTTTCCGGGTCAGGGTCAGCATCCGGGCTTAAAGGCTTTAAAGAAGGGCAGTTTGTGGTACAGGACTTCAGTTCCGTACTGTTGGGATATACGGCGGATGCCTGCTATAAGGCTAAGCTTGGTATAAAAAACAATGCGGAAACATCTGCAAAAGTACTTGACCTTTGTGCGGCTCCGGGCGGCAAAAGCATGCATATGGCCGATATGGGCTATAAGGTCACATCCTGTGACCTTACTGAAGCCAAGTGCTCACTGATAAGTGAAGCGGCGAAAAGATGCGGCTTTAAAGATGTGGATGTAAAGGTAAACGATGCCACGGTTTACAATAAAAGCTTTGAGAGAGCATTTGACATCGTTATATGCGATCTGCCCTGCTCGGGACTGGGTATAATAGGAAAAAAGCCTGACATTAAATGCAATGCTTCGCCCGAAAAATGCACGGAACTGGCAGAACTGCAAAAAGAGATCCTGAAAAACGCCGTAAGATACCTTAAGCCGGACGGGATACTATTATATAGTACATGTACTTTAACAAAGTGTGAAAATACTGATAATTACCGGTTCTTAACGGATGAACTGGGGATGAAAGGTATACCGTTAAAAGGTAAACTGCCAAAAGGTATAGAACCGCAGAAAGCGGATGACGGCTATATTGTTATAAGACCGGGGCAGTACGGAAGTGACGGATTTTTCATATCCTGTCTTGAAATGAGGTAATTTTCCGAAACTGAGTTTGGGGAGTAAATATGGAAACAAAACCGGATCTGCGGTCTCTGAGTATTTCGGAGCTTAAAGCAGAAACTGAAAATTCGGGCGAAAAAGCCTTTAGGGCCGCACAGGTGTATGACTGGCTGCATAAAAAGAGTATTTCTGCTTTATCCGAGATGAGCAATGTGCCTTTATCCTTCAGAAACTATCTGGCGGGAAAATACGACCTGTATTCCATGGAAAAGCTTAAAAAGCTTAAGGATGAAGAGGACGGTACCTGTAAGTTTCTGTTTAAGACCATAGACGATAACGTGATAGAAAGCGTACTGATGCGTTATGAACACGGATATTCGGCATGTATATCGTCCCAGGTAGGCTGTAAGATGGGCTGCGTCTTCTGCGCGTCGGGCATAGGCGGCAAGGTAAGGGACTTAACCGCCGGAGAGATGCTTGAACAGATATATGAGATGCAGAAGGCGGAAAACGTCCGGATATCCAACATCGTGGTCATGGGTACCGGAGAACCCTTCGATAATTTTGATAATTTCATCCGTTTTTATGAGATGATAACCGATAAGGACGGACTAAACATAAGCGGCAGGAATATTACGGTATCAACCTGCGGCATAGTTGATAAGATACGTGAACTGGCAGACAAAAAATATGCTCTTACACTGGCCATTTCATTGCATGCACCGAACGATACCTTAAGAAAGACCATAATGCCGTCGGCAAATAAGTATAGGATTAGCGATATCATGGCGGCATGTGATTATTTCTTTGAAAAAACGGGCAGACGGGTTACTTTTGAATACAGCCTCATATCCGGCATAAATGATTCGGCTGAGTGTGCGAAAGAGCTTGCAGAGCTTGTAAAAGGAAAGAACTGCCACATTAATCTGATACCGGTAAATCCCGTAAAAGAGCGGGATTTTGTAAGAAGCGGGACCGAGAAAACCGCCGATTTTAAAAAATTGCTTGAAAAAAACAGAATAAATGTTACTATTAGAAGAGGAATGGGTAAAAATATCGACGCCGCATGCGGTCAGTTAAGACGAAGCTACATGAACGGCGAGTAAGGAAAGAGGGGTGATTCGGTTGCAGGCAGTTGCGAAAACAGACGTCGGTATCATGAGACAGATGAACCAGGACTACTGCTATGCCAATACAAACGAGACCGGATTGCTTCCGAACCTGTTTATTGTGGCTGACGGTATGGGCGGTCATAATGCGGGAGATTACGCATCGCGTTTCTGCGTGGAAAAGTTTGTGGAGCTTGTACGTAATGCGGGCAGCGGAGTGATCAGCAAGCTCAGTTTCCTGGAAAATGCCATCAGGGAGACAAACGAGCAGCTGATAGTAAAAGCGGCGGAGGACCCTGAGCTTGAAGGCATGGGTACCACGTTTGTGGCTGCTACGGTTTCCGAAAACAATGAAATGGATGTCCTTAATATCGGAGACAGCAGGCTTTATCTGATAAATGACGAGATAACACAGATAACAGAGGATCATTCCTTAGTTATGGAGATGGTTAAAAACGGGGATATAAAGAAGGAGGAAGCAAGGTTTCATCCTAAGAAAAACGTAGTAACCCGCGCCATCAGTGCTATCGGAGTGGTAATACCGGACATGTTCCGTTTGCCGGTAAAAAAAGACGACATAATACTTCTTTGTTCGGACGGTTTATCAAATATGATTGCGGATTCTGAAATTTATGATATAATCAATGAGAATCGCGATGATCTGAATAAAGCCTCCGAGGTTCTTATCGAAAGAGCAAACCGCAACGGCGGAAGGGACAATATAACCGTTGTGCTGGTAAAAATAGAGGACTAAAAAGAGTTTATTTGTGAGGAAAGAAAATGATAAAAGCAGGAATGTATATCAGCGACAGATATGAGATAATCGACAAGGTCGGTTCCGGCGGAATGGCAGATGTATACAAAGCACTCTGTCACAGGCTTAACCGTTATGTCGCTATTAAGATTCTGAAACCCGAATATTCCACAGACGCAAGCTTTGTACAGAAATTCAGAGCCGAAGCACAGTCTGTAGCAGGTCTTTCACATCCGAATATTGTCAGCGTATATGATGTAGGTGAGGACGATGGTCTCTATTATATAGTAATGGAGCTCGTTGAGGGTATCACCTTAAAGCGTTTTATCGAGAAAAGGAAAACACTTGATGTTAAGGAAGCGGTAGGCATTGCCATCCAGATCGCCATGGGTATGGAAGCCGCTCATACACATCATATCATACACAGGGACATCAAG
This sequence comes from Lachnospiraceae bacterium, assembly GCA_024684355.1. Classification (GTDB taxonomy): domain Bacteria; phylum Bacillota; class Clostridia; order Lachnospirales; family Lachnospiraceae; genus RUG11977. The sequence continues at coordinate 15,325 of JAIKXA010000060.1, forward strand.
CCCCAGAATATCATCATCTCCAGGGAAGGAAAGGTTAAGGTTGCCGATTTCGGTATAGCAAAGGCTGCCACATCGAATACCATATCGCAGAATGCCATAGGTTCGGTACATTATCTTTCACCTGAGCAGGCCAGAGGCGGTTACAGTGATGAGCGAAGCGATATTTACTCACTCGGTGTAACATTATATGAGATGCTCAGCGGACAGGTGCCTTTTGCAGGCGACAATTCCGTATCGGTAGCACTTCTTCATATCCAGAGTGAAGCGATACCCGTAAGAGAGCTTAATCCCGAGGTACCTTTAAGCGTAGACAAGATCATACAGAAATGTATGCAGAAGAAGCCCGAGCGCAGATATCAGACAGCTGCAGAGCTTATAGTTGACTTAAAGCGCTCCGTGATCAACCCTGACGGTGATTACGTAAGCATCTCTTCAAATGCGATGATCAGTTCTTCTCCAACAAGAAATATAACCGAGGAAGAGCTTAATACCATAAAGAGTGCGGCCAAGACACCCGCCACACATATCACATATTCCGACAGAAAGACCAAGAAAAAGGTTAAGCGTGAGACCGAGGAGCTTGATACCATGGATTCGGGACTCGAGAAAGTCCTTACGGTGGTCAGTGTCCTTGCGGCCATAGCTTTATTGGTACTTATTTTCTACCTTGCATGGAACTTATTTGTTAAGGACGGTGATAACGGCGGTTCGGGATTCCTTTCCGGAATATTTAACAATACGGAAAATACAGGTACACCCGCCACAACCACACCGGAGACAGGTCCTACCATATACTTTTCAGAGTCACCCACACCTTCACCTTCACCTACACCGGTAGGTTCGGTACTTGTTGAGGTGCCCAGAGTTATCGGTCTTACCCGAGAGGATGCTGAGGAGACATTGCTTATAAAGTCTCCGAACTTCCAGATCGTATTTAATGAAGAGTTTAATGATACAGTGGCAAAGGATCTTGTAGCCGGCCAGTATCCGGAAGAGCATTCGATGGTACCTGCCGATAAGCAGATAATACTTACCCTTAGTGTCGGACCCGAGATGAAGGAACTTATGGATGTTAAGGGACGTGATTCCTACTCTGCAAAGACACTTCTTGAAAATAACGATTACAAGACCGAATTCTTAGAAGAGTTTGATGACGTTGTCGAAGCAGGTTATGTTATAAGGACCGAGCCCGATGCGGGCGAGATGCTTCCCAAGGGCGAGCTTGTAAGAGTATATGTTAGCCGCGGACGTGAGATCAAGTATGTCGAATGTCCCGATATCGTAAGCAGAAAGCAGGCAAGAGCTGAGAAGATGCTTACAGGGGCAAACCTCACCGTCGGCGAGATCAGATATGAAAACAGTGATATTTTTGATGCAGGTCTGGTTATAAGCCAGGATGTTGAAGCCGGTTCACAGGTTGAGGAAGGCAGCGAGATCGGATTTGTTGTCAGCCTCGGACCTGAGATCGTTACAACTCCCGAGCCCACACCCGATCCCATAACACCTCCTGCCGGCGGATATAACGAAGACCCCGCAGGTAACGGAGAAGGCGGTTTCCCTGCCGGCTGATAATGTAAGTAAGAGCTGTCGTGTAACCATAGACAGCCCTTTCTTTTAGGAAAGAGATTCTGATGGTAGGAAAGATAATAAAAGGAGTGGCCGGTACTTATACCGTGGTCGGAGAGGATAACCACAGGTATGAGTGTAAGGCCAGAGGTATTTTCAGAAAAAACGGCATCACCCCTTTGGTCGGAGATAACGCTGAATTTGAGATAACCCATGAGGCGGAAAGCGAAGGGAATATCTTAAAGATACTTAAAAGGAAAAATGAGCTTATACGTCCGGCCTGTGCAAATGTAGATCAGGTGCTGGTAGTATTTGCCGCAGCTGATCCGGAGCCGAATTTTAATCTTTTGGACAGATTCCTCATCATGATGAAAAAGCAGGGTGTGGATACCGTCATCTGCTTCAACAAAAAGGATATAGCGGGCAGTGCCAAGCTTGAGCTTATAGCGAGAAATTATGAGGCAAGCGGGCTGTCGCTGGTTTATACAAGTGTATTGTATAAAGAAGGGAAAGAAAGGATAGAGGAAATACTTAAAGGTAAGACCACTATACTGGCCGGTCCTTCCGGAGTCGGGAAGTCATCCATGATGAACATGCTTTCCGAAGCCGCACTTATGGAGGTAGGAGAGCTCAGCGAAAAGATAAAGCGCGGAAAGCAGACTACCAGACATACCGAGCTTATAGAGCTCGGTCAGGATACATTCCTTTGCGATTCACCCGGGTTTTCATCCATATATCTTACGGGGATTGAGGCCAAAGAGCTTAAAGACTATTATCCTGAGTTTGAGAAATACGCGGGAGAGTGCAGGTTTTTAACCTGCAATCATATAAGTGAGCCCGACTGTGCGGTAAAAAATGCCGTGGAACAGGGGATTATCAGCAGGGGAAGATATGATAATTATTGTCTTCTGTATAATGAACTGAAATCAAAAAAACAATTTTGACATTTATGCCGTTTATCGCGGCAATACTTTAAGAAAGGACAGGACGGATCGATGAACCAGTTGGCACCTTCTATTTTGGCAGCGGACTTCTTCAGGCTGGGAGAACAGATAAAGGAGGTTGAGAAGGCCGGAGCGCGTTACCTCCATATCGATGTAATGGACGGTACCTTTGTACCGAGCATCTCATTCGGACTTCCTCTTATTACTTCCATAAGAAAGAATACGGGTCTTATATTTGATGTCCATCTTATGGTGACTGAACCCGAGCGCTTTGTGGATCAGTTTGCCGATGCGGGCGCCGATATCATCACTGTGCATTATGAGGCCTGCACCCATCTTAACAGGACCTTAAAGCATATAAAGGAAAGGGGCATAAAAGCGGGCGTAGCGCTTAATCCTGCAACCATCCCCGATAATTTGAGATATTTATACGACTATATGGATATGATACTTGTCATGTCGGTCAATCCCGGTTTCGGAGGCCAGGAGTTTATACCCGAGACACTGGATAAGCTTAGAGAGGTACGTAAGCTTGTTAAAGAAAGCGGACGTGATATCGATATCGAGGTGGACGGCGGTATAACGCTTGACAATGTTTCCGAGATACTTGGTGCCGGTGCAAACGTCATAGTATCCGGCAGCAGTGTATTTAAGGGGAATATCGCGGATAATGTAGCAGGCTTTCTTAAGATTATGGGGTAAATGCCTATGAAGTTGGATGAAATAAAACTGGGTTCTGTTATAGAGATATACATCAGGCGTAACAACTCGGCTTACAAAACAGTCAGCAAGGTTGAATACTCCGATGAGAAATTCATAGGTGTCACGCCTATCGCCAGTAAGCACGGGCTTTTCCGCTTCCATACGGATGACGAAGTGGATATAGTATACCGTGAGGGCGATAAATACTGGAAATGGGAGAGAGTAAAGACCGGTATAGCCAGACGTAAGGACGGCAGCAGGCTTCATATTTTCTCGGCTCCGGTGAATGCGGTACACTTTAACAGACGTACACAGTTCAGATTTGAGATCGGTACCGAGATCAAGATGAGATACGAACGGTTTAAAAAGGACAGCGAGCCGGGTGTGGAAAACGAAAAAACACCATCGTTGGCACTTGATAATATCCTTCTCATGCTTGACGAACACTATGAGGAAGTTGAATGCAGGGGATATCTGAAAGACTTAAGCGAAGGCGGAGCCTCCGTTGAGACGGATGTCAAGCTTGAAAAGGGAGTATTTGTCAGCTTCGAGATAGATTCGGAGCTGGGCCCCGTACAGTTAAGGGGAGTTATTATAAGAGTCAGGGAAGACAAGCACGGTTATTTTGATTATACATACGGAGTTTCATTTGTAGAAACAAGCAAGAATTATATGCAGTATTTTTATCTTCAGCAAAGGAAGCAGCTCTATGAGCAGAGCGAAGCTTCAAAATGATCTCTTTAGATTAGGGAGGCTGTATATGAAGAGTGTAAGAAGAGTATGTGCCTTGATCGTACTGCTTGCGGCAGCGGTCACCTGTATATTATGCGGAATATCTGAACCTGTAAATGCCCAGAACTCTTCGGGTGTGGATTACAGCGAAATGTCCATTAATCCCATAGCCAAGGGCGAAGGTTATTCAGCGGTCCTTTATGATAACAGAAACGGACTTCCTACGGCTGAGGCCAATGCCATAACCGAGACGGAAGAAGGCTTTTTGTGGATAGGCGGATACAGCGGACTTGTCAGATATGACGGCAACACCTTTGAAAGAATGGACTCTACAACCGGTATCACGAGCGTAGTAAGCCTTTTTATAGACTCCAAGGGGCGTCTGTGGATAGGTACGAATGATAACGGCGTAGCTGTTATGGATAAGGGAAATGTCAGACGTTATGATATTGACGAAGGCCTGAAATCCTCGTCGGTACGCTGTATAACCGAAGACAGTAACGGTACGATATATATTGCTTCTACACGCGGTATCAATGTTATAGGCACTGATATGGAGCTTAAACCGTTTGACGGAAAGCAGGTAAACGATCAGTATATTGATGAGCTGAGGATCACCGATAATGATGTTATATACGGCTTAACACATGACGGAGCCATCTTTATCATAAAGGGCGGCGAGGTCACTTCTTTCTACGGAGCCAAGTCACTCGGTGTAGGAAGTGCCAATTGTATACTCCCCGACCCTGATAATGAGGGGTATATTTATATAGGTAATACGGAATCACAAATATACTACGGCCTATTGGACGGTGAACTTAAAAACGCAAGAAGGATAACTACCAAGGACGATAGTATTATATCCGCTGACGATACCGAAAGCCTTAAGACCATAGCATCGATAGAAAAGTTTGGCGATCAGCTCTGGGTATGTGCAGATAACGGCATAGGTATATATGACGCGGACGGATTCCATATACTGCAGAACATACCGCTCAATAATTCCATAGAGCATATTATGGTCGATTATGAGGGCAATATCTGGTTTACCTCGTCAAGACAGGGCATAATGAAGATCGTGCCCGACAGGTTTACAAATGTATTTGATAAATACGGTCTTAAAAGTGCGGTAGTTAACTCAATATGCCTTTATGACGGTATGCTTTTCATAGGAAGCGATACCGGCCTTACCATTGTGGACGGTACGAAGGTAGTGGATGAGTATTATGTTACATATAAAAACAGCGAAGACAGATTCAGGTTCTACCCCAACCTTGTAAAACTGCTGGACGGCTGCAGGATCAGGTCTATCAAAAAGGACAAGGACAACAGACTCTGGATCTCGACATACAGCGACAGGGGTCTTATCGTATTGGACAATAAGAAGCTCACCAGGTATGATTTTGACGGCGGACTTCCGTCCAATAAGATAAGGACGGTATACGTCTGTGAGGACGGCACGGCCATGGTTGCATGCAGCGGCGGTCTGGTGCTGATAAAAGACGGTGTGATATCTCAGAAGTTCGATTCTACATCGGGGATCAATAATCTGGATGTTCTTTCGGCAGTCGAAGGTTTCAGCGGTGACATGATCTTAGGTACCGACGGAAACGGAATATACATCATAAAAGGTCAGAATGTTACCAACCTCGGAAAAAAGGACGGGCTTGAATCCGAAGTTATAATGAGGATAAAAAGGGACGATGAAAGAAAGCTGTACTGGATCGTTACAAGTAACTCTATAGCATACATGACCGAGGATTACAAGATAACGACCATAAAGAAGTTCCCTTACTCGAACAACTTCGACATGTATGAGAATAACGCAGGCGAGATGTGGATACTTTCAAGTAACGGTATCTATGTAATATCCGTTGACGACCTTTTGGCAAATGAAGATATCAATCCGGTATTCTTCAGCATGGATAACGGACTCCCCTGTATAACAACAGCCAATTCATACAGTGCATTATCGGAAGACGGCACTCTTTATATAGCGGGAACCACGGGCGTGGCAAGTGTCAATATCAATGAAGCCATGATCGATGTGGACAATATCAAGATGTCGGTGCCTTATGTGGAAGCGGACGGCGTAATGATCTATCCCGATGAACAGGGCAGGTTAATTATACCTTCAAGTGTACAAAAGGTTACGATATATGCATATGTTTATACATACGCACTGATCAATCCCAAGGTTACATACTGGCTGGACGGTTTTGAAAAGGATTTCATAACGGTCAGCAGAAAAAATATGGAGCCCGTAGTATATACCAACCTTGAAGGCGGTACATATCATTTCATGATGATCCTTCAGGATGCTCTCGGAAGAGGGGATAAAAAGCTTGATGTTATGATCGTCAAGGAAAAGAACTTTTTTGAGCAGTCATGGTTCAGGCTTTTCCTTGTTATCGCTGTCATTGCGCTTATAGCAGGTACCATAGCTTACATAGTACACAAAAAGACGGCAGCTCTCATGAAGAAGAATGAACAGAACAGGCAGTTCATTAATGAGATGACTGAAGCTTTTGCGAAGACCATCGATATGAAGGACAAGTACACAAACGGTCATTCGCAGCGTGTGGCAGAATACACGGCTATGCTTACCAAAGAGCTCGGATACGATGACGAAACCGTTGAAAAGTACAGAAATATCGCGCTTTTGCATGATATAGGAAAGATATCGATCCCTCCTGAAGTTTTAAATAAGGAAGGAAAGCTGACCGATCAGGAGTTTAACATCATCAAGTCGCATTCGGCACAGGGTTATAAGGTACTTAAGGATATAAGCCTTATGCGCGAGCTCGCCATCGGAGCCGGACAGCATCATGAAAGACCTGACGGCAAGGGATATCCTAAGGGACTTAAGGGAGACCAGATAGAAAGAGTCGCTCAGATCATAGCTGTGGCAGATACCTTTGATGCCATGTATTCCGACAGGCCTTACCGTAAACGTATGAATTTCGAAAAGGCTGTTTCGATCATTAAGGAAGTGTCGGGTACACAGCTTACAGAGGATGTGGTTGATGCATTCTTAAGGATAGTGGACAGAGGCGGCTTAAGAGCCGAGGACGATCACGGCGGCGGAAGCACCGAGGATATCGACAACATCCACAAGCAGCAGAATAAGGATGCTGAGAAAAAACATAACAAATAATTTTTAAGGAGACTAAAGGGTAATGAAATTAGGCATTATAGGCTTGCCGAACGTAGGCAAGAGCACATTGTTCAATTCGCTGACAAAAGCGGGAGCGGAGTCTGCAAACTATCCGTTCTGTACCATTAATCCCAATGTGGGTGTGGTAGCGGTTCCGGATGAAAGGCTCGATGTACTGACCGACATGTATAAGTCGGAGTCAAAGGTTCCTGCCGTTATAGAGTTTGTGGATATAGCGGGACTCGTAAAGGGAGCTTCAAAGGGTGAAGGTCTCGGCAACCAGTTCCTTTCACATATCCGTGAAGTAGATGCGATAGTTCATGTGGTAAGATGCTTTGAGGATACCAATATAGTCCATGTTGACGGAAGCGTCAATCCGGAAAGAGATATCGAGACCATCAATTTAGAGCTTATCTTTGCAGACCTTGAGGTTATAGAAAAAAGGATAGCCAAAGGCATAAAGGGTGCCGCAAACAACAAGACACTGGCAAAGGAAGTCGATCTGTTAAAGAGGTTAAAGGAGATGCTCGAGGCAGGAAAGCTTGCCAAGACATTTACCACCGATGACGAGGAAGAACAGGCAATGTTTGATTCGTTCGGTCTGCTTACCTCCAAGCCCGTTATCTTTGCGGCAAACGTAAAAGAAGATGACCTTGCTGACGATGGTGCATCCAACCCTCATGTACAGGCAGTAAGAAAATTTGCCGAAAATGACGGTGACGGAGCATTTGTGGTATGTGCAGAGATAGAGCAGGAGCTTTCGGAGCTTGACGATGAGGAAAAGAAGGCATTCTTAGAGGACCTCGGAGTAAAGAAGTCGGGATTAGAGAAGCTGATAGTGGCATGCTATGACCTCCTCGGACTTATGAGCTTCCTTACCGCAGGTCCCAAGGAGACAAGAGCCTGGACCATCAGAAAAGGTACCAAGGCACCCCAGGCGGCAGGAAAGATCCATTCTGATTTCGAACGCGGTTTCATAAGAGCCGAAGTAGTAAACTACGACAATCTCGTAGCCTGCGGCGGATACAACGGTGCCAAGGACAAAGGTCTTGTCCGTTCCGAAGGTAAGGAATATGTAGTACAGGATGGCGACGTAATTTTATTCCGTTTTAATGTTTAAGAAACAGTATTACTGAACACAATAATAATTTTTTTATAATCAATTATGATGTAGTAAGTCGGTCGGAGCACCGCCATAGGATAAAACCTTAAGCGTGCAGCGGATATACTACGGGCACAGCTGCTTGTAGGCGAGGCAAAAATCGGTTAACCAAACCGATTTTTGAGCGAAGCCTAAGTGCGTCCGGTATCAAGCGGACGCACGGTTGCGAGCGTCCGAAGCCGGAATGCAGATGGGGACGTTAAGTATATCCCTGCTAAGTGGTGATGGTTTTAGACTATGTCGGTGCTCCGACCGACGGAATAGAAATAAGGACGGAGGAAAACATCATGAGCTGGTGGGGGAATGAGACCTCAGTCAGGTTTCCGAACATTGGTATAGAGTTCAACGATCTTCCGAGAGGCTTTGCCATAGGAGATTTTAAGATCGCATTTTACGGTATCCTGGTAGCGGCGGGAATGCTTCTCGGTATAGCCATATCCAAATGGAAGGCAAGAAAGACCGGTCAGGATCAGGACATATATCTTGATTTTGCACTATGGGCCATACCGTTTTCGGTACTGGGTGCCAGATTATATTACGTGATCTTTGAGTGGGATCAGTTCAGCGGATTTTTGGATTTCTTTAATTTAAGAAAAGGCGGACTGGCCATATACGGCGGCGTAATAGTTGCAATAATTTCCGTTTTTGTATATTCAAGGATCAAAAAGCTTAAGGTCGGTCTTATGGCCGATACGGGTATCATAGGTCTGATACTCGGTCAGGCGATAGGACGCTGGGGCAACTTCTTTAACAGGGAAGTATTCGGAAAGTTCACCGATTCGATATTTGCGATGCAGATAGATGTTACAGACAAAAACTTAAGCAGCATCTATAATCCCGCAGTCATGCCGGAAAGTACACTTCGTACCATGTATGAGGGTAAGGAGACCGTACTCAACAACATTATAGAAATACGAAACAATATAATGGTTCTGTCTGACGGCAGACAGTTTATACAGGTACACCCCACATTCCTTTATGAGTTTGCATGGAATCTTCTGGTACTTTGCATGCTGCTTTTTGCATGGCCCAGAAAGAAGTTTAACGGTGAGATACTGCTTTTGTACTTTGCAGGATACGGTCTTGGCAGATTCTTTATAGAGGGTATCAGAACGGACCAGCTCTATATCTGGGGTACCGGACTTGCGGTTTCGCAGGTGCTTTCCGCAGTATTGTTTATCGTGGCAGTGATACTTATCATAGTATTCAGGACAAAGGCGATCCGTTCCGGTGAGGCAAAGTCGGTATCACTCGTACTTGAAAAAGCGGAAGAGAGCTTTGGAGCATCTAAAGACGATGAAGGTCCGAAGGTTAAGGACGCAGTCGTAAATGATGCAAAGTATAAGGACTTGAACATTAAAGATATAAATGATCTATGATATGATATCGTTTCAAAAACTCGGAAACGCTGAAGGCATTTTAGAGGTGACAGCGACATATCGGACAATTTGATAATGCATAAAAAAACAGGTTTGGCAACAAACTTGTTTTTTTATGCATTTTTTTTGTATTTTTCAAAATAATTGTGGTGAACATACATTCGCATACAACATATAGATATTGCACAAAAACGAGTAAAAAAATTTTGGAAAAATATGAATTTTTACTCAAAAAAGTATTGATTTTCCAGAAATTATGTTATATGATTATGGTGTTCGGTGGTGGAAAGTGGTGTAAAGTGGAACGAAGTGGAGGTGATGACGATGTTCATGGGTGAATTTGACCATACAATTGACGTAAAGAACAGAGTCATCGTTCCTGCAAAGTTTCGTGATGAACTTGGAGAGAAGTTTGTGGTATCTGCCGGACTTGACGGATGTCTGTACCTCACCAAGAAAGAGGACTGGGAGGAGTTCGCAGGCCGTCTTGCAGAGCTTCCCATGACAAAAGAGTCAAGACAGCTGGTAAGATTCTTTATGAAGAACGCACAGGAGTGCGAGCCGGATAAGCAGGGAAGAATAGTTATTCCCCAGGGCTTAAAGGAAATGGCCGGACTTGAAAAGGATATAGTCATGATCGGATCGGTAAGCAAGGTTGAGATCTGGAGCAAGGAGAAGCTTGACAGCCAGTCCGGTGATGAGAGCATGGAGGATATCGTAGAGAAGCTTTCTACAGAGTATGGACTTAAGTTCTGATGAGGTTGGTTATGAGTGAGGAGATACAGTTTAATCACCGGTCGGTTCTTTTGGATGAAACCCTTGAGGGCCTGAACATAAGACCAAACGGGATATATGTGGATGGAACTCTCGGAGGAGCCGGGCATTCATCGGAGTTACTGAAAAGAGAGTCCACTGCAAAGCTCATAGGTATCGATCAGGATCCGGACGCCATAAAAGCCGCATCCAAAAGGCTTGAGCCTTATGGCGACAGAGTAACGATAGTAAAAAGCAACTACGAAAACATAGGACGGATATTAAAAGAAAGAAACATAGATAAGGTGGACGGCATACTCCTTGACTTAGGAGTTTCCTCCTACCAGCTGGATACTCCGGAACGCGGCTTCTCATACATGAGCGATGCACCGCTCGACATGAGGATGGATACCGAATCCGAAAGGACCGCATCGGATATAGTAAACGGCTACAGTGAAAACGAGCTTTTCCGGATCATAAGAGATTACGGAGAAGACAGATTCGCAAAAAACATCGCAAAACACATAGTTGCCGCAAGAGCAGCTAAGAAGATAGAGACAACGTTTGAGCTCAATGACATAATAAGAGCTTCGATACCCGCTAAAGTGCGGGAGACAGGAGGACACCCGTCCAAAAGAACATTCCAGGCAATAAGGATAGAGCTTAACAGAGAACTTGAGGTTCTCGAAGAGAGTATACAGGGCATGATAGACCTCTTAAATGACAAAGGCCGGCTCTGCATCATAACGTTCCACTCCTTAGAAGACAGGATAGTAAAAAAAGCTTTCAACACAGCAGAAAACCCGTGCATATGTCCTCCGGGATTTCCGGTATGTGTATGCGGAAGGAAGTCAAAAGGAAAGCACCTTACAAAAAAAGCCATCACTCCGTCAGATGTCGAGATGAATGACAATCCGAGGAGTAAAAGCAGCAAGCTCAGGATATTCGAGCGTTGCAGATAATACGCTAAAAAGCGGGAAGGGAAAGCGCCAAGAGCGCAGGAGAAAGAATGGCAGACGTTAAGAAAAACAAATTCACGTATGACAGAAACTACTACGAAAACATGTCAAAGCATGTATCGGGTACTGCAGCCAAGGCGTTGGATGCTCTTGAATACGAAGAGGATTTCTTTGAGGACGGAGAAATTTTTGACGAGGAATACTCGGAGTATGATTTTGAGACTTCCCCCAAGAAAAAAGAACCTGTACAGCCTGCCATCCGGGTTACCCCCGAAAGGCACAGAAAAGAAAAAGTCAAAGTAAGATATAAATTCAATATCGTAACCCTGATGATGATCGTTGTTTCGATCGTTGCACTTGTTGGAGCAAGCTACAAGTACATCGAAGTAAGAGCCGATATCATCCAGGCAAACAAGAAAATATCGGCAGCACAGAACGAGCTTAAGGACATCCAGAACAAGAACAATGCTCTCTTAGGAAAGCTCGATGTGGAAATGGACAGAAATTACATCTATGCCGTAGCTGTAGAAAAGCTCGGCATGAGATATCCGAAGGAGAACGATATCGTATATTACGAAAAATCAGATGAGGGATATGTAAGACAGTATCATGATATCCCCGAAATAAAGTAAATAACGGCACTAAGGTTGATGACTCTGGGTGAGGGAATGCTATGTTTCCTTCACCCATTATAGCGTTTTATTTGGGATAAAGACAGGAGCGTATCAATGGCAAAGAGAAAGAGGACTAGAAGATTTAATGATATAATGAAGCTCAGTCTTTATTTTGTTTTTCTGGGTATAATAGCCATCTGCGTTATCCTTATCGGAAGAATGGTATGGATCAACAATAACAACGGTGACGAATATGCCAGAAAAGTGCTTTCACAGCAGGCATACGCAAGCCAGACACTGGTAGCTGAGCGCGGTATGATAACCGACAGAAACGGCATAACACTGGCCAGAAGCGAAAAAACATACAATGTCATAATCGATCCTGATGTTATATTAAGTCATGATTACTACATGGAGCCCACTTTGCTCGCCATGGAAGAGTGTCTCGGATACGACCGCGAGACCATGACAAAGCTTATAAACGACAACTCGAAAAGTAGATATCTTGTATATGAGAAAAACATAGAGTATACGAAAGTATCCGATTTCAACAGTTATAAATCAAAGCATAAATTCGTAGTAGGCGTTTGGTTTGAAGAGGAATACACCAGAGTCTACCCGTACGGGAATTTCGCATCCCATGTAATAGGGTTTGCCACAAGGGACGGCGGAAACTACGGCTTAGAGCAGTATTACGACGGGATCTTAAGCGGTACCGAGGGCTTGGAGTACGGATACTACGATCCCGAGCTTAACAGACAGAAAACCGTAAAGGATGCGGAAAACGGATACACCTTGGAAACTACGCTGGACTTTAATATCCAGACGGTCATCCAGAAAAAGATAGAAAAATTCCGAGACGAGATCGGCTGCAACAATATCGGAGTCATCGTTATGAACCCCAACAACGGCGAGATCTACGGAATGGCATCAAATTACGAGTACGATCTAAACACCCCCCGTTCGTTAGTGGGCCTGTTTACGGAAGAAGAGATTGAGGAGATGACTCCCGAGCAGAAAACAAACGAGCTGTTTAAGATGTGGAGAAACTTCTGTATATCTGACACATATGAACCCGGTTCCACATTTAAGACCATAACGGTCGCATCGGCACTGGAAGAAAATGCCGTAAAGACTTCGGATCACTTCACATGTCTCGGATATTCCGAAAAAGGCGGATGGAGGATCGGCTGTAACAAGAAGAGCGGACACGGAAACCTGACTCTTGCGGAATCCCTTATGAAGTCGTGTAACTGTGCTTTGATGGAAATAGTGGAAAAGCTCGGAGCGGATGCTTTTTACAGATACCAGAGGATGTTCGGTTTCGGAGAGAAGACCGGAATAGACTTAACCGGTGAGGCAACAGGCATCCTGATCCCCAGGAACAAGCTGAACGTAACAGAGCTTGCAACCAGCAGCTTCGGTACAACATTTAACGTAACCATGATACAGATAGCTGCAGCGTATGCATCGATACTTAACGGCGGCACATATTACACACCTCACGTAGTAAAAGAGATCAAGACGGCTGACGGTGTAACATTAAAGAAGGACGACAACGTACCCGTTAGAAATACAGTCAGCAAGACGACATCGGAATTCATACATGAAGCATTGTACATGACAGTTGAATCCGGTACGGCAACACCTGCAAAGGTAAAGGGTTATCTTGTCGGAGGAAAGACAGGTACCGCACAGAAAAGACCCAGAACGGAAAAGAAATACGTGGTTTCATTCGTAGGCTTTGCACCTGCTGACGATCCTCAGGTTATGACCTATGTCGTAATGGATGAGATACACGATGAGAGTATTGCCGGAAGCAGCAGTTCCGCAACCAGGATGACTTCCGAGATATTAAACGAGATACTTCCTTATCTCGGGCTTTATCCCGAAGGCGAGATCAATTATGTAGTAGATCTTGATCTGCTTCAGGATCCCGATATCGATATAGGAGACGAGATAAATGACGATGTTCTTCCTGAGGGTATAGATCAGGAAGTTGAAATGTAACATGACTAAAAATCTTATTTGACGGAGGCAGTTATGGATTTCAAAGGTAAAAAGGTGTTGATCATCGGAGCGGGAAAGAGCGGTATAGCCGCAGCGGATCTCTTAAGCGGGGAACAGGCAGATATTATCCTGTATGATGACAAGAAAATTAACGAGGAAGAGGTCAGAGAAAAACTTTCCAAAGGTTTTAACGGCAGGATCATATCGGAAAAACTTTCCGATGAAGAGTGCCCGAACCCGGATTACCTTATCTTAAGCCCCGGAGTACCGATCGATTCTCCTATGGTACTTAAATACAAGGAAAAAGGCGCATGCATAATCGGTGAAGTCGAGCTCGCGTATTATTACACAAAGGGCAAGATCGTAGCGGTCACCGGTACAAACGGAAAGACCACAACTACAGCACTTACCGGTGCTCTTATGAAAAAGAAATACGACAATACGCTGGTAGGCGGAAACATCGGAATACCTTATACCGAGATATGTTTAAAGAGCTCCGACGACGGTGTGACCGTAGCGGAAATGAGCAGCTTCCAGCTGGATACGACGGTTGCATTTCATCCGTACATAAGCATGATACTTAATATCACGCCCGATCATCTTGACAGACATCATACGATGGAAAATTACATAAATGCAAAGTTCAACTGCACAAAGAACCAGACGGAAGATGAGCTGTGCATCTTAAATTACGAGGATGAGGTATTAAGAAAGAAAGCAGAAGGCATCAAAGCTAAGATATGCTGGTTCTCATCAAAGACTCCTCTTATGGACGGTATGGTATACGAAGACGGAGCCATATACGAGGTAAAGGACGGAGTAAGGGAAAAGGTAATTAATGTTAATGAGATGATGCTCATCGGAAGACATAACTATGAAAACGTCATGGCGGCCGTAGCAGCGGCAAGGTTTATGGGCGTACCCATGGATCTTATCCGAGAAGGCTTAAGAGAGTTTAAACCGGTAGAACATCGTATAGAGTACGTTGAGACTATTAACGGAGTTAAATACTATAATGATTCCAAGGGAACAAATCCCGATGCGTCAATACAGGCGGTAAAAGCCATGACAGGTCCGACATTCCTTATAGGCGGAGGATATGATAAAGGTTCCGAATATGACGAGTGGATAGAAAGCTTTGACGGAAAGATCAAGAAGCTGCTCCTTATGGGTCAGACAAGGGATAAGATAGCGGCATGTGCAAGAAAGCACGGTTATAACGATCTTGTATTTGTCGAGAGTATGGAAGAAGCCGTTGATTACTGTTACAAAAATGCGGTAAGCGGCGATACGGTATTGCTTTCACCCTGCTGTGCAAGCTGGGGCATGTTTAAGAACTACGAAGAGCGCGGAAGAATATTCAAAGACTTGGTTATTAAAAAGAGCAGAGGATAAAAGTGGAGAAGGTTAAGCAGCAGAGCAGAGTTAAACAGGTTTTGAGCCATTATGACGCTATACTGGGCATACTGGTGTTGTTTATATGCGTTTTCGGACTTGTCATGATATACAGTGCAAGCTCTTACAGGGCAGAGTATTATTATGGCGATTCGAAGCTTTATTTTCGACGCCAGGGACTGTTCATCGTGATAGGCGTAGTTGTCATGATCGCCGTTTCACTCATTGATTACAGGTTTTACCTTAAAAAGATAAAGTTCATAAAGATAAGACCCGTAACGATACTGGCACTCATTTGTTTTGCACTGCATGCGTATGCTTTGCTTAACGGACACGAATCCGGCGGTTCAAAGAGATGGATCGAGCTCGGAGGCGGCATAAACCTTCAGCCTTCAGAGCTATCAAAGGTCTGCTTCGTTCTGCTTGCGGCATTCTTGGCCGGAAAGAGAAAAAGGTTTATCAATACCGGCAATTTCTTTAAAAACCTGTTCGGCTTCGTGTTACTGTTCCTTTTCTTTGTACCGATACTCGGCATAGTAGCTTACCAGAACCTTTCATCTGCAATTATCCTTGCAGGTATAGTAACGGTCATTTTCTTCTGTGCAAGTATGGATAAAAAGTACTTCATAGTAATAGCAGCACTGATGGTCGGTGCCGTTATACTTTTGATAGCACTTAAAGGATACCGATCCGAACGTATCATGCATTTCTTATATCCCGAGAGCATGGATCCCGGCGACCAGATACTGCAGGGACTGTATGCCATAGCTTCGGGCGGGCTTTTCGGAAAAGGACTCGGAAACAGTGTACAGAAACTGGGAAATATCCCCGAAGTACATACGGATATGATATTTACGATCATATGTGAGGAGCTCGGCATAATAGGCGGTATAGCTCTTATCGGTCTTTTCCTGCTCCTTTTATGGAGAATATTTAAGATAGCACTTAATGCACCCGATATATACGGTGCTCTTATAGCAACAGGAGTCCTGGCACAGCTTTCCATTCAGATGATAATGAATGTGGCCGTAGTAACAAACAGTATTCCGGCGACCGGTGTACCGCTGCCGTTTGTAAGCTACGGAGGAAGCTCGCTTCTCATCATGATGGCTGAGATAGGTATAGTACTGAACGTATCGAAGCGTACGAGAGAAGACATAGAAGACGAGGATTTCGCGGAGGAAACATAACAAACACGTATGCCGTCGTCATGAGCTGCGGTCGGCATACATTCGTCTTATAACGTAAAAACCGGGGAAGGAGGCACAATGAGGATCAAAAAAAGTACTATTATAAAAATCGCAGTATTGTGCCTGTTCATAGCCGGAGTAATATGGTATTTCGAAAATTTCAAACTGGAAAATCTTATCATAGAGGGCGGGACCCATTATACACCCGAAGAAATAGAAGAGATGCTCGTAAAAAGCGATTTTGATAAGTATACGCATGCCTTTTATTTCAAGTACGAGGTTTTTTCTTCACCCGACCCAATCCCCTTTGTAGAAAAACTTGATATCGAGGTAGTGGACAGAAACACGATCCATATACAGGTATATGACAAGATTCTGACCGGATGCGTAGAGCACATGGGCAGATATATGCACTTTGACAGAGAAGGCATAGTGGTGGAAAGCTCCATGGAACCCGATATGGGAGTGCCCGTGATCACAGGACTTCCGTTTACCAAGGTGGTACTCGGACAGAAGCTTGAGATAGAAGATGACGGGCTGTTTGAAAAGATACAGGAGCTTACGCTTTTACTTAAAGAAAACGGTATAGAGTGCCAGAGGATCAATTTTGATATAAGGAGAAACATAACACTTTATATCGGCGGTTCGGAAGCTCAGCTCGGAACCGACAGGGTATTCGACTATAAGATCAGCGCTTTAAAGAAGGTTTTGGAAGCCTCCGGAGGAGTTGATTATGTATATGATCTGAAGAATTACACACCCGAGTCGGGAGAAATAACGGGAAAAATCAAAAAAAATGTAGAATAATTGTAAAAAATTTAAGAATTTACTTGATTATTTTCTCCAATGAATGTATTATATTGGTATGTGTGATTTCAAGTTCATAAGGAGGGCAAGACCTTGGTCGAGATTACTAACGAAGAGAGCAACTATGGTGCAAAAATAATTGTTGTAGGTGTCGGCGGAGCCGGCAACAACGTAGTTAACAGAATGATAGAGGACGGCATACAGGGCGTAGAGTATATCTGCGTTAATACAGATAGCCAGCAGCTCAGAAAATGCAAGGCGCCCAACTGCATCCAGATAGGTGAAAAGCTTACTAAGGGTCGCGGCGCAGGCGGAAACCCCGAGGTAGGAAGAAATTCAGCAGAGGAAAGCCGTGAAATACTTACCGAAGCTATCAAGGAAGCAGAAATGGTATTTGTAACCTGTGGTATGGGTGGCGGAACCGGAACAGGTGCAGCACCTGTCATAGCACAGATTGCAAAAGAAATGGGTATACTTACGGTAGCGGTAGTTTCAAAGCCCTTCGATCATGAAGGCGACGTACGTATGGATCAGGCTATGGAAGGTATCGCAAACCTTAAAGAGCATGTTGATACCATGATCGTTATCCCTAACGAGAAGCTTCGTCAGATCTGCGATAAGAAGGCTCGTTTCCCTGAAGTACTTAAGATGGCAGACAGCGTACTCAGACAGGGCGTACAGGGTATTACCGATATCATCAACAGAATGGGTGACATCAACCTTGACTTCGAGGATGTATGTACAGTCATGAGAGATAAGGGCGTTGCTCATATCGGTATCGGCCGTGCTACAGGTGATGACAGCTGTATGCAGGCAGTTCAGATGGCTATTGCTTCACCTCTTCTTGAAACCAATATCGAAGGCGCAGACAATATCATTATTCACTTCTCAGGTGATCTGGTGTTCGATGATACAATTAATGCATCCAACTATGTTAAGGAGATCGTTGGTCCCGATACCAATGTTATCTTCGGTGAGGCATATGATGATTCAGAGCCTGACACATGTTCGGTTACCATCATTGCTACAGGCATAAAGAACAGTCCTGATCTTCAGGTTATAGAGGGAAGCGGCGTTGGTTCACAGACAGCTCGTCCCGGACTCGGCTTCCTTAATATGAACGGAGCACCCAAGAAAGCTCCCACATCTCCTTTCGGAGCAGCTGCACCTCAGCAACCCGCAGCAACCAGACAGCCCCAGCAGTCATATACCAGACCCGCACAGGCTGCTAAACCCGCTGCACCGGCAGGAGCACAGCCCGGACAGTACAGGAGCTCGAAATCAAACGTTAATGCAAATCGCAATGTATCGGATGGAAGTTCAATATTGATACCTGAGTGGATCTCCAGACAGAATAATAACTAATTTCGGACACCTGATTTGAGAAATTCAAATCAGGTGTACTTTGTTATTATGTTTTGAGGATTTTTTAGGAGTTACGATATGTTTTTTATTTTATTCGCCGCATGGATCATTTTTAACGGGCGCATAACGGCAGAGATACTGATCTTCGGAGCTGTTATCAGTGCCGCAGTCTGTGTTTTTATGTCCGTGCTTACGGAGTACAGCTTAAAAAAAGAGCTTAAGCTTTTAAAGAAGCTCCCGTATATATTGCTGTATATCCTTGTTCTTGTCGTTGAGATAATAAAGGCCAATCTGGTCACTGCCGTATTTATCATCAAAGGAAACCGTAAGATCAATCCGGTGATCGTATGCTTTGATTCTCCTTTAAAGACAGAGTATGCCGCATCGGTACTTGCCAATTCGATCACGCTTACACCCGGTACCATCTCGGTATCAATGGCAGACGGGAAATTCCGTGTGCACTGCCTTGACAGGTCTCTGTGCGAAGGGATAGATTCATCGGTATTCGTTAAGGTTTTAAGAAAGATAGAGCAGTGACATTGACTAAAGGATTGATTATGAACGAATTCTTAGAGATATTTTTAAAAGCGGTCATCGTATTTTGCTCATGCATCGCATTTATATGCTTTATAAGAGCCATACTCGGACCGGGTATACCTGACAGGCTTGTGGCCATCAATATGATAGGCACGCAGATGATAATCATAATCGCTGCACTCACAATACTGCTTGAAGAAGCCTGGCTTGCCGATGTGGCTGCGGTATATGCTCTGCTCAGCTTCATGGGAGTCGTTGTACTTACCAAGATATACATAGGAGTATACAAGAAAAAGCAGGCTGATATTTCTGCCGGGCAGGACGGACAAAAAAAGTAAGAAAAAATGATCTTGCGTTAAGGATACTGATATGAGTAATGTACGTATAATAATAGCTGTAGCCCTTTTATCGGTCGGGATGGTATTTATACTTCTTTCCGCCATAGGGGTATTCAGAATGAAATTTGTTTTAAACAGAATGCATGCCGCAGCCCTGGGAGATACCTGCGGCTTATTGTTCTGCATACTAGGACTTGTGGTAATCAGCGGTTTTACGTTTACTTCGTTAAAACTGATTGGAGTACTTATACTTTTCTGGCTGACTTCACCCATATCCGGACATTTGATCAGCAACATGGTAAAAACCACGATGGATTCGGAGGTCAGTGCCCATGCGGAACAAAAAGAACTTGAAAATAAGACCGAATAAGGTTAATATAAACGTATATCTGATTCCGGGGGAAAAAGGAAATGAGTAAGAAAGCAAAGATAATAACCTTTTCGGTTATAGGCGTGATACTTGCATGCGTGATCGTACTTGTAGCTATAGAAGGTTTTTCGGGAAGAAAATACACCATAAAAAACAATACGGATAAAAATATCACGAATATTCGTCTGGTTTTGGAACTGGCAGAGGAAGAGACCGAGCTTCAGGAGTTATATGACGGTCCGTTAAATGCCGGCTCTAAGGTAAGCGGTTCGTTTAAAACTGAGGATTTTGACTTGGATGCGGGAGATCTCGGCATTTATCTGACCTTTGAAGGCGGCGAGACCATGTTCTTATTCGACGGTTATTTTGAAGGCAGATTTGACGGAAAGATCAACATGGAGTTTTATCAGGAAGAGGGAACCTACAGGCTTAAAAGCACCGCTTCTTCCGGACTTTTCGGAAGCACCGAGAATACAGGACTGGATGAATCCGTCATAGTTTTCTCGGACGCACTTGATGACTGGGATTATATAGACGGCGGCGTGATCGATTTCGAAGATTGGGATGATGAAGACGATTACGATGACGACTACGATTATTTAGATTTCGAAGATGATGACGAGGAATAAGATGAAGATCAGTTTCATTTCTCTCGGATGTGACAAAAACCTTGTAGACAGTGAAAAAATGCTGGCCATGATGATGGATAAAGGCTATGAGGTAACGGATGATGTGACTAAGGCAGAAGCCGTAGTGATCAATACCTGCTGTTTTATCCATGACGCGAAACAGGAGAGCATTGATACCATCATAGAAACAGCCGGCTTAAAAAAGACCGGACGTCTTAAATATCTTATCATTACCGGATGTCTGGCTACAAGATATCATGATGAGATAAAAGAGTTCCTGCCCGAGGCGGATGTGATACTTTCATCCTCTGCAGCCGATGAGATGGACAGTGCCATCAAAAAGCTTAGATCAAAGAGATTAAAGGATAAATGTATCATTAAGGATATCAATAAAGATCCCGATCTCGGTATAAAGAGGCTTCACAACAATCTTAAAAACTATGCGTATATAAAGATCGCTGAGGGCTGCAGCAAGCACTGCACATACTGTGTTATCCCTTCGATAAAAGGCGAATACAGAAGCGTTCCCTTTGAGGATGTGGTGGCGGAAGCTGAGGATGCGGTAAAGAACGGGAAGAACGAGCTGATCCTTATCGCACAGGAGACTACCGTATACGGCGTCGATCTTTACGGAAAGAAGAGGCTTTCCGAGCTCTTACAGAGGCTTAACGCCATAGAGGGCTTAGAGTGGATAAGGCTTATGTACTGCTATCCTGAAGAGATAGACGATGAGCTTATATCCGCAATGAAGCTTGAAAAGGTATGCAAATACATCGATATGCCCATACAGCATATTTCGGATGCCATACTTAAAAAAATGGGGCGCAGGACTACCGGAGCAGATATCAAGCGCCTTATAAAGAAGCTCCGTAAGGAGATCCCCGGTATAGCCATAAGGACTTCTCTTATTACCGGTTTCCCCGGCGAAACGGAGGAAGACCATGAGCAGCTGCTTAAGTTTATAAAGGACTATAAGCTTGACAGAGTCGGCGTATTTACATATTCAAAGGAAGAAAACACACCTGCTTCGCGTTTTAAGCCTGCTGTATTAAAACGTGTAAAAGAAAAACGCCGCAAGGAACTGATGCTAGCCCAGCAGGAGATAGTCTTTGAAGCCAACAAGAAGCTCGTCGGTAAAAAAATGGACGTGGTCATAGAAGGCTATATGCCTGAGGACAGGGTATATGCAGCCAGGACTTACAGGGATGCTCCCGATATAGACGGATGCTGCTTTGTTGAATCCGACAGGGAGATCGTGCTCGGCACAATAATGAATGTTAAGATAAATGGAGCTGTAGGATATGATCTTACGGCCCGGGAGGTATAATATATGAATGCACCTAATAAGATCACATTATTCAGGATTTTTCTGATACCTGTTTTTATCGTGTTTTTCTTATGCAGGATACCCAATGAGACAGCTTCCGATATTATAGCGCTTGTCATTTTTGCGATTGCTTCGTTATCGGATTTCTTAGACGGATATCTTGCAAGAAAGCATAACATGGTAACCGATTTCGGAAAGCTTATGGATCCTCTTGCGGACAAGCTTCTTGTATGTATCACTCTGGTATGTTTTGTAAAGCTCAGAGGCGATCTCGGTGTATACAGCTTCCCTACATGGTGTGCGATCATCATCATGTCGAGAGAGTTCATCATAAGCGGTATCAGACAGCTTGCAGCAGACAAAGGCATCATCATTGCCGCAGGTATCTGGGGAAAGATAAAGACCGTTGTACAGCTGCTTATGTGTCTTGATTATATAATCCTTCCGGTTTTCCTTGACAACGGAATGGAATGGTTCGGCGTAGCGGGACTCGTACTTATGTATCTTGCGACCGCACTTACGATCCTTTCGCTTTTCGATTATCTGGTTAAAAACTGGAAAGCATTAAAGATAACCTGTAAATGACATACTGCAGCCTGCGGTTATGTTGGGCACTTTCTGGGAGGGTACGGTGAAAAAAGATATCAGACTTGCTGTTTGCATAGTAGTGATAATCCTTCTGGTAATTCTATGTATATTTGTACTGCTGTCCGAAAAGGAAAAAGAGGATGATCTTAACGATCCTTCGAACATAGAGAATATGGCTGTGCCCACCCCGAGGCTGATAGTAGTTCCGTCGTCGGGCACCAATGATCCGGTGTTCCTTAAGAGCATAAAGTACTATGTTGTAAAGCTTTCCGACATGTCCATAGATACAGCGGAAGAAGCGGTCGGAAACGGTGTGGCGGCTACTCCGGAAATGATATGCGAGTATGTTTCGACTGCCTTGGAAGACGAAGAGATAAACATAGATATCAGAAAAATAACGGTTGCCGACAATATATGCAAAATAGATTTTAATGAAGAAATACGCAGCATCGCAAAAAGAAATCATGAGCTTGAGAAGCTTATACTTGATGCGTATGCCATGAGCATAATCGATAACTGCGAGGGCGTGGACGCTGTAACCTTTACCATATCCGGAGAGGACTATTCCACGGGTTCTGTTAGCCTTCCTGGCGGAAAGGTATATTTAAAGAAGTGAAGATCATTGTTATAGGAGGCGGAGCTGCCGGGCTGATGGCCGCATATACGGCTGCGGCGAAATGTGAGGTCCTCCTGCTGGAAAAAAATGAGAAACTCGGGAAAAAGATATACATCACGGGAAAAGGCAGATGCAATCTGGCAAATTACTGTGACTCGCGTACTTTTTTGAAAAACGTCGTTTCCAACCAGAAGTTCTTATACAGCGCAATATCGAGATTTGATCCGTACTCCACGGTGGCACTGTTTAACGAGCTTGGCCTGGAGACAAAAACAGAAAGAGGAAACAGGGTTTTCCCTGTTTCGGATCACGCGTCGGATGTGACAAAGGTGCTTGAAAAGGCAGCAAGAAAGGCCGGAGTAAAGATAGAGCTTAACTGTGCGGTTACGGACATCAAAACCGAACAGGGATGCTTTAAAGCGGTCAGAACAGCCGACGGACGGGAAATATATGCCGATGCATGTATCATAGCTACCGGCGGACTAAGCTATCCGTCAACCGGATCGACCGGGGACGGATATGATTTTGCCGTAAAGGCAGGACATACAGTCACAAAGTGTGTGCCTTCCCTGGTAGGTCTTAAGACAAAAGAGACTTTTGTACAGGAAATGGAAGGCCTGTCATTAAAGAACGTAAGACTGGATGTATATTTAAACGGTAAGAAAAAGTACTCCGATTTCGGAGAAATGCTTTTTACGCATAACGGAGTGAGCGGTCCTCTGGTACTTACGGCTTCTGCGATGTTTGCAAGAGACCTTGCAGCGGGAGCGGACGTAAAACTTTTTATAGACCTGAAGCCGGCACTGGAGCAGGATGTTCTCGATGAAAGGCTCGTTAGAGAGTTTTCCGAAACTTCGAACAAAGAATTAAAGAACGCACTGAAGTCACTTTTACCTTCATCCATGATACCGGTATTCATTAAGCTTGCGGGTATATCGGGAGAAAGAAAGGTTAATACCATAACTGCACCGGAGAGAAAAAAGATAAGAAATCTGTTAAAGGCTTTTGAGTTAAATGTTTCGGAAGCAGGCGGATTTAATGAGGCAGTTATAACACAGGGCGGAGTCAAAGTAAATGAGATAGACCCTAAGACTATGGGATCCAAATTGGTGAAAAACCTGTATTTTGCAGGGGAAGTAATAGATGTGGATGCGTTTACGGGAGGATTTAACCTTCAGATAGCGTGGTCCACGGGTGTCGCTGCCGCGACCGGTATTATCGATCAATTAAACTGAAAGGACGGGAAAGATCATGTCGGACAAGATAAGCATTGCTATTGACGGACCTGCAGGAGCAGGCAAAAGTACTATAGCAAAAAGAGTAGCAAAAGAGCTCGGATTCACATATATTGATACAGGTGCGATATACAGGACCATGGCACTTTATTTCATTGAAAGAGGAATGGATGTTTCGGATGAAACGGTAGTATCATCACTCTGTGCACATATCAACGTGGGTATCAGATATGTGGACGGTGCCCAGCATGTTTTCCTTGAAGACAGGGATGTTACCGACTTTATAAGGACCAGTGAGGTAGGTGCGGGTGCATCGAAGATTTCGGCATATCCCGCAGTCAGGGCTTCACTGCTTGACCTTCAGCGTGACATGGCTGAAAAGGACAATGTAGTAATGGACGGAAGAGACATAGGCTCCGTCGTACTTCCCAATGCCGAAGTAAAGATATACCTTACCGCAAGCGTTGAGGAAAGAGCCAGAAGAAGATATGCCGAGTACGTGCTTGCAGGTCAGGAATGCGACATGGAAAACATTAAAAAAGAGATAGAAGAGCGCGACCACAGGGATATGACACGTGAGATATCACCCCTCATATGTGCACCCGGTGCAACCGTTATCGATTCTTCGCACATGAACATCGATGAGGTGTGCGCCGCAGTATTTGAGCTTGTTGATAAGGCAAAGGCCGGAAAAGAGTCTGTATGACGGTACGCGTTGCCGAAAGCGCAGGCTTCTGTTTCGGGATAGAATGTGCGGTAAAAACAGTATATGAACAGATAGCCACCGGCAGTCCTGTATACACCTACGGTCCGATAACTCACAATGAGATAGTATGCGGCGAGCTCGAGGAAAAAGGCGTAAAAATACTGCACAGTATCCCTGAAGCCGGGCAGATAAAGGATTCGATAATAATCATACGCTCGCACGGTGTTGACAAAAAGACTTTTGATGCACTTAAAAGTACCGAGGAAAGTCACGGAAACAGGATCATAGATGCCACATGTCCTTTTGTCGGCAGGATACACAGGATAGTATTTGAAGAGTCACAGGCCGGATCCGATGTGATAGTGATAGGTGATGCTTCGCATCCGGAAGTACAGGGTATATCGGGGTGGTGTACGGGACGCTGCACGATCATGGATTCGGAAGAAGAAGCACGTAATTACGAGGTTTTCGGAGACAAAAAGACAGTTCTTGTAGCCCAGACCACATTTAATTTAAAAAAATTTAAAGTATTAGTTGAAATTTTACAAAAAAAAATATATAATATAAATGTTGTTAACTCTATTTGCAACGCTACCGAGAAAAGACAGCGGGAAACATCGGAACTGGCTCGCAATTCTGATGCTATGATAGTTATCGGAGGTAGCAACAGTTCTAATACACGTAAGTTGGTTGAGATCTCGGAGAAGGAATGCAAAAACACTTACCATATTCAAACTGGTAATGACTTGGATCTGAATTCATTTAGATCTTTCCGTTGCGTAGGTATTACAGCAGGGGCATCCACCCCAAAAACTATTATCAAGGAGGTTCAGGAAATCATGTCAGAAATGAATTTTGACGCAATGCTTGATGAATCAATGAAGACAATACACAACGGGGAGGTAGTCGAAGGTAAAGTCATTTATGTCAAAGAAGACGAAATAGCTCTTGACATTGGATATAAAGCAGATGGCATTATTCCCAGAAGCGAATACACCAATACACCTAATCTTGATCTGAGAACCGTTGTGAAGGAAGGCGACACGATTCAGGCAAAGGTACTTAAGGTTAATGATGGTGAAGGTCAGGTTTCTCTTACATATAAGAGACTGGCTGCAGAACGCGGAAGCGAAAAGCTTGCTAAGGCTTTTGAGGACAAAGAGGTACTTAAGGCTAAGGTTACCGAAGTTCTTGGCGGAGGTATCTGTGTAGTTTACGATGAGGCAAGGGTATTCATCCCTGCAAGCCTTGTATCGGATACCTATGAAAAGAATCTCGATAAATATAAGGATCAGGAGATCGAGTTTATCGTTACTGAATTCCAGCCCAAGAAGAGAAGGATCATCGGTGATCGTAAGCAGCTCCTTGTTGCCAGAAAAGCAGAAGCTATGAAGAAACTCTTCGATACCATCAAGGTTGGTGACGTTATCGAGGGTACAGTTAAGAATATTACCGATTTCGGTGCATTCATCGATCTCGGCGGAGCTGACGGACTCCTTCACATTTCCGAAATGTCATGGGGCAGAGTAGAGAGCCCTAAGAAGGTATTCAAGGTTGGCGAGACTGTTCGTGCATTTATTAAGGACATCCAGGGAAATAAGGTAGCTCTTTCCATGAAGTTCCCTGATCAGAATCCTTGGGCAGATGCAGAAGAGAAGTTTGCAGTAGGAAACGTAGTAACAGGTAAGGTAGCACGTATGACCGATTTCGGTGCATTCGTTGAGCTCCTTCCCGGTGTTGATGCACTTCTTCATGTATCACAGATCTCAAGAGATCACATTGAGAAGCCTTCTGACGTATTAAAGACAGGTCAGGAGATCACAGCTAAGATCGTAGATTTCAATCTTGATGAGAAGAAGATCAGCCTTAGCGTTAAAGCTCTTCTTCCTCCTAAGGAGACAGAAGCTGAAGGCGCACAGGAAGAGGCTAACGTTGCTGATGCTGCTGAGTCGGAAAGCGTTTCTGCTGAATAATTGATCACGGTCTACTTACATTGACTTTAGACAGACTTAAAGCGGCTGACGTCTTTAAGTCTGTTTTTTTGTGCGATAAGCGAATGCCCACAATGGAAGCTTGCTTCCAGATTGTGGGCTGAGCGAACGGTCACTGAGAGAGCTTGCTCTCGAAGTGTCCGACAGCATCGAGTAGGAGTCAGCCTACTCGATTGAAAGTGAGGTGGCGGTATGACTGATGATTATGAATATTTTAAAAAGCAGATACAGCTCATGACCGGTATCGATCTTTCCTCATATAAGGAAAACCAGATGAAAAGAAGGCTGGATTCCATGCTTGTGAGAAATAAGCTTAAAAATTATCAGGAATATGTTTCGGTACTCCGGTCCGACAGAGCAAAGCTTGATGAGTTTGTAAGCTACATGACGATAAATGTTTCCGAGTTCTGGAGAAACGGTGAGCAGTGGGATGTACTGGACCTTTACATACTGCCGAAGCTCTTAAAGCCCGAAGGCATAAAGGTCTGGAGTGCGGCCTGCTCCACGGGAGACGAACCTTATTCACTTGTAATGCTTTTGGCAAAGTATCTGCCGTTGCATAAGATAAAAGTACTTGCTACGGATATCGATAAGCAGATACTTCAAAAAGCCAGGGAAGGAATATATACGCAAAGAAGTCTTAAAGGACTGCCTGACAGTTATAAAAGCAGATATTTTACAGAAATTAGTCCGGGTCTTGCTGCGATTTCTGAGGACATAAAAAGATGTGTGACCTTTAAGGAACATGATCTTTTAAAGGACCCGTATCCGGTCGGATGTGATCTGATTCTTTGCAGAAATGTGCTGATTTATTTCACAAATGAGGCCAAGGAACGTATATATTCTAACTTTAATAAGTCGCTCAATAAAGGTGGTGTACTGTTCCTCGGAAACACCGAACAGATACTGTATCCGGCGGAGCATAATTTTACATTGATTTCATCTTTTTTTTATAAAAAACAATGATTCTTGGAGTTTTTTATGTTGATTTTTTAAATACAATGGGGTATAGTTATTTTAGAAAAAACGGAGTGGAAAAATGGACGGATTAGTTAAAGTGGCCATAGATGCCATGGGCGGTGATAATGCCCCTTTTGAACTTGTCAAAGGTACGGTCGAAGCGGTTCAGGAAAGTGAGAAGCTTAAGTGCTTTCTGGTAGGAAAAGAAGACTTGATCAGGAAAGAGCTTGCAGCGTACTCCTATGATACCGCAAGGATAGAAGTTGTTAATGCAAATGACATCATTACAAATGACGAAGCTCCCGTTATGGCTATAAGACGTAAGAAAGAGTCTTCCATAGTGGTTGGTCTTAACCTTGTTAAATCAGGTGAAGCCGACGGCTTTATATCTGCGGGAAGTACCGGAGCGGTCCTGGTAGGCGCACAGCTTATCGCCGGCAGGATAAAAGGAGTCGAAAGGACTCCGTTAGCCCCCGTAGTACCCACACTTAAGGGTGTCTCTCTTCTTATAGACTGCGGAGCCAATGTTGATGCACGTGCATCGCATCTGGTGCAGTTTGCCAAAATGGGTTCCATATACATGGAAAACGTGATCGGTGTTAAAAATCCCAAGGTAGCGATAGTCAATATCGGTACCGAAGAGGAAAAAGGAAACGCACTGGTCAAGGAGACATTCCCGCTGCTTAAAAACTGTTCGGACATCAACTTTGTCGGCAGCATCGAATCCCGCCAGATACCTTACGGAGATGCTGATGTCATAGTATGCGAGGCCTTTGTCGGCAACGTCATCCTTAAGATGTACGAAGGTGTGGCAGGTGCACTTGTCACAAAGATAAAAGAAGGTCTTACAGCTACTCCGGTAAGCAAGATCGGAGCGCTTTTAAGCAAGAAATCCCTTAAGAAAACACTTAAAGGATTCAGCATGGATGAATACGGCGGAGCTCCCATGCTGGGACTTAACGGACTTGTTATGAAAACTCACGGAAATTCAAAGGCAATAGAGGTTAAAAACTCGATATTGCAGTGTATTAAATTCAGTGAGAGCAATATACCTGATAAAATCAGGAGAAATTTACAGGAATAACGGAGGGTACTATGGAATTCGAAAAATTGCAGAAGATCATTTCTGAGGTGCTTAATGTTGAACCCGAGAAGATATCAATGGACACAACATTCATTGACGATCTCGGAGCTGATTCACTTGATGTATTCCAGATCATCATGGGTATCGAAGAGGAATTCGACATTGAAATCGCTAATGAAAACGCTGAGAATATCGTAACGGTCAGAGATGCAGTTGAACAGATCAAGAATGCTATAAACTGATTTTAAAGGCTGTCGGTCAGACAGCCTTCTTTATGTTTTGGAAAGGTAGATCAATGACTTCTGAAAAAATAAAAGGATTAGAGGAAAAACTTGAGTATACCTTCAAGGACAAAAGCCTGCTCACGCTTGCTCTTTCTCACAGTTCATACGTTAATGAGCTTACGGTAAAGAACAGGCAGTGCAACGAAAGGATTGAGTTCCTCGGAGACGCCATTTTGGAGATGGTATCAAGTGAGTACCTGTATAAGACAAGACCTCAGGACAAAGAGGGTGTCATGTCAAAGCAAAGAGCTGCGCTTGTGTGCGAAAAAGCACTTGCATCGGCTGCAAGGGATATAAACCTTGGCGATTACCTGCTGCTCGGGAAAGGCGAAGCAGCCAACGGCGGAGCCAACAGGGATTCGATACTTGCCGATGCGTTTGAAGCGATAATCGGAGCTATTTACCTTGACGGCGGATACCAGGTAGTATCCGGATTTATCATAAAAAGAGTCCTTGAAAGCGGCAACGGAACATTTGTTGATTACAAATCCCGTTTCCAGGAAATAGTTCAGGGACGAAGCAATGCAAAGATAATATACGAGCTTGTGGGAGAGACGGGACCCGAACATGACAGACAGTTCGAGGTAGTCGTCTCTATTAATGGTGTTGTACTCGGACACGGCACAGGCCACAATAAAAAGGCCGCAGAACAGAATGCGGCAATGGAAGCCATCGTAAGGACCAGACGTCAGAGCGACCTTGCTTAAAAGATGTTTGTGAGTACCGGCAGCCGGTATAAGGCTGATGCGTGGCTTTAGTAATTTAAGGAACGGAATTTGTTATGTATTTAAAAAGTATAGAGATTCATGGGTTTAAATCCTTTGCAAACAAAATACTCTTTGAATTCCATGACGGGATCACTGCTATAGTAGGACCCAACGGCAGCGGAAAAAGCAATGTTGCGGATGCCGTAAGATGGGTGCTCGGTGAGCAGAGCGCCAAGCAGCTCAGAGGCTCATCCATGCAGGACGTTATATTTTCGGGCTCCGAAGCCAGAAAACCCATGGGGTATGCGTACGTTGAGATAACCTTTGATAACTCGGACCACACACTTCCGGTCGACTACGAAGAGATAGCCGTAGCCAGACGTGTATACCGTTCGGGAGAAAGTGATTACCTCATCAACGGCAACGTATGCAGGCTTAAGGATGTCCAGGAAATGTTCATGGACACCGGTATCGGAAAAGAAGGCTATTCCATAATCGGACAGGGCCAGATCGACAAGATATTAAGTACCAAGCCCGAGGACAGAAGAGAACTGTTTGATGAGGCGGCCGGCATCGTAAAGTTCAAAAAGAGAAAGGTCATGGCCGAGAAAAATCTTTTTGAGACCTCGGACAACCTGCTCAGAGTAAACGATATCATCGGTGAGCTTGAAAAGCAGCTGGGACCTTTGGAGGAGCAGTCGATAGCCGCAAAAGAATATCTGCGGTTAAAAGAGATACTTAAAAACCTTGAGGTCAACAATTTCCTCCGCGAGTATGAGGAAAGCGGCAAAAAGAAAAGAGAACTTGACGAAAAATACGAGATAGCCTACGAGGAACTCGATGAGACCAGAAAGGCCAACGAAAAGGCCGAGACCGAATATAAAAAGCTTGAAAATGAAATAGTTGAGATAGATGAGCTGCTTAATGAAAAAAGAAACAAGCGTCAGGAAATGCTTATCGGCACCGAGAAAAAAGAAGGTGAGATAAAGCTCTTGGAGCAGCAGCTCGAAAATATAGGCTTAAATTCAAAACGTATCGAAGAACGTGTTAACGAAATAAAGACCGGGATAGACGAAAAGTATTCCGAGCGTGCGGAGTTTGAAAAGCAGAAGCTTTCCTACGAGGAAAAGCTTAAGGACTGTGCCGGAAGAAAAGAGGCTGCAAAGACCGCACTTGATGAAGTAAGACGCGGGATAGAAGACATCACCTCAAAAGTGGATGATGCCAATTCTGAGATATTGAGGCTTGCCACATCCGACGGACATGTAAAGACCAACATCGAGCATGTGGATACCGTGCTCGAACAGAATAATATCAGACATTCGGAGCTTTCCAGAAGACTTCTGACCTTAAAGGGTGATGAAGCTGATGCGCAGGCTCTTGTTGTTGACTTGGAAAATAAGTACAACGAAATCACAAAGAGCATAACCGACAAGGAAAAGGAAGTACGCGACCTGTCGGGAAAACTGACAAGTGCGGACGAAACCTCCAGAAGCCTTATCAAAAAAATCGATGAAAAGAACCAGGATTTCTTAAACGTAAGATCACGTCTTGAAGCCATAAAACAGATCGCAGAGCGTTATGACGGATACAGCTCAAGCGTTAAGAAGATCATGGAAAACAGGGCTGACTTCCCCGGTATCTGCGGTGTTGTAGCCGATATCATCTCGTCGGAGAAAAAGTATGAGACAGCCGTTGAAACGGCACTCGGAGCATCAATACAGCATATCGTTACCGAGGACGAAAAGACAGCCAAGGACGTAATCGAATACCTTAAAAAAGAGAAGGCCGGAAGAGCTACATTCCTCCCCATTACTTCCATCGGAGACGGTAACAGGGGTAAGGTCGACAAAGAGGTATTTGACGAAAAAGGCGTAATAGGCGATGCGGCATCATTAAGCATAGCTGACAAGAAATACGCAGGTATCGTAAGTCATCTGTTAAAGAGCTTTGTCGTAGTCGACAATATAGATAATGCCTTGGCTATAGCCAGAAAGTATGATTATAACGTACGCCTTGTAACCCTGGAGGGCGAGCTTTTGTCACCCGGCGGTTCGATAGCCGGCGGTGCATTTAAAAACAAGGGCAACCTGCTTGGACGTAAACGTGAGATAGAAGAGCTCGAAGCACAGGTAAAGACAAAGAGGGCTGAGCTTGAAGAAGCACGTAAAAACCAAGCGGCCGTTTCGGACGAAAAGAAAAAGATCCGTGAGGATATCGACAATGTAAGAGCCCTGTTAAGGGACCTTTACGTAGACCAGAATACTGCCGGACTTGAGTTAAAGAAGGAGTCCGAGCACTTAAACGATATAAGGACAAAGATATCCGATTACAAGAAGGAATCGGGCACCATCGAGCAAAAGACCAAAGAGCTTAAACAGGAGCTTGAGGTACAGAAGCAGAGCCTTTCCGAGAACGAGAAAAAGAATCTCGAGCTTAAGAGCTATATCGAAAAAGCCGGTGACGAAATGGGACAGGCAAAGGCTAAAGAGGAAGAGGCTTCAAAGCTTTTGTCCGATATCACCGTCGAATATTCCAATATCGAGCAGGCCTGCGGTTATTCCGATGAAAATATCGCACGTATCGATTCCGATATCGAGCGCTTAAAGAGCGACAGCGAAAGGATAAGAAACGGCGAGGAAGAAAACCGTAAGGAATTCGAAGAAAAGAATAAACAGATAGAGCTTTGCAGGACAGAGATAGAAAACTTCAACAAGGAATCCGAAAGCTTAAAGAGTGCCATCGAAGAACTTACAGGCAAAAAAGATAAGATCAACCACGATCATAAGGAGTTCTTCAACTCCTGGTCAGAGCTTACAAAGCGCATAAATGACCTTGAAAAAGAAGTCATGAGACTTCAGGGTATGCGTGAAAAGACAGGTGAGATCATGGATGCGGCCACCACTTATATGTGGGAGGAGTACCAGCTTACACTTTCTACCGCACGCAGCTACTATGATGAAGATTTCAAGGCTTCCGCGGCAAGAAAGAACATAAACGAGTGCCGCCAGGAGATCAAGAAGCTCGGAAACGTAAACGTTAATTCCATTGAAGATTACAAGAACGTATCAGAAAGATATGAGCTGTTAAGCGGTCAGAAGAAGGATCTTACCGAATCCATGGAAAAGATCACAACTATGATAAACGAACTTGACGAGGCTATGAGAAAGCAGTTCTCCGAAAGATTCGAGCTTATCAGGACCGAGTTCAACAACGTGTTTAGAGAGCTTTTCGGTGGCGGAAAGGGAGAACTGGAACTTATCGAGGATGAGGACATCCTTTCAGCAGGTATCAGGATCATAGCGCAGCCGCCCGGAAAGAAACTGCAGAACATGATGCAGCTGTCAGGAGGAGAGAAGGCACTTACTGCGATCAGCCTGCTGTTTGCGATACAGAACTTAAAGCCTTCACCGTTCTGTCTGCTTGATGAGATAGAGGCAGCGCTCGACGATTCAAACGTAAAGCGTTATGCAAGCTATCTGCATAAGCTGACCAAGAACTCACAGTTCATCGTTATCACCCACAGACGCGGTACCATGGCATCTGCGGATATCCTCTACGGCATCACCATGCAGGAAAAGGGTGTCTCCACACTCGTATCGGTGAGCCTGATCGAAGATGACCTAGACAAATAAACCACCTAAGGCTTCCCCTTGAGGGGAAGCTGTCACCCGTAGGGTGACTGATGAGGTGGGAGATAAAAAAGACATAAGGGGTTTTTTATGGGAGAAGAAAAAGAAAAGAAAAAAGGATTTTTCAGCCGTTTGGTTTCGGGGCTTTCTAAGACCAGAAAGAGCATAGCGAACGGTCTTAACAGCATCTTCAGCGCCTTTTCGTCCATTGACGATGACTTTTACGAGGAGCTGGAAGAGACTCTTATCATGGCCGATATCGGTATAAACGCTACCGAATCCATAGTTGAAAACCTTAAAGAAAAAGTAAAAGAGAATAAGATCAGGGAACCCGAGGCATGCAGGCAGCTCCTGATGGACAGCATAGTTGAGCAGATGTCTGTTCCGGAAGACGCATATGAGTTTGAAAACCGTAAGTCCGTAGTTATGGTCATCGGTGTTAACGGAGTAGGAAAGACCACATCCATAGGAAAACTGGCAGGCCAGCTTAAAGGCATGGGCAAAAAGGTACTTGTTGCAGCAGCCGACACCTTCCGTGCGGCAGCCATCGAACAGCTGACCGAATGGACCAACCGTGCAGGTGTGGATATCATCGCGCAGTCCGAAGGTTCCGATCCGGCAGCGGTTGTTTTTGATGCCGTAAATGCAGCAAAATCCAGAAAGACAGATGTCCTGTTATGTGACACCGCAGGGCGTCTTCATAACAAGAAAAACCTTATGGACGAGCTTAAAAAGATCAACAGGGTAGTGGACCGTGAATATCCGGACTGCTACCGTGAAACACTTGTTGTTCTGGACGGTACCACAGGACAGAATGCTCTGGCACAGGCAAAGCAGTTCAGCGAAGTGGCAGACATCACAGGCATCATCATCACAAAGCTTGACGGTACTGCTAAGGGAGGAATAGCTGTAGCCATCCAGAAGGAGCTCGGTATCCCGGTAAAATATATCGGCGTGGGCGAGCATATTGACGATCTTCAGAAATTCGATCCGCAGTCGTTTGTGGAAGCATTGTTCAGCGTAGCCGACGTGCCTGCAAACGAGGAAGAATAATAGCTTTTTCGGGGGGAGAAGTTATGGATACTTCGGAGAAAAAAACATTCAAGCCGGTTAAAAACTCGGCTGTCAGGGAAATATTACTGACACTTCTGACATACGCAGTACTTTATGTCGTTTCGTTCTTTTTACTTGTACTTTTGATAAGGCTGCCTATTTTTTCGGGCATGCATGTACTTATGTACCGCGGCATAGTGCTTATCGTGATCTCGGGCATCATCGCTTCGGTACTTATGGTGCTGTTTAAAAAGCTTAAAGGCATAACCTGGCTTTCGGCAAAGGATGTGGTACTTGTTTTCATCCTGTGCTGCAGTATCAATATGGTATTCTTTACACTGATCCCGGTCACGGTTGAAAGATCGGTCTCCGTATTCATGTTAAGCTATATGGATACTTTCGATGAAAGAACCTATACCGAGGATGAGATAAGCGAGATTTTCGTAGATAAGTATGTAACGGAGTACGGTGCTTTTGAAAAAAGATTTGATGAACAGCTTACTACAGGGACAATAGAGAAAAATGCCGACGGAAGCTACAGCATCACGTCTAAAGGCAGACTGATAGTGAAGCTTTTCAGGCTTATATCTGATGTTTTTGAAACGGATAAACGACTGGTTGATCCGTAAAAGGGTTTGATCATGGCAGAAAATAATGAAAAAAAACTATATGAATCGGTGCCGACTGTGCAGTCAGGTGAATATATTACTCCTCAGCCTTTAGCTGATACTGACGGGCAAAGATATGTACCTAAGCAGTACCGGGAAAACAAAAATCCTGTCATGGAGGCAATAATCTGCTTCCTGATAATGATTGTATTTTTGCTTATACAGGTGGTTGTTACCGTACCAATGATGATCATCAAGATGATCGAACTGGGACCCACTATCCCGGATTCGATGCCTTATGATCAGGTTTACAACCTTCTTATGGATTCGATAGATGTGGTAACGATGAGCTTTGTCTCGACGATCGTTTCCATGATAGTGGCCGTAATATGGTATAAAAAGTGCTTTTGCAAGGGATATGGTCTCGGTGAGTTTAAGGCATCGTGCAAAAAGATCATCAAGCCTGACATAATAGGCGGACTGTTCTTTGCGGCGGTCGGACTGTTCTTCTTTACCAGCATAATAGTTGCGATCATTTATTCGGTATCGCCTAAGGCAATAGACGATTATAATGATCTGATGGACAGTGTCGGGCTATCCAGCTACGACTGGAAGATGATAGTACTTACCGTACTGCTGGCTCCGATAAACGAAGAATGCATCATGCGCGGTATAATCCTTACCAGGTTAAAGAGAAAAATGATACCGGTGCTTGCCATTATCCTTTCAGCTGTGTATTTCGGTATATTCCATCTGAATCTGGTACAAGGCATATATGCAGGCATACTCGGTCTGTTTATGGCATACATTGCATATAAATACAGATCGATCATTCCTTCGATCATATTCCATGCCATATTCAATGGGATCAATTACCTGATAATGCTGCTTCCGGAAAGCATTACGGATAACGCGATATTGCTTATTGTAATACCTGTGATAAGCGGTATACTGTGGTATTTCCTTGAAGGCAGAAAGAAATTCACGGAAAAAGGCTGAATTTTATTGATTTTTGTTGATTTATATATAAAAAAAGTGTATAATAACATAGTATGATAAAAAATAATGGGGATATTGTTTTTTATCGCCTATTTGTCGTTACGGACGAACGACGGCAATGGGCCTGCGCCGGGGTAGGGCGCAGTCTTGACAGATATAAATCCGTAAAGAGATCTTGCGGGTTTAAAAAGCTGTAAAAAAAACAGCATGGAGGTTAATTATGGACAGATCAGAGAATCAGGCCACCGGGAAAAACACAAAAGAATCCGGCAAGTCGCTGGGTGACCTTTTACGTGCATTGAATTCTTTCCAGGATTCCCTCGGTGAAATGATGGACGAAAATGATGTGGCGGAGTTTACTTTCAATGACAATAATATTGTCTTTGGTACCGGCTACAGGATCGTGATCCCCGACGGCTTTAAGGTAAATCTTCAGTCGGTCAGCCAGAGCGGCCAGCCACGTGATTTTTTAGCTTGGATCCCGAGCGAGAACGAGAAGCAGGGCTTTGTGCTCAGTGACGTTGACGAAGAAAAGACCATCGAGCTTCTTCATGTCGGCAACGATACCGCTGACGGCAAAAAAGGTCCCGAGATACTTCAGAGTGTTTATGACGATATGGTTAAGGGCGGCGTTAATCAGTCAAAGCTTGCTCTTATAGAATATTCTTTTGGAAAAATTACAGGCGGTTTTATTAGACGTGTATTGTCGTCCATGTGTTGCAACTACTATGTCTTCATAGAGTTGAACGGACGTGTATTAAAGTTACGTGTAATTTTTAACAACAAGTATTCGACAGCCAGCATGGACAAGGTGGTTAAGGAGTGGATCGATACGATCACCTGGGCCGGAAACGAGGCGGCCGAAGCCGAAAGAAAAGAAAAACAGCGTCTGGAAGCTGAAAGGATAGCAGCCGAAGAGGCAGCAAGAAAGGCCGAGAAAGAAAGAAAGGCCAGAGAAGAAGCCGAAAGAAAGGCAGCCGAAGAGGCAGCAAAAAAGGCTGAGGAAGAAAGAAAGACAAAAGAAGAAGCCGAAAGAAAAGCAGCCGAAGAGGCAGCAAGAAAGGCTGAGGAAGAAAGAAAGACAAAAGAAGAAGCCGAAAGAAAGGCAGCCGAAGAAGCAGCAAGAAAGGCTGAGGAAGAAAGAAGGGCAAAAGAAGAAGCCGAAAGGTTAGCAGCCGAAGAGGCAGCAAGAAAGGCTGAGGAAGAAAGAAAGGTCAAAGAAGAGGCTGAAAGAAAAGCAGCCGAAGAAGCAGCAAGACTTGCGGAAGAAGAAAAACGCAGGGAAGAAGAACAGAAACGAGCAGCAGAAGAAGCCATCCGCAGAGCCGAGGAGCAGAAGAGAGAAGCTGAAGAAGCCGGAAGAAGAGCGGCAGAAGAAGCTATCCGTAAGGCAAAAGAGGATGCAAGAAGAGCCGAGGAAGAAAGAAAGGCTACAATGGCTAAGGTTGAAGCAGCAAGAAAGCTTGCTTCGGATAAGGCCAGAGAAGAAGCTGCCCGCCTTGAGATAGAAAGAGCAGAAAGAGAACGTATAGAGTCCGAGCAGGCTGAAAAGGAAGCTGAAGAAAAAGCCAGAGAAGAAGCCGAAAGAAACGCGAAGGAAGCTGAGGAAAGAGCTAAGGCTGCAGCCGCAAGGATCGCAAAAGAAGAAAGAGAAGCAGAAGAAAGAGCACAGATAGAGCGTATTGCCAAAGAAAAGGCCGAGGCTGAGCGCGTAGCCAAGGAAAGAGCAGCCAGAGCAGCCGCAGAGAAGGCAGCAAGGGAAGCAGAAGAAAAGGCAAGGCTTGAAAAAGAAGCAGCTGAGCGTGCACAAAGGGAAGCAGAAAGGATCGCAGCAGCAAAAGCAGCCGCAGCACAGTATGAGATCCAGAGAGTTCTCAATCCCAACACTCCTGCTCCGGCTATCCTGTCACAGCATATGGCAGCAACAGCAGCAGCCAGCACCGAGGAAGTAAAGAGTGCTCAGGCTAAAGCAGAGACAGTTGAGGCTGAGCGTCTTGCAGAAAAGCAGCGTCGTGATGAGCTCAGACAGCGTGAGGAAAGAAGACGTGAAGAAGAGCTTCATCAGAAGATGGATGAAGAAAAGAGACATGCACAGCTCAAGAAGCATGCAGAAGATCTGAGGATGCAGGAAGATATGGCAGTAGGAGCGCTTAAGTCCGAAAAGGAAAAGCTTATCCAGCAGAGAGTTGAGATCGCATCCGAGATCAATGAGTGCATGCTGCAGAAGGCCGAAATAGAAAAACAGTATGATCTGGAAAGAAATCAGTTCATGCAGTTTGAAAACCAGGTTAACGCAACATTGTTCAACGCACAGAGCAGAAAGAAAGATCTTGAAGCTCAGGCACAGGAGTCGGAGAACAGATACACTTATAAAGAACAGACAGAAAAGAAGAGACTTCTTAAGCTCAAGGATGATCTTCGTACAGCATTTGCAGCAGTAGAGCTTGCAGGTGAGATCGAAGCGATATTCCGTGAGAAGGCAGCATCCGGAAAGCGTAAGAAGGTAATGCTCTACAAGCAGAAGACCGAAGACAGGGAAAATGCTGAGAAAGAGCTTGATTCCATAAAGAACCAGTTTGAAGTAGCACAGATCAACAGCAAGGCTACCATCGAAGAGCATCAGAAAGTTAAGGAAAAGTTTGATAAAGATCTCGCAGCACTTAATGAGACGATCGAAGAAAACCAGTCAGTCATCTCAGCCAAGAAGGAGAGCTTACAGGCCCTTAAAGACAGAAGCAAGGCAGTTGATGAAAGACGTTCTGTAGCAAATCAGAAAATTAAAGATATAGAAAATTCGATGCGTGAGATCGATATCAGGATTAGGGAAGAAGAGGCAAGGCATTAAGTTTAGTGAAAGGCGGAGTACAAAATGACAGTAGACGAAATTTTCTCGAGCGAATCTGAACACTTGTATTTCAGGCTTATTGCTGCCCGAAATGCCCTAAACGCAGCAAATGATAACGAAACAAGACAGGTTCTCAATGAGATATTGGATGATACTTTAAACAATCTTTCCAGAATAGGTACAGACGAGGAGATAGCAGCAGCTGAGGAAATAGTAGTACGCAAGAGCAACAAGAATGTAAAGGATTATCTGACATGTCAGAAGTTCAACCTTATAGCATCTTCAGTAGCTTTCGTAGCTATAGTGGCTTCCGTACTTGCTCTTATATTGATCATAGTCGGAGCGAACAATTCCAAGGTACAGGCTATCATAACGGTGATCATCATAGGTGCAGGCATATCAGCCATGGCTTTGTTTGTGGCTTCCTACATGAAGAAGCGTATGCTTGCAGCCAAGGAACAGCTTAAGGGTAAGACGGTTATAGGCTGCAGGATAGACACAGAAGTTAAGAGCACAGCTCCTTCTTCATCGTCATCAGCATCCAAGCCTAAGGCAGCCGCTGCATCAACTACAGCTTCGGCAGGCCGTGCAAAGCCCGAGCGTGAGCGTACCACTACAGCCAGAAAGCAGAAGGGTCCCAAGGTTGTCAGAAATTATTTCGGTTTCTTAAAGGTTCTCATCCCGCTTGCAGTAGTTGCAGTACTTGGTTTCCTTGTATATACCAACTGGGCTAAGATCGAGTCATCGATCAAGAATATTATGTATAACATCGGTCTTACAGATCCGGCACCCAAGGCAGATGTTGAGCGTTTCAAACAGCTCAATGCCAAGCTGGTAGATGTAAAGAACAGTGTATATTATAATGAAGCCGACAAGCTTTATGAAGAAGCAAAAGAGCTTGCAAAGAGATCGGACATCAAGGCTGCCTCAGCTAAGTACAGTGAAGCTGCAGAGATGTTCAACAAGTGCATACTTCATAATGATGCAGAGGAGAGACGTACCAGAGCAAAGAACTTTGAGTACTACTACCAGGCACAGGTTGATGTTGAGCAGTCGATGCTTAAGGCTCTCAGCACATTGAATAAGATAGTAGCTACCAAGCCCGAGTTTGATTATGCGGGCAGAGTAATAAAGCTTACCGAAAAGTATTCTTCATACACAGCTCTTGTTGATACATATGAGGGCGGCGGAGAAAGATTCAGCATTAAGGACTTCGCAATGAAGGATTCTGCACTCAGTATCCAGGAAGAGCGTATGGGTTGGAAGAAGGTTGAACCTACAGTCGACAGAGAAGGATACAAGTACGAGATCATCGAAAAGAAGGGCGATACCGTTATCAAGTGGTATATCTCAGATGAATATGTACTTAAGGTAACAGATGACGGAGAAGTAAGCTTAAAGAGATAATACGTTAAATGACGGAAGAGGCATTTGACAGAAGGAGTAACAGTAAACATGGCTAAGACGTTTAAAAAAAGCCCCTGGAGCTCAGCAGGGCCGATATATGTGGCAGCTGCGGCTTTTGTTGGCGGAGTGCTCGTATTCCCCGCCACGGCTTCAGGCATGGTGCTGGCAGGGTTATCATCATTCTGCGGCTGGGCTATCAGTAAAATGTTCTGGCCAAAGAAGCTGGTAGAGCTTGAGGATACTTCGGCAAAACCGGCACCTGCTCCCGAAGAGGTTAAAAAGGAAGAAAAGAAACCTGAACCCGAGATCGAAAAGAGACCGAGAACGGGTGACCAGGCGATAGATACATTGCTCGACGAAGAAGAAAAGGCAATCTCTGAAATGAGACGTCTGAACAAAGCTATCGAAGATGAAAAGGTCTCCGCCCAGATAGTTCATCTGGAGGATGTTACCACCAAGATAGTAAACTTCATCGTGGAGAACCCTTCCAAGAAGAGCCAGGTAAGAAAGTTCTTCAATTACTATCTGCCGACCACTCTGAAGCTTCTTAACGCATACGACAGAATGGACGAGACCGGAATATCCGGTATGAACATCGACGGTACCAAGGGTAAGGTTGAGGAAATGATGGACACAAGCCTTGCGGCATTTGACAAACAGCTCGATGCTCTTTATGCAGATGATGCGCTTGACATTTCAGCCGAGATAAAGGTAATGGAAGGCATGCTTGCGCAGGAAGGTCTTAAGGATGATCCCATTTCATCCATGAAGTAAAATAAGATCGTATAATTTGCATTATAATAAGAAGATTTAAGGTCTATTTAAGAAAAGCAATACTATAATAGCTTAAAGAAATATGGTAATATATGTCACATTAAGAATTAAGTCGATGTGACGATCGGGAGGATATAATTTATGGATAACGGAATACCTTCATTAACACTTGAACCTAATGCGATGGCAGCACCTGCAGCTCCGGCTGCGGTAACCGCACCTTCAATGCCTTCTGCGATCGAGGCACCCAATATGCCCCAGGCAGTTCAGGCAGTACAGGCAACAGCTGTACCCGCTGCACCCACTCTGACACTCACACCTGAGGCAGAGCAGCAACAGCAGAACGCGCAGCAGGAGAACGTAGTACAGCTTGGTGAAGATATGCTTACCGAAGAGGAAAAAGCTATCGTAGCCGATTTTGCTACCAAGATAGATATTTCGGATTCCAATATGGTCATGACATACGGTGCGGCTGCACAGCAGCATATCGCATCATTCTCAGAGTCGGCACTTAACAGTGTAAAGACAAAGGATCTCGGACAGATCGGTGAAACTCTTTCATCACTCGTTGTACAGCTTAAAACACTTGACGAGCCTGAGAAAAAGGGTATAGCCGGCTGGTTCCAGAAGAAAAAGCGCGATGTCGCAACCATGAAAGCTAACTATACAAAGGCAGAGGCAAATGTTGATAAGATCGTTGAGATGCTCGAACAGCATCAGGTAACACTTATGAAGGACATAGCTCTGTTTGACCAGATGTATGATCTGAACCTCAAGTATTATAAAGAGCTTACAATGTACATCATAGCCGGTAAAAAGAGACTTGCAGAAGTACGTGCCGGTGAGCTTCAGGAGCTCCGCAAGAAAGCTGAGGCATCAGGTTCACAGGAAGATGCACAGGCTTACAACGATTACAACAATCTTTGTGAGAGATTTGAGAAAAAGCTTCACGATCTTGAGCTTACCCGTATGATCTCCATTCAGATGGGTCCCCAGACCAGAATGCTTCAGAACAATGATACATTGATGGTAGAAAAGATCCAGTCTTCGATCGTTAATACCATTCCTCTGTGGAAATCACAGATGGTTCTGGCACTCGGTATCGAGCACGGACGTCAGGCAACGGCAGCACAGTCGGCAGTTACCAATATGACTAACGAGCTCTTAAAGAAGAACGCAGAAACACTGAAAATGGCTACCATTGAGACAGCTAAGGAAGCTGAGAGATCGGTAGTTGATATTGAGACTCTTAAGACTACAAACGAAAATCTTATCAGTACTCTTGACGAAGTAATGAAGATCCAGTCCGAAGGCAAGGCAAAGCGTCAGGCAGCCGAAGTAGAACTCGGCAGGATCGAAGGCGAGTTAAAGCAGAAGCTGATGGAGCTTAAGAGCTGATAAACGAGGTTTTATAAGTGGGAAAGATAAAGAAATTTTTCCAGAAAACCGGAGTGGCGCTTGCAGTACTGGCATGTACCGTTATCGGAGCCATAAAGCTTTCACCTGAACTTACAAATCCCGGAATGTTCTCCCAGGTCATGACCATAGCGGCAGGTCTGGTAGGAGTTGGAGCAGTAATGATAGGCTGCGGTATAGGAAAAGCAGTTCAGTCATCGAAAGAAAAAAAGATGCTCAGTGAGATAAACGGCGAGCCTCAATTAGAGAGCCCGAAGCAGACCGTAAATGGAATGTTTAACGGACAGGGTGCAAACGGTTATCAGAACTCCGGCACATTTGGACAAAGGATAGGAGAAAAGGTCGAACAGGGTGTTAATAAGCTCGGTATAGAGATGGGCAAGCTCTTTGGTAACAACAACAGACCAAACACCTCGGCAAACCCTTACAGTTCGACAGTAAATCACGGAGCAAATCCGTACAGCTCAAGAGACAGGATGAGCGCAGGCTA
The DNA here is from genome assembly GCA_024684355.1 of Lachnospiraceae bacterium. Classification (GTDB taxonomy): domain Bacteria; phylum Bacillota; class Clostridia; order Lachnospirales; family Lachnospiraceae; genus RUG11977. Next base: position 58,656 of record JAIKXA010000060.1, read on the forward strand.
CGGAGGAACATACAACGGTCAGACATACAATTCCAGCATGACCGGTGATGTAAGAGACGCACAGCGTACCGGCCAGCAGGGCGGTTATTACAGCGGAAACAACCAGTATAACAACCGTCAGGGCGGCTATAACGCAAATCAAAACGGATATCAAGCCAATCAGGGTGGTTATAACACCAACAATGCCAACCGCGGGTACAACAACCAGGGCGGTTACCGGAACGGGCAAAACGGCAACTCTTACAATTACAATCAGAACCAGAACGTACAGTACGGCGGCAACAATAACCGTCCGAATACCGGTAATTACAATCAGAACGTACAATACGGAGGAGCAAATAACAGGCCTAATAACGGCGGCTATAATCCTAACGTACAATATGGCAATTACCAGAACGGCGGTCAGAATCAGAGACCCGCTCCCAATACCAGCGGCTTAGAGGAAAGCGCAAAGTCGAATTACTTCGAGAATGAGCCCGGAAGCTCATCCTACAGAAGCGGTCCTCTGAAAAAATAAAGATAGGATTTTTCTATTATACGGGAAGAGCCTTTAAAGTTCTTCCCGTTAATTCTGCTAAACAACGGAGAAGATAAAAATGAGATTCATTTCTTGGAACGTAAACGGACTTAGAGCCTGCATGCAAAAAGGTTTCCTGAATTTCTTTAAGGAGACGGACGCCGATATATTCTGTCTTCAGGAGACCAAGCTTTCCGAAGGACAGCTTGAGCTTCCGTTAGAAGGTTATCATCAATACTGGAACTATGCGGAGAAAAAGGGTTACTCGGGTACCGCTCTATTTACCAAGGAAAAGCCGATAAACGTCACCTACGGTATAAACATCGAAGAGCATGACCATGAGGGCAGGGTTATCACAGCTGAATACCCCGATTATTACGTAGTTACTGTCTACGTACCGAACTCCCAGAGGGAGCTTGCACGTATCGACTACCGTATGGTATGGGAAAAGGACTTTCTTCTATATATAAAAGGACTTGAAAAAAAGAAGCCCGTCATCTACTGCGGCGACCTTAATGTAGCTCATAAGGAGATAGACCTTAAAAATCCGGACAGCAATCATATGAACGCAGGCTTTACCGACAAAGAAAGAGAATGCTTCACAAAGGTACTTGAAAGCGGCTATATCGATTCCTTCAGGTATTTATATCCCGATAAAAAGGAAGCCTATTCCTGGTGGTCATATATGTTTAAATCCAGAGAGCGGAATACAGGCTGGCGTATAGACTATTTTGTGGTATCGGAAAAGCTTAAAGACAGGATAAAAGACGCCAAGATCCTGTCAGATATCTTAGGGTCGGACCATTGCCCCGTGGAGCTTGAAATTTCTTAAAAAGTGCTTGACATAAACATGATATTGAGGTATTATATCAGATGTTGTAATTGCGAAGCAGTTATAGCGGTCGTAGAAATACGAATGTGTGTGTAGCTCAGCTGGATAGAGCGTCTGGCTACGGACCAGAAGGTCGCGAGTTCGAATCTTGTCACACACATTGCCTCAAACTTGGTTTGAGGCTTTTATTTTTATATGCTTGGGAGATTATAGATGATCGATGTGAAAAATACCGGAAGGATTATCCTGATACTTCTTATCTTAACCTTTTCGGTGATGATAATGACGGCATGCAGTAAGGATAGCAACAACGGAACAGATGCCGCTTCGGACAACAAAACAGAAACAACACAGACGGTAACCGATGCCGAGACAGAGGAAGCAGAAAACTCCTTTGCGGGCAAACTTGCGGGAAAGCTTGCGGGACTTCCGGATGAGCTCGTATGCTTTATAATATCTATGGTACCGATCATCGAGTTAAGAGGTGGTCTCATCATAGCGGCAATAAAAGGTATCCCCCTTTTCAGGGCCATAGGCGTATGTATAGCCGGAAACATCATCCCGGTACCGTTCATATTGCTGCTTATCACACCCATCTTTACATGGCTTAAAAAGACAAAGCTTTTCAAGCCCATAGTAGAAAAGCTCGAGACCAAGTCAATGGGTAAGAGCGATAAGATCAAAAAATACGAATTTGTGGGCTTAATGCTGTTCGTCGGCATACCCCTGCCGGGTACCGGAGCATGGACAGGCTCACTTATCGCTTCCTTATTAAATATAAAGTTTAAAAAAGCCTTCCCGGCAGTAATACTGGGACTTTTCATGGCAACAGCCATAATGTGTCTGATATCCTATGGTATCCCGTGGGTTATCGCCAATGTTTTCTAACTAAACAGGTATTATATGGAGAAGAAGAGTATCAGCAAAGAAGAACTGAATAAGATGCTCCAGAAGTATGCTATAGGGAAAAAGCCGCTTGCCAAGCTCCTTGGCTGGGGTGAGACCACTATAGTGCTTTACTGCGGCATGGATACGATCCCTTCGAATGAATATACTCAGACCCTGTACAGGCTCTATACCGACAAAAACAGCTTCCGTGAGCTTCTTACGGACAACAGGGACAAGCTTACGGAAGTGGCATACCGTAAATGCCTTACAAAGCTCTATAAGCCGATCTTAGACAGTAGGATACTTCTTATAGCGCAGTACATCATCGATAAAAGCCCTTATCCGTTAAGCCAGGCACATCTGGACGTACTTCTTTTATGGGCACAGATACTGTCGCTTAAGTTCTTAAATAAACCTGTATTTGAGGATGTTTACCAGCCCACCAAGGGAAACGGCAATTCACCGTACAGAGTGGTGGCGGAAGCGTATAAGGAAAATCTGTTTTTCACGGAAAATACTCCTGAGAGCAGCACAGTATTAAAGGAAAGTCTTATAAAATACTTTAATATTACTCCGGATAAGCTTATAGATGATGAAACGAAAGATATCCTTTCATTTGTCACGGAGTTTTTCTCTTGGTACGGGGAAAGAGCATTCACAAATATGCTCGCAGCCGAGCGTTTCAGGCTCTGCGGACCGCCCAATACCAAAAACAGAAGATCGGTATCGATAGAACTTATGAAAAAAATATACGGTGACATCTTTGAACAGGCAAAGGTTAAAAAGCTGAAGGATGTGGAATCTTTTGTATTTAAGCGTTTAGAAGCGATAAGAAAGAAGATACCTGTTACCGATAAACAGATATAAACAGACAAGATCAAAACCGGATATTAATAGATAAAACGCATAAAAACATATAAAACATATAAAACATATAAAAACAGAGACTTCATACCCCAAATATGAAGTCTCTATATTTTTAACCTTTTTTGAAACCTGCACGTTTTCTGAGTGTGGGATCAAGTATCTTCTTTCTGATCCTTAAGTTCTTGGGAGTGATCTCCAAGAGCTCATCATCATCGATAAACTCAAGAGCCTGTTCAAGTGACAGGATCCTGGGAGGAGTAAGTCTTAAAGCTTCATCCGCGCTTGATGAACGTGTATTGGTCATCTGCTTTCTCTTGCATACGTTAAGCTCGATATCCTCGCCCTTGCCGCTCTGACCTACTACCATGCCTGCATATACCTGCTCACCGGGTCCGATAAACAGAGTACCGCGCTCCTGGGCATTGTAAAGACCGTATGTTACCGACTCACCGCTCTCGAAAGCTATCAGGCTTCCCTGCTTTCTGAAAGCTATATCTCCCTTGTAAGGGCCGTATCCGTCAAATATCGTATTAAGTATGCCGTTACCCTTTGTATCGGTCATAAACTCGCCGCGGTATCCGATAAGACCTCTTGCGGGGATACTGAATTCCAGACGGTTATATCCGCCGGAAACTGTGGACATGTTAAGAAGTTCACCCTTACGGCTGCTGAGCTTCTCGATAACGGTACCTGAAAACTCATCGGGTACGTCGACATAAGCCTTCTCCATGGGCTCGAGCTTTTCGCCGTTCTCGCCCTTCTTGTAGATAACCTGTGCCTTACTTACCGCAAACTCATAACCTTCACGTCTCATGGTCTCTATAAGTATGGAAAGATGAAGCTCGCCACGTCCCGAAACCTTAAATGCTTCGGTAGTATCTGTCTCTTCAACCTTTAAGCTCACATCTGTATTAAGCTCTCTAAAAAGTCTGTCTCTTAAGTGACGTGATGTAACCCATTTGCCTTCCTTGCCTGCCAAAGGAGAATCATTGACTACAAAGTTCATGGAAAGAGTGGGCTCGGAGATCTTCTGGAAAGGAATAGCCGTGGCATCTTCGGGAGAGCAGAGAGTATCGCCGATATGGATATCCTCTATACCCGAGAAAGCTACTATCGAACCGATACCGGCTTCCTGTACCTCAACCTTCTTTAAGCCGTCATATTCGTAAAGCTTGCTGACCTTAACTTTTTTCTGCTTGGAAGGATCGTGATAGTTAACGATCACAACCTCCTGGCCTACCTTGATGGTACCGTTGTCAACCTTACCGACACCGATCCTGCCTACATACTCATTGTAGTCGATAGTGCTTACGAGTACCTGAGTTCCGCGGTCGGGGTCACCCTCGGGAGCGGGGATGTACTCCAGTATAGTATCAAAGAGAGGCTTCATATTCTGAGGTGTATCATTAAGCTCTAAAATAGCCACACCTGACTTAGCGGAAGCATAAACGAAAGGACAGTCAAGCTGCTCATCGCTTGCATCAAGCTCGATAAAGAGTTCGAGTACCTCATCGATTACACGCTTGGGATCTGCCTCGGGTCTGTCAATCTTATTGATACAGCATATAACCGGGAGATTAAGCTCCAAAGCTTTCTTTAAAACGAACTTGGTCTGGGGCATCGGGCCTTCAAAAGCATCAACGACCAGGATAACACCGTTAACCATCTTAAGTACACGCTCAACCTCGCCGCCGAAATCGGCATGGCCGGGAGTATCAATGATATTGATCTTGACACCGTTATAATTAACCGCGGTATTCTTGGAAAGGATGGTGATACCTCTTTCCCTTTCAAGGTCGTTGGAGTCCATGACTCTTTCCTCAACCACCTGATTGGATCTGAATACACCGCTCTGACGGAGCAGCGCATCGACCAGAGTGGTCTTACCGTGGTCTACGTGTGCGATAATTGCTATATTTCTGATATCTTCGCGTTTCATTTCAAACCTCTTATAATTATGTGCTGATTCATTATATCTTCAAACTCAAATATTTTATCAATAATACAGAAAAAAGGCAAGTAAAAATTTTTACGGGAGCATATAGCTATTTTGTGAAAAATGACAAACCTGTAAATGAAAACCCTTCATTGACAAAACACAGCCGGGGTATTATACTAAACGCGATACTGTTGTTTTTTAGTCGGTGACATAAGCAGGCAGATCACCGATATGCACCATGCCTGCGTCAAGGTATATGTAATGAATATAGTGTGTTTGGATTTAGAAGGTGTACTTGTACCTGAGATCTGGATCGCCTTTTCAGAGGCAAGCGGTATTCCGGAGCTCAGAAGGACCACAAGGGACGAGCCGGATTACGACAAGCTCATGAAATTCAGGATAGGAATATTAAAGGAGCACGGCTTAGGATTAAAAGAGATCCAGGATACTATAGCAAAGATAGATCCCATGCCAGGCGCAAAAGAGTTTTTGGACGAACTCAGAAGCTTTACACAGGTACTGATACTCAGTGATACATTTTCACAGTTTGCCGGACCTCTGATGAAAAAACTCGGATACCCCACCATTTTCTGCAACACTCTTGAAGTAGCGGAAAACGGCGAGATCACCGGATTTAAGATGAGATGCGAGAAGTCAAAGCTCAGCACCGTAAAAGCACTGCAGTCCATAGGCTTTGAGACCATAGCAGCAGGCGACAGCCATAACGATCTCGGCATGATACTTAACAGCAAGGCAGGCTTCCTGTTTAAGAGCACCGCTCAGATTAAGGCAGATTATCCCGAGCTTCCCGCATATGAGACATACGATGAGCTCATGGCCGCTATCAAGGCAGTGTGCGATTAAAAAAATCTTAAGTAAAACGTTATAATAATTTAAGAAAAGTACGATATAATACATAACATAATTTAAGATATCCCCCACATCTTAGCATAGCGAAGGCGGTGGGAGATATTCGTTTCAGACGGAGTTCAAACACCGACTGAAATGAGATGCGGGTTATAAAAAGTGAAAAGAGAGGAGGGCGTATGTATGTACGATGAGTTTCTGCAGCAGCTTGTGCAGCTTAACTTTCTGCCGTTATGCATTATAGTCTTCCTTATTATATTTATAGGGTTCAATGATGTATACGAGCACGAAGTAACGGTCATGTTTGTAAAACCCATATTCTTCCTGATACTCCTTATAGTGATCGATAACTTCGATTATTATATGGTAAACGGAGGGAACTCGAGCATTATCCACAAGATCATAACCGTACTCGGTTACAATGTACGTATAACCCTGATGCTTTCACTTATCTTTATTGAGATCAGGGAAGAAAGCCATAGGGCAAAGATGCTGCTGCTTATCCCTGCATTCGTGAATATAATCATAACATTTATCGGTCTGTTCACCGATCTGGTATTTACCTATGCCGATAACGGCGACTTCGTGAGAGGACCGCTCGGATTTACGCCGCATGTGGTTTCACTCATATACTCGGCGATACTGTTTATCTACGGTATCCACATCTTAAAGTACGACAGATGGCGTGAGACAGTGGTTGTATGTATATCCACGGTACTGTCACTGCTCGGTACGGGAGTTGAGACCGTATTTATGCTTCGAGGCATACTTATCGGAGTCATTTCACTGGTAGTCGCATTTTTCTATATGTTCATGCACGTGGAATACTTTAAACGCGACATAATGACCGGAGCGCTTAACCGCGTAAGCTTTTATGCAGATACGAAAAACCTTGAGAGCAAAGATATGGTAGCGGTATTCTCCATAGACTTAAATGACCTTAAGATAATCAATGATACCCAGGGCCATTCAGCAGGAGATGACGCTATACGCGGGGCTGCCCAGGTAATAAGAAAAGACCTGAAGAAGGGCATGCATTTCTACCGCATAGGCGGAGATGAATTTGTAATAGTAAGTGTCGGTATAGGAAAAGACATCGTAGAATCAACGGAAATGGCATTACGTGCCGATATGATATCGTCAACATATAAGTTTGCCATGGGCTGTGCATTTATGGAAAATGACGAAGTATTCGATGATGTATACAAACGCGCCGACAGGGAAATGTACCTGAACAAGCGCATGATGAAGGGCGAACGAAGAAAGAATCTGCAAAAGTCCGCAACTGTATAAAAATTTATATTCTATAATTAACCCGCAACCTGTTTTGTGGCCTGTTATCAAGTAACACATAATTAAGGGCTCGTGACGGATAATTCCCGATCTTAATTGTCTTTGGTGACAATTAAGTCGGGATGTTGTCCGGACAGAGCCCTTTTTTTGTTAAAATAGCAGGATACAAAACCTGGGGGCCACGGATTGTTTTTCGGGACACTCTTTGATGTGTGTCCCGGGAAATGATCCGTGACCCCCGCGGGTTAATTATAGTTAATGAAATTTTAATGGGGTCAGACCCCTATACTAATAAGATTAAATGTAGTACTCTACATTATACTCAGTCTTGCCGGCTGCTGCAGGAACGAGGTTGCCTGCTACAGATGCGCCGTCTACTACGAGACCTTTGCCGCTGCCATCCTGGATAACACTGATATTGTAGGTTGCGCCTCTATACTTACGTGATACCTTGTAGCTGCCGAAATCCTTGGTAACGCAAGGCTTGATAGCAAGTCCGTCAAGTGTAGGCTGTACACCGAGTATAGCCTGTGTGATATCAACAACTACCCAAGCTGCTGTACCGGTAAGGAATGAGTTCTTAGCCTCACCGTAATGAGCTGCAGCACGTCCTGCGATCATCTGGCTGTATACGTAAGGCTCTGTACGGTGGATCTCGCTTACATCCTCAAGGAATGCAGGACAGCTTCTCTTATAGATATCGAAAGCCTTCTCAGCATCACCGATAACGGTAGCCGCTACTGAACACCAAGGGTTGTTATGTGTGAATATAGCACCGTTCTCCTTGTATCCGGGCGGATAAGAGGAAATCTCGCCAAGCTCTAAGTGATATGTGGTATAGCAGGGAGCAAGGATCTCGATACCGTAATCATTCATCAGATGCTTATAGATGGAATCAAGTGCCTTAGCGCCGAATCCCTTCTCCTGGCCGATGCCTGCCATAGTACAGAAGCCCTGAGGCTCGATGAAGATCTTGCCTTCTTCGCATTCATTTGAACCAACCTTGTTTCCGTATGCATCATATGCACGAAGGAACCACTCGCCGTCCCATCCGAATTCCTCTGTAGCGGTCTTAACCTTGTCTACTTCGGCTCTGATGGTCTTAGCTTCATCGGTAAGACCGATATGCTCGCAGATATCAGCATATTCCTTACCGTACTTAACAAACATACCTGCGATAAATACAGATTCTGCAACAGGGCCCTCGCTGGGTCCGAAGGTCTGGAAGGATTCGCCGGGCTCGCTTGAGAAGCAGTTAAGGTTCAGGCAGTCATTCCAGTCTGCACGTCCGATAAGAGGAAGACCGTGAGGTCCTTTGTTGTTGATAGTGAAGTTGATACTTCTGCGTAAGTGCTCCATAAGGGGCTTTTCGCTGCCTTCAACATTATTGAAAGGAGTGGGATGGTCAAGTATCGAAGTATCGCCTGTCTCACGGATGTAAGCTGCGGTACAAGCCACAAGCCATAACGGGTCATCATTGAAACCGCCGCCGATATCGGCATTTCCGCGCTTGGTAAGAGGCTGGTACTGATGATATGTTGAACCGTTCTCAAACTGTATTGAAGCGATATCGATGATCCTGTCGCGTGCTCTCTCGGGGATAAGATGCATGAAACCGAGCAGATCCTGACAGGAATCTCTGAATCCCATACCACGGCCGATACCTGTCTCCCAGTAGGAAGCGGAACGGCTCATGTTGAATGTAACCATAACCTGGTACTGATGCCAGATATTAACCATACGGTTAACCTTCTCATCCTTGCTCTCTACATGGTAGATGGAGAGAAGCTCTTCCCAGTACTTCTTTAATGCATCGAAAGCTGCGTCGCATGCTTCGGTGGTATTGTACTTATTGATAAGAGCGATGGCGGGCTTCTTATTTATAACGCCCTTTGATTCCCATTTCTGGTCATTGGGAACCTCTATGTAGCCTAACTGGAATACATAGGACTTTTTCTCGCCGGGAGCCAGAGTAACCTTGATCGAATGGCTTGCGATTGGATACCAGCCGCTTGCTACGGTATTTCCGCTCTTTCCGTTCTCTACTGCAACGGGATTGTTCCATGCACGTCTTGCACCTAAGAATACGTCACGGTCGGTATCGAAACCGTCGATATCGGCATTTACGGTAAAGAAAGCGTAGTGATTACGTCTCTCACGGAACTCAGTCTTATGATAGATGGTGCTGCCGATCACTTCAAGCTCGCCGATGCTTAAGTTTCTCTGATAGTTCTGAGAATCATCAACCGCATTCCAGAGACACCACTCGATACCGCTGAAGATGGTAAGCTCTTTTGTTTCGTTTGAATCATTGGAAACCTCTAACTTATGAAGTTCGCAGGCATCTCCTAAAGGAACAAAAAAAGTAAGCTTGGCATTTACGCCGTCTTTTTTGCTGTTAAATGTGGTATAGCCCATACCGTGTCTGCACTCGTAGCTGTCAAGCTCGGTCTCTGCGGGACGGTAAGCGGGGCTCCAGACGGTAGCACCGTCCTTGATGTAATAAAGTCTGCCGCCGATATCACCGGGTACATCATTATAACGGTATCTGGTGATACGTCTGAGCTTTGCGTCGCGGTAGAAGCAGTATCCGCCGGCGGTATTGGAGATCAGACCGTAAAAACCGTCATTCCCAAGGTAGTTGATCCAGGGAAGAGGAGTAAAAGGTGTGGTTATGCAGTATTCTTTAGCTGCATCATCAAAAAATCCGAATTTCATAAAAAGAATCCTTTCTTTATAGAAGTGATAGTACCATTTTATCATAAAAAAAACCTTTTGCAATGTATTATTTTAATCAAAAAAAATTTTATTTGACAACAATCTATCGTAGCAGTAAAATGTTAGAATAGTAATTATATGTATTTAAATATAATGCGACATGGACGTTTTTATAGCAAGATAGTCCATCATATGCCGGATGCTGCAAAGCAGTATCTGACGGTTTCATATTCATGGGAGGTTAAACTATGTTTTGTGAAAAATGCGGAAGTAAGATCCCTGACGGCAGTGCATTTTGTCCCAACTGCGGAAGCAAAGCTGCGGCAGCTGCTGTAAAGGAAGTAAAGCAGGAAGTGGTTCAGGCAGCTGAGAATGCAGTAGAGGTTCAGCAGCAGGCAGTAGCAACAGTTGATCAGGCTGCAGCAGATGCCCAGGCTCAGGTAGCAAATGTACAGGCACAGGTAGAGGCGCAGGCAGTAGCAGCACAGAATGCACCTGCAGCACCCGTTAAACCGCCTAAGCAGCCCAAGCCCAAGAAAGAGAAGACAGGTAAGAAGGTTAGCGCAGGTCTCATCATAGCCATCGCGATCTTAGCAGTAGTACTTGCGGTAGGAGCTGTATTCCTTTTCTCAAAGTCAGCAAGAAACGCAGTAAAGAAGGCATTCTCATCCGATGAGGATTACTTCAGGAGTGTAGAACAGAATGCGGTTGAAGATCTTGTAGATATGCTTTGTACAGCATATGACAGCGATCTTATGGAACTGCTTGATTTCTATGAGTCAGAGTTTGCTCTTAACGGCGATATCGATGTTAAGAAAGACGCTGAAGATCTCATGGAGAAGATACTTAAGGCTACAAACAAGAGCCTTGACCTTACATGGGTTAACAGCGGAAAGCTTGAAGCTGATTTCGCTATGAAGGACGGCGCTGTTCAGTTAAAGGGCGGTATCACAGCCAATAAGAAGACCTTATTTGATTTCGACCTTATCGCAGATCTTAACGATGCTATGGCTTATATAGGCTTACCTCTGCTCAATCCCGAGTATGCAGCTATAGACCTGTTAGACAAGATCGATCCCGATCAGCTCCTTGACAGGATTGATGATTTCAAGGCATTAAAGGATGCTGTTCCTACAACAAAAGAGATCAAGAAGCTTGTTTCCAAGTATACAGAGATTGCGCTTAAGAGCATAAAGAAAGTCAGCAACGTAAAGAAGGATGTTAAGCTTAGCGTAGGCAATGCGAAAGGCGAGTTTACAAGATACAGAGTCATCATTGACGAAGACGTAATGATGGACCTTGTTGAAGCAGTATGTGATGAAATACTTAAAGACAACGAACTTGAAGATATCCTTGTACGTATTGAAGATACCGGTCTTTACAAAGATGGCGAGTTCGTAGATAAGTTCTATGAGAGAGTAAACGATATACTTGATAATATAGATAAGATGAAATTCAATGAGCTTTCACTTGAAGTTTATGTAGACGGTGCAGGCGATATAGTTGCTCAGCATGTTTTCGATGCAGATTCAAAGCTTGTAGCAGCATACCAGTATGTTATCGCTGATGACAAGAGCTTCGGCTTCGAGATAGGTACATACAGAAACGATGAACTCAGAAAAGGCTTTGCAGTAACCGGCGAGTACAACGGCGGCAAGGTTACCGGTACTTTTGAGAATTATCGTTCCGGTTCTCCCAGAAGCAGCATCGAGTTCCAGGATGTTAATGTAAGAAAGCTCCTTTCAGGTAATCCTTCAGGAAAGCTTGAATACAGCTTAGCAACATTTACAGGTATGTCTTCACTCAGAGATTACGATCTTATAGTTGATTTCGATCTTTCTGTAAAGAGCTCCAAGGCTAACATCGAGATCAAAGAAAATGACAAGACTCTTGTTACTGCAGACTTAACATTAAAGAAGTCTTCAGCATCAAAGATCAAGGCTCCTTCAAAGACTGTTGATATTTCAAGCAGCACAGATATTAAGGACTTCTTAGAGGATCTTGATTTCGACAAGATGCTTGACAACTGCGAAGCAGCAGAGATGCCTGATGCATATACACGTGTTATCGAGAAGCTTACAAGAAACGGCATAAGCCTTGACAGCCTTACAGGCATGCTTCCTTCCAGCCTCAGGAAAAAGCTTAGATAATAACCTGTAATTGATTGGAGTTTTTAATGATTAATGCAAATGCAAAAAGAGTGGGCTTAGTATTAAGCCTACTCTTTATGTTAGTAATGATATTAAACGTGCCGGTATCGGCAGATACGGAAGATACCCCCGGTATGCATACGGACAGTTATGTCATGCAGTACCTGGAGATCACGGTTCCGGATACATACATAAAGCTTACCACCACATTGAAGGATTCAAACGAAAGCTGGAATAATGCGGGCATAGCCAATCCCGATGCAAAAAAGGACGAGTTTGAGACCAGAGGCGTGGTAGCTGCTTATTATGATCCCGCAACCAATGTAACCGTATACTTTATACAGAAAAAATCAAACGAAGCCCTGGAAGTATTCGACATCACAGGATACAGCGAGACGCAGATGGTCGAATATGCCATGTCGATCCTGCCGGAGCTTGAAAACGTTGAGACCGAAGTAACCATGTATAAGCATCCCGATATGAACATGTACAGGATGAAGATACATGAGACCATCGAAGACGGTATCGAAGAGATCGTATACGGCACCATAGTTAACGGTATGGGCATACAGTTCAGCGTAGACAGCAGTATGTTCAAAGCCGGAGCAAACGAGGAAGCGCTTTTAAAGGTAGTCAATAACGTAAGGATGACCAGGAAAATGACCAAAGCCGAATATGAGGCACAGGTCAGAAAAACCTGGACAACCATAGCTTGTTTCTTTGGCGGCGGTATATTGCTCATGGTGATCATGTTCATCATAAGCAAACAGCAGAAAAAGAAGAAAAAAGCCAAGATAGAGTACATCTCCAAAAAGCTCTATGATTTTAGGCAAAAGAAAAAGAGCGGCGGCGTTGACGAGACCAATATCAAATACGTGGTAGAAACCGAGTACAACGCACAGCTGATCGAAGCCTACAGTGCCTTTAATTCATGGTTCAGGACCATAAAAAGAGACATTATCGCAGCGATCATATATGTTGCATTTGTAGGATACGCAACCTACCTCGGCAGCAAATTCGTTATGATAGTGGGTATCACGGTAGCATTCCTGCTCCTGTATTTCAAGTTTTCCGGAAAAGAAAAGTTCCAGGACAACATGATGAAGAGATACGAGATCAAAAAGAAAAAGAGCATTACCGCGGTATACAGATTCTATGATGAATACTTCACACAATCCGGTATAGATTCCATCGCAGAGTACATCTATCCGCAGGTATTCCGGCTGGCAAACTATCACGGTTATCTGTTGCTCTATATTTCCGAGGAAAACGCACTCGTTATAGACTTGGAAAAGATACCCGAAGAAGACAGGGTAACATTTGTAAAATTCTTATATGAAAAATCAAGATGAAACAGAAAGGCTTTTTGATATGACACAATCAAGGACACACAACTGTAATGAACTCCGCATAAGCGATGTCGGAAAAAAAGTTACGCTTTGCGGCTGGTATGAAAACATGCGTAAGGTCAGCAAGACCTTGGGATTCCTGGTACTCAGGGACTTCTACGGGACCACACAGATAGTGGTTGAGACGGAAGACATGATGGACATCTTAGACGGCATCAACAACGAGTCCACCATATCAGTAACCGGTACGGTAAGAGAAAGAAGCAGCAAGAATCCTAACCTTCCCACCGGTGATATCGAAGTAGTACCTGAGAAGATCGACATACTCGGAAAATGTATCTATAACGAGCTTCCCTTCGAGATCAACAGATCTACGGAAGCAGATGAGAACACCAGACTTAAGTACAGATTCCTTGATCTTCGTAATCCTGCAGTTAAGTCCAAGATAGTGCTCAGAAGCAAGGTAGTGGCAGACCTTCGCCGTGCCATGACAGAGGAAGGTTTCTTGGAGATCACCACTCCCATACTTACAGCATCATCACCCGAAGGCGCAAGAGATTACATAGTACCCAGCCGTAAGTTTCCCGGTAAGTTCTATGCACTTCCCCAGGCACCCCAGCAGTTCAAGCAGCTCCTTATGACATCGGGCTTTGACCGTTATTTCCAGGTAGCTCCCTGCTTCAGAGATGAGGACGCCCGCGGTGACAGAACACCAGGTGAGTTCTACCAGCTAGATATGGAAATGGCTTTCGCTTCGCAGGATGACGTACTCGGAGTATTTGAAAGAGTATTACCGCCCGTATTTGAAAAATACGGAATATATAAGAGGATAACACCCGCACCTTTCAAGAGGATACCTTATCTTGAGGCACTTGAAAAGTACGGCACCGATAAACCCGACCTTCGTATCGACCTCGAAATACAGGATGCTACGGATGTTCTTTCCGACATCGGATTTGACGCATTTGCGGGCAAGAAGATAAAGGTTATCACAGTATCCGACTTTACCGCTACAAGAAAGCAGATCGATCAGTTGGTAGCTGACGTAGAAGTACAGACAGCACGTAAGACCTACTGGTTCCGTATGGACGAGCAGGGCGAGATAGTAGGCGGTATAGCTAAGTTTATCCAGCCCGTAAAGGACAAGGTAGTAGCAGCACTTAACCTTAAGCCCGGTTACTTCGTAGGCATCGCAGCATGCGAAAAGCTTGATGTAGCCCAGAAGACAGCAGGCGTTATGCGTTCAAAGCTCGGTATCTTATGTCCTTCACATATGGACAAGGATCAGTACCAGTTCTGCTGGATAGTTGATTTCCCCATGTATGAGATAGGTGAGGAGTCTGGCGAGCTTGAGTTCTGCCACAATCCTTTCTCAATGCCCAACGGCGGCTTGGAGATACTTGAAAAAGCAGAGAGAGGAGAGGTTGATCCTCTTACCATCACAGCCTTCCAGTATGACCTTGTAATAAACGGCTATGAATCCGCATCGGGTGCCGTAAGAAACCACAATCCCGAGATCATGGTCAAGGCATTTAACCTTGTAGGCTTGGGCGAGGAAGAAGTTAAGTCCAAGTTCCCCGCTATGTACAACGCATTCTGCTACGGAGCACCGCCTCATGCAGGAGCTGCACCCGGAGTAGACAGAATGATCATGCTGCTAACCGGAGAAGAGTCCATCCGTGAAGTAATACCTTTCCCTATGAACGGAAAAGCACAGGATGTAATGTGCGGCGCACCCAGCACCGTAACAGAAAAGCAGCTTAGGGAAGTACATATCAAAATAGCTGACGAAGAAGAAAAAACAGAATAAATAATAAATCGATCAGAGGGACGGTTCTCTGATCGATTTTTTTATTGCAAGATAATCGATTGTAAAAGGGAAACTTTTTTGGTATATTAAATATCACAGGACCGGTTTGACGGTCCGCGGATTGGGTAATAAACAGAGGAGGTAGAAAGAGACATGAACATTTCAGACCGAGAGAGAAAAAATGCAGGACTGGTAAGGGGATTACAGGCAGAATGTACGGTTCTGCTTAAGAAAAACGGGGATTTTCCGCTTGACGGACCATGCAGGCTGGCACTTTACGGAAACGGAGCCAGAAACACATTAAGAGGCGGTACAGGCTCAGGAGAGGTATATTCGCATTTCACTGTTTCTGCGGAAAAAGCCCTTGAAAAAGCAGGATTTACCATTACCACCAAGGACTGGCTGGACACCTACGACGAGATAGTAAAAAAGAGCCGTAAGGCATTTGTAAACGATATAAAGAAAAGAGCAAAGGAAAAGCACGTAAACCCTGTATTTGAAGGTATGGGCGCAGTCATGCCCGAGCCCGATTACAAGATACCGTTAGAGGGTGAAGGAGATGCGGCTGTTTACGTACTTTCAAGGATCTGCGGCGAAGGTAACGACAGAGTGGCAGAGAAGGATATACTGCTGACAAGTACCGAGATCAACACCATCCTTGAGTTAAACAGACAGTTTGATAAATTCATGCTGGTACTTAACGTAGGCGGTCCCGTAGACCTGACACCGGTACTTGAAGTGGAAAACATCCTTCTGCTTTCACAGCTCGGTGCACTTACCGGGTATGCTTTGGCAGATATCCTTTTGGGAAAGAAAACACCATCCGGAAAGCTTGCCACAACATGGGTTTCATGGGATGAATACCCTGAGCTTTTCGACTTCGGAGATGCAGACGATACAAGATATAAAGAAGGCATCTATGTCGGCTACAGATACTTTAACACTGTAGGCACCAAGGTCTTATTCCCGTTCGGATACGGACTTTCCTATACGGAGTTCGGTGTTACGGCCGGCAAAGCGGAGCTTGACGGTGAGACCGTTACCACAAGCTTTGAAGTGGAAAATACCGGCAGCTGCACCGGTAAGGAAGTAGTGCAGGTATACGTTTCAAAACCTTCAGGAAAGCTTGACCAGCCCTCGACAGTACTAGCCGGATGGGTTAAGACGGATAAGCTTGCTCCCTGTGCCAAGGGCACATTTACGGTAAGCTTTGATATGTCTTCACTTGCAAGCTATGATACGGAAAGCACAAGCTACATCCTTGAAAAAGGAGAATATGTCCTTAAATACGGTGTAAACAGTGCGGAGCTTACTTCCTATGCTGTGATCCGCCTGGATAAAGATATAGTGGTAAGAAAGGTGGAAAGCACCTTCGAGGCTCCCGATTTTGAAGACTTTAAGCCTGAAACAGCTGTAAGCAGCCTCAGCATAGCGGAAGAAAAGAGCGGTATACCGGTCCTGAAACTTAACAGCAAGGCTATAAAGACAGAGACCATAGATTATAATACCACGGTTGAAGTAACCGATGAGGTCAAGGAGCTTTTGGATGAAGACCTTGTATATCTCAATATCGGTGCATTTTTCGGAGGCGGTATCGGCGGCAGCATGATAGGAAATGCCGGCAGGCTAGTAGCCGGAGCTGCAGGTGAGACCACGGAAAAACTCCGTGACAGAGGCATCCCGTCACTTTCGATGGCCGACGGACCTGCGGGAGTACGTATCAGCCAAAAGTACTGGGTTGATGAGACAGGAGCCCACACGGTAGGAAACGAGATGCTTGAAGGGCTTGCGGACTTTTTACCTAAACCTGCTGTTATAATGGGTAAGCTGTTTAACAGATCAAAGCCCAAGAACGGCGAACAGATAGAAACACACTACGCTACAGCCATCCCGATAGGTACGGCTTTGGCACAGAGCTGGAACTTAAAGCTCGTTGAAAAATGCGGCGATATAGTGGGCGGCGAAATGCAGGAATTCGGTGTACATCTGTGGCTTGCACCCGCTATGAACATCCACAGACATGTCCGCTGTGGCAGAAACTTTGAGTATTACTCCGAGGATCCGCTCATCAGCGGCAAGATGGCGGCAGCCATTACCAAGGGCGTTCAGAAGCACAGCAACTGCGGGGTTACGATCAAGCATTTCTGCGTAAACAACCAGGAATACAACCGCTGCTTCAACAACAGTATATTGAGCGAGAGAGCCTTGAGGGAGATATACTTAAGAGGCTACGAGATATGCGTAAAAGAAGCCCGGCCCGCTACGGTCATGTCATCCTACAACCTGCTTAACGGCGTGCATACAAATGAAAGAAGAGGCTTACTCGAGGATATCTTAAGAAAAGAGTTCGGCTTTGACGGCATAGTAATGACCGACTGGATCATCGATGCGGTACCCAACCTTGGCACAAAGCATCCGAAGTCCGATGCCGCAAGGATCGCCGCAGCAGGCGGAGAGATTGTCATGCCGGGCAGCAAGCTTGATTACAACAACATGACAGCAGCATTAAACGACGGTACACTTACCAGAGAGCAGCTGGAGATCAATGCAACAAGACTTATAAAAGTTATCCGATCGTTAGCATAAAACAATAAACATCTCGGTTTCAAATTCATCGGCTTTTAGTCCGTACCCTTCCGCAATATCATTAACATTCATTTTGCCGGGCACAAGCTCTATTTCACCGCGGTAGTTAAATACTTTATCGGCACGTACGTAATCCTTAGCCGGATAAAGGTCGGCAGCCGGAGCGGAAGCGGTGGGTACCATGCAGGGATCGATATTACCGAAGAAAAAGCTTTTAAGCGGTTCTGTGGAGCCGGGGATATTAGTATCCCCGGCTTTTTTAGCAAAATCACAGTCTGCGTATATCCAGCCGTAAGGCTGAAGATTGATGATCGCCCAGTCATGGCTTATTACATTGCCTGTAGTTGTACCGGAAGCTCCCTCAAAAGTATCAGAAAGAGCCCAGCCGCCCTGCCAGCGGGCAGGTATACCACACATCCTGCACATGGCGGTAAAGACAGTATTAAGGGTTTCACCTTCAGATAAAATATATTTATCGACCACAAGTTTATAGATAGTTTTGGCCAGTGT
Organism: Lachnospiraceae bacterium; assembly: GCA_024684355.1. Taxonomy (GTDB): domain Bacteria; phylum Bacillota; class Clostridia; order Lachnospirales; family Lachnospiraceae; genus RUG11977. The sequence goes on from JAIKXA010000060.1 coordinate 76,982, forward strand.
ACCCTTTCCTATAGTCTTGGCAGTATCTTCGTCACATGTATCTTTACATAAAGTCTCAGCAGCTTTGCCGCATACACATTTGTCGGAATCGATCCCGTGAGAGGACAAAAACTCTTTATAGCTCTCCTTAAACTTTAGGCCCTTTTCCGGAGCTACGTCCCTTATCGTAACCTTGTCGGGGGTAAGAGCGGTATAGGACTCGCATCCGCAGTGCCCTGCAGCCGAAAATCTGACGATCTCATCCTTCGTAAAGCTTTTCTGTGCTGTATTGTCTATTAGTGCGATATCGGGGCATACATAGTCATGTACGGAGGAGAAGCCGTAGCTGATGCTAAAAGGAGTATTCTCCGTCATTATCTCGTTGAAATAAGCGCTTCTCTGCGGGAAATCCTCTACGCTCATCATCCTGAACATGGGGTCGGAATCGACAAGATATCCTTCTTTTAACCATGCGGCATTGATGGGAGCGGGGAGATGTACCCGGACAGTACCGGGACGGAAAACATCGTCCCTTACCTTTAAAGTGATCCCGGCTTCGATATCAAGTGAAATACTTTTCTCATTATATAAATATTTGATGCATTCGATATTCATTATGGTCTCCGATAGTAATTAATGTAAGTCAGTACGTATATATTACTATAAAAGAAGAGTTATTACAATGGTTTTCAAAAAAAGCACATGACACAAAAATGCCCCAAAAATGAAACAAAAAATATGTTGCCAAAACCCCCTAAATCTAGTAAAATATGTCCTGTATTTGTTGTTATAATTTCATCGCGGGGGAGGCGACAGAAATGATTCTAAAGCCCGTAGTAATACCCAAGGATAAACGAGGTGAGTTTTATCAGAGCAAATACGATCATTTTAAAAACCTGATATTGTGGGTAGTATCAATATCCTGCATAGTCGAAATGACGTATTTCGTATCGGACTGCAGCGCAGTCATGGGATTTTCTGAAAAAACATTCTTACCGAGATTTGCAATCCTGCCGTTACTTATTATTTATTTGATAGCATTCAGATATGTGTCATCATATAAGATCATGACAGTATTCTCGTATATAATGGTACATGCGTGCATGCTATCCGTAGTCTGGGTGGGTCACTACGTAAAAAACGTGGTCAATCTGAGAGAAAGCTTTTTACTTATGACTCTGATGTTCTTAGTTATAGGTATCGGTTCACCCAGAGTCATGCATCTGGTATTCCATTCGCTCATGATAGGAGAGATGGTACTGGCTTACTTCTACTCGGGACTTACAGGTATCGACACATTCATTTCGTTGAACGGTGCGGCACTTGTGGCAGTATGTGCATTTGAATACATCTTTGAATTTGCATACGCCGAGCAGTTTAACATCCAGAAAAAGCTTGAAGACATATCTCTTCACGATCAGCTTACCGGGGCATATAACAGGACCAAGCTCCAGATGCTCTGTATGGAAGATACCAATGAGCTTAACTACAGAAATGCCGGATTTATCCTGTTAGACATTAACGACTTTAAGAAAATAAACGAAAACTTCGGACATGACACCGGAGACAAGATCATAAAAGAGCTCTACAAGGGCATAACCATATGCACCAGACTTGACGATGTCTGCATCCGTATGGGCGGCGAGCAGTTCCTTATCATAGTACCCAACCAGGGGCTGGCCCGTACCAAGGAAATAGGAGAGAGGATCAGGAAATACGTTGCAAACGCTAAGGATTTCCCCTGTACCTTTAAGGCATCGGTCGGTGTAGCCATCTACAAAGGCGGCGACTACCACGTAACTATCAACTTGGCTGACAAAGCATTGCACTTTGCAAAGGAAAACGATGTAGACATGGTAGTGGCATATGAAGACATGTAAATAGCAACAATTAAAGGTAACGCGGTCAAGAATACCTGAAGCACAGGGTATTATGACCGCGTGTTTTGTAAAACGTGACGGAAACGTATTCCATGCCGGGGAGGCAAAAAGCATATGAAAAAACTCAAACTTTTCTATTTACATAAAATCCTTTTGGAAAAAACAGACAAAGACCATGGCCTTAACATGCAGGAGATAATAGACGCACTGGCAGATTATGAGATCAAGGCCGAAAGAAAAAGCATCTACAGTGACATAAAAGAACTGGAAGATGCCGGTGTTTCCATAAAAAAGACCAAAACCGGCTCGGACTTTACATACCGCATCGAAAAAAGAGACTTTGAGCTTGCGGAACTGAAACTCCTGGTAGATGCCATACAGTCCTGCCGTTTCATAACCGAGAAAAAATCATCTACGCTCATAGGAAAGCTTGAATCCCTGTGCAGCCGATATGAAGCCGGAAAACTGCAGAGGCAGGTATACGTATACGGCCGTGTCAGGTCCATGAATGAAAGTATATACGCAACCGTCGACACCATATACAATGCCATAGGCGATAACAGGCAGATCAAGTTCAAATACGGAAGCTGGAACAACAAAAAAGAGCTTGAGCTTAAGAAAGCCGGTGCATTCTACCATATAAGCCCCTGGGCACTTGCCTGGACCAATGAAAACTATTACATGATCGGATTTGATAAGGAAGCAGGCATTATAAAGCACTACAGAGTCGACAAGATGACCGCCATTTCTGTGACTGCAGAGCCCAGATCCGGTGCAGAGCACTTTAAAAGCTTTAACCTGGCCGACTATACGCGTAAAAACATCAGTATGTATGAGGGTGAAGAAAGGACCGTCACCATAGAGATAGAAGATGACATAATCGGCGTATTTATCGATAAATTCGGAAAAGACGAGATAACCGTCATGCCGCAAAAAGACGGAAAGTCATTGATAAGGTTTACCGTAAGCATCAATCCGCAGTTTATAGGCTGGGTATTTTCACTCGGAGAAAAAGCGAAGATCATAGGACCCGCCTCGGTCGTAGAGCAGGTAAAACAGATGATATCCGGACTGGAGAGCCGCTACAAGGCGTAAAACTTGAAATATATTTTAAAATGGAGTATAATATACGGCGGCAATAAAGTATAAGGACGGATTAAAGATTTAAAATGATACACACGATAATCGCCGTGGTCGTCATGATAGTTCTGCTCATGCTGTACGGAACTCTGATGCTGTTCACGGACTATATAAAAGTTTCGGCATATCTTAAAGGGATACTGATCAATTTCGTCTGGTTCCTTGTGGCAGAGGGATACGGCGGATATGACATCTATTATCCCGACCTGTTTGAACAAAAATGGCTCAACTTCGCATTGATGACGATAGCCATCATGCTGCTCGTATTTGAGATATCAAAATATGTTAAGCTAAGAAACGCATTTGTTATATCTGTAGGTACCGCGGAACATCTGATTATAGCAGTGACCATCATGAATTTCTGCGGAGGCTTCCCGGGCCTTGCGGCAGCAATGTATTATACCATCTCCGCATTGATAGTGCTCGGTATACATTTGGCAGCCATTTACGGCGGAAAGCATACGGTTTCGGACAGTTTTATGTCCAGACTGCTTGCAGGCATACTGTTCATGCCGGCGCCATTTATCATAACCAGCGGCTGCATGATGTTCCTTGATACCAATAAGGACAAAGTCATCGAAGTCCTGCCCCTCGGAGAGTTCGTACATAAAGTATTTGAGTTTGTACAGGATCCCGAGTTTTACGTAACGGACAAATTCGTATTTGCCGGGATGACCTACACAAGGGGTATCTTCCTGACATCGCTGATAGTAGCCATAATAGCATTTATCGTCTATATAATAATTGATTCGACCGTAGACTACAGAAACGTACTTAAAGAGCGTCACAGAAGTAAGAGTGAAGCTGAAAAAGAGCGTATGAGGGCGGAGATATCTTCCCGCATCCACCAGCAGCTTGACAAGATCGACGCCTGCATGTCATATATCAGCACCAATTATAAGACACTGAAAGTAGCTGATTCCGACATGAAGCTCTTACGCAACCTCTATGATGAAGCCACACGTATCAAGTACAGCTATAACGGTGCCGCGAGCGGTGCCATCCTAAAGCGTACCACCGAGATAAAGACCGAGATGTATATCATAAGGGACAGGATAAATGACGGAAAGAGCGGACAGGACCCTGTCACAGGCGAAAGAGAAGAAAAGCGTACGGGCACTCCCGAAGGCTTTATGGATAACGAGCAGGAGAAAAAGGAAAATGCCGCATCCGGTTACTTTAACGGATGCAATACAGAGGATGAGATCAAGAAGCGTTACAGAGACCTCTGCAAGGTATTCCATCCCGATTCCGATAACGGCGACCAGGAGACTTTCTTAAAGATAAAAGAAGACTACGAGGCACTTATCGGAAAAGCCGCAACTGAAAGCGTATAAAAGTTAAAAAACAGGACTTGCCGGTCCTGTTTTTTATTTTCTAGTGCATAATACTGGCAGGTTTATTGATGGTTGAGTAAAATATAGTAACCTTTAGTTAGTTGTAATTTATTAAAAGGTGTTTTATAATATAAAAAGTTGCGTTATAAATAGTTAAGTAACATTGGAGGAGAAACAAAAGATGAGAACAAAGAAACACCTGGTAAAGAGCATCGTGACATTTGTACTGGCGATAGCTCTGGTTATCGGCATGATACCCGTGATGCCGGGAAGTATAAAGGCTCAGGCATATTCGAAGAGCGGTTTTTTATGGGATGGAAAAGCTGGATCCGCCTTTGTAAATACGAATCTCGATGATGAATTGATTGGAAGCGACTGGTATGTTATCACTGATAATGCAGATGGTGGAAAATCGAAGGTAGTTTTTAATCAGGCCAATCCTTATGGTGATGGTTCTACCATTAGTAATGAAGATATCGCCATGTACTCTGGAATCAGTGGTACGGCTGTATTGGATAAAGGTACGTTGAAGTATAATCCTTATGTATATATCTGTTTCGACATTTGTGGGAAATATGAAGACGGTAGTCCAATACCTGCCGATGTCTCCAATTACTGGGATGGCCTGGTCATTTCATATATGTGCGATTGTAATGCAACTCTTGAACTTGGCTTGGGAGATGATGTGGATGCTCGCATTGGATATGAAAATCCGAGTGTTGATTTAAAAGCAAATGATAAGGGGAAAGTTGAAACGCTTTTATGGAGGGTATTTAAACAACCGGCTTGGCTCAATGCGGATCAAAAAATAGACATTGAAAAAGCTGTCACAACATTAGCGACCGTTAAGATTAAGATACAAGCCCCCGATAGCAGCGGTGGTACTTTTCATTTCATGATTGACAGAATCGGCACCTGGGGTTCTTCTATTTCAGCTGTTGTACTTGAAGATCAGGGATACATCATCACTTACGAAGGTGTGGAAGGTGCATCATTCGAAAACTCCAATCCGGACAGGTACACTATAAAGGATTCCATCACGCTGAACAATCCCAGCAAGGCGGGCTATGAGTTCACAGGTTGGACAG
>JAIKXA010000111.1 GCA_024684355.1 Lachnospiraceae bacterium
AATGAGCGGCAGATGCCAGAGTGACCAGAAAAGTCCGAACAGCATGGATTCCCAGAACCAGTTCATATACTCTCCTATAGAATCCTCGCAGTATCCCTTCCAGCCTATTTCCTCAATAATGGAAGCCAAAAGGATCGTAACAAGTGCTGTGCCTATACCTACACCGGTAAACGAAAAGTCTTCCGTGAAAGCGAGCTGGTCAAGAGACTGACCGAAGGCAAGCGAAAGCAGGATCGAACCTACTATTATCAGGGCAAAAACACCTATGCCCAAAAATACATTAACCCACTTAACCTTATAAAAACCTACAATCTTATTCTTAAGATCCTTCTTTAGTTCCGGTGACCCTGATGTAAGTACAAACACCGTTGACATAACTCCGGGTGCCAAGAGTCCTATAAACATAAGTCCCGCACCGATATCACCCGATACAAAGATCGCAGGTATCCAGAAGATCCATGTAAAAAGATATGCCAATACAAAAAACTTCACAGGCTTAAAAACATACTTATCATTTGTCTTATTCATCGTTCAATCCCTCCCATTATCAATCCACTGACAAAACTCATAGTTCCGGGCTGTGCCCCGAATATTTTCTCTGTTACATCTATGAATGCGGTCACTTCGTTTTCAGTAAAATCATCTTCATCAAACAACCTGGAACAGATGATCAGGATCATCTTTACACGTTCCTCTATCTGTTCACAGTTAAATACTCCTGTCTCATTGCCCTCTCTTACTACACTTGAAAGCAGCGGGACAGCCTCTGCGATAAGCCTTTTATTAAGCTTATCATGAAGTATGATATTTTCGTTTGATTCAACTACTTTTGCTATATTCTGTTCTTCCTGACCCGGACGAAGTGAATATATGACCGCCGCCAGCTTTTGCGGGATCGGCATCGGGCTTGCAACGACTTCCTTTGCTCTTGCAACCTCCTCGTTTATCATCATATCTATCACGGCCTCTAATGTATCTTCTTTACTCGGGAAATAATAATAGTAGGTTCCCTTTGCGATACCGGCCTCAGCTATGATCTCGTCTATGCTTGTATTATCATAACCCTTTTCAACAAACATGCGATATGCGATCTTTAACAGTTCCTGTTTTCTCTGTTCTCCTTTTTTCATACTGTATTCCTTTCTCGACTACCAGTCGGTTTTCCTGTATAATACAGCATGATTTTATGTTTGTCAAGTACTTTTTCGACTATCGGTCGATTTTTTTATTTTTGTACTGCCTGCAATAACTCCACAGCTTTGTGGTGGAGCCGAGTCACAAGGTTCCGTCACCTTCGGTGACACCTTATGACGTTTACCATCCCTGCTCTATAAGCCAGCCGTTCAACCCTCTCTCACGGCTTCTTATGTCGCTGTTCTTCTCTAATTTACCAAGTTTATACTCACCCTTAATATTGCCGTCTACTATATACATAACACGGCTGCACTTTGCCGCCACCTTGGCATCATGGGTAACCAGCATGATTGTGGTGCCCTCTTTGTTAAGCTTACCGAGCTCTGTCATGACCTCATCTGAGCTGGTACGGTTAAGTGCTCCGGTAGGCTCATCGGCAAATATAAGCTTCGGATTGTTTATCATGCTTCTGCAGATACATGCACGCTGCAGCTGTCCGCCGGATACCTCATTGATATCGTTTTCTGCGATATCTATAATTCCCAGCTTTTTCATCAATTTCTTTCCATACTCGGTCTTTTCCGCATTTGAAAGCTTGTTTGCCTTAGACTGACGTGCAGGTAAGATAATATTATCCAAAATATTCAGGTTCTTCAGCATATACATCTGCTGGAAGATAAAGCCCATCTCATTAAGACGTACATCAGCAAGCTCCTTAGCCTTAAGCTTGGAAATATCCTTCCCGCAGAAGTTCACCTCACCTGCGGTCATATTGTCCATGCCTGATACGGTGTAAAGAAGAGTTGATTTACCCGAGCCCGACGGTCCCATGATAGCTATCATCTCGCCCTCTTCCACTGAAAAGTTCACGTTCTTTAAAACATTATTCTGTCTTTTATTTACTACGTATGTTTTGCATAAATCTTTTACTTCTAATACATTTCTGCTCATTTTTATTCCTCTTTCAACTTTTGATTTTGATCCTTCTCTTAAGGCTTCCCCTTGAGAGGACAGATTGCATCCACGAAGTGGTGCAATGCCTCGGTTTCAACTTATTCTATACTGTTAATTTCATTTGCACTGATGTGTCTTACCGACATAGCTGTCAGGAATACTCCGAACAAAGTCGCTGCGATAATAATACCGGGGTAGAGCACATAGCTCTCCAATACATCCGGATCAAAGATAATTTTCTTTGCACCCATACTCTTGAATATGCCGCCCACGGATATCTGGCATACGGGATTGTTAAGAGCTATCGCTATCACGGTCGAGATCAGCATTACTATGAAAACTCGTAGTGTCTGCCAGAATATTATCGATGAATCTCTGAATCCCAATGCCTTGAGGCACGCTATCTCACCGCGTTCCTTTGTAAGGAAGGATTTTTCCATAAGCACGGCTACCAGGATATTTATCAGTATTACCACTAAAAGGACCAGCCATCTGGTATCATCAAGATATGCAGCGGAATGGATCGTCTTATCCGTAAATCCGCTTGGCGTATATATTTCATATTCGGGAAGCAGCGTCTCCATCTTCTCTATACGAGCTGCTGTCTCCTTTTTCGAAGGGTTATCTAAGAACTTGATCTGTATTCCCCAGATACCGTTCATGTATGAGTAGTTCCTGTCATCATCCTGGTGAAATCTTACTCCTTCGCCCCTGTTAGTCATGGTCTCAAATGTACCTGAAATGATATAGTCTCTCGAACCGTCCGGATCGGTAATTGTCATCGTATCACCTATCGCGGCTTCCAGCTTATCCAGCAGCATATAATGAATTGCTATTTCGTTAGGATTCTGAGGTGCTGTACCGTTAATATAGTTATCATAGTCCTTTGTATCGGTATTTACTCCGAGGAATGCCATCGAATTTGCTTTTGTCTCACCTTTTTTAAGAGAATAATTAAACAGTACCTCGGCACCAACCTTCGCAGGCATTTCGTTTTCTTCAAGCAGCTTTCTTATATTTTCCAGGTCTCTTTCAAGATATTCCTTTCCGTTTTCATTATGATAATCTGTTATATTCTTTGTGCTTGAAAGATATGCATCCGCTTCGGTCACGCCAAACCATCTGACGAGCTTTTCGCTCTTTAGTGTGCTGATACAGTTGAGTACTATCATCACAAGCAGTATTCCGATACTGAAAGTGATGATCATTACCATAAAACGCTTTAATCCGCTTAAGATATCATTTACTGCCATAAACGGTGCCGGACGTGACTTTATCTTTGAAAGCTTTAAGATCCCTTTCTTCTTATATCTTTCGCCTGTGCTGCCGTTTCTTATCGCATCAACCGGAGTATACTTCTTTATAAGCCTGGTTGAGCGGAATCCGAAAAACAATACTATCGCCACAACCGCTATTGCACTTATCACGGAAAGCACTTTAGAACCCTCATCGGATATCACAATAGTCTCTTTTGTTTTTTCCATAAGAAGGTCCGCAAAAGGGAAGGAACAGATAAATCCGATCACCGCTCCAAGCACGGCAAGGGCAAAGTATTTTACGAGATAAAGCATTCTTATAGCCGTACTCGGTATGCCTATCGCCTTCATGATACCTATTTCCCTGAATTCCTCACTGATGGTAAAAGATATTGTAAACTTAAGAATAAACAGAGCGATGATGATAAGACAGATACTTACTATCATGAGCAGTCCCGCAACTACCATTTCCATAAGATATGTTATCTTCATTGTTCCCTTTG
>JAIKXA010000022.1 GCA_024684355.1 Lachnospiraceae bacterium
CCCTAACGCTTACATACTGGAGGTAAGTTCTCCTGGACTTGGCAGACAGTTAAAGAAGGAAAAGCATTACCTGCAGAGCATCGGCGAAAATGTAGATGTAAGGCTTTACAAAGCTTTACCCGACAAACGCAAAGAATTTACAGGCATTTTAAAATCGTATGAAAACGAACACTTCGTTTTTGATGTTGACGGACAGGACTTAGAACTTGATCTGTCTCAAATATCCAAAATGAATTTACATTTTGATTTTTAGATCCTTCGGGCACAGCCCTCAGGATGACAAAATATTTGCGAAGGCTATATTTTGAGGATTACCCCGATATTTGTCATTCTGAGCGAAGCGAAGAATCTTTAATCTAAAGTGTTTACATATAAACAGTGTTAATACAAAATCAATTCAAATTACATAAGGAGGATAATGGAAAAAAATGAGTGGCAACAAAGAACTTATCGATGCATTAAACGAGATTGAGAAGGAGAAAGACATAAGCAAAGACATACTGCTTGAGGCAATAGAGAATTCACTTCTCGCAGCCTGCAAGAATCAGTTTGGCAGAGCTGACAATATCAAGGTAAATATCAACAGAGAAAACGGCGCAGTTAACGTATACGCTGAAAAGACCATCGTAGATGAAGTTGAGGATGATCTTCTTGAGATCACTCTTGATGAAGCTAAGCAGAAATTCCCCAGAAAGAAGCTTTCGGTTGGCGATGTTATCAACATCGAAGTAACACCCAAGAACTTCTTAAGAATCTCAGCACAGAAAGCTAAGCAGGCAGTAGTACAGAAGATCCGTGAGGAAGAAAGAAAGGTTATCTACAACCAGTTCTGCAGCCGCGAGCACGAGATCGTAACCGGTACAGTACAGCGTTACAACGGGAGAAACATCACCATCAACTTAGGAAAGACAGATGCGATCCTTCCCGAGAGCGAGCAGATCCATACAGAACATTTCAAGCTTAACGACAGGATCAAGGTATATGTTATCGAAGTAAAGGATACCACCAGGGGTCCCAAGATCACAGTATCAAGAAATCACAAAGAGCTTGTTAAGCGTCTTTTTGAAGAAGTAGTTACAGAAGTAAGCGACGGTATCGTTGAGATCAAGTCAATCGCAAGAGAAGCAGGACAGCGTACAAAGATGGCTGTTTATTCCTCGGATCCCGATGTAGATGCAGTTGGCGCATGTGTAGGTCTTAACGGCGACAGAGTTAATGCCATCGTTGAAGAGCTCGGCGGAGAAAAGATCGACATCATCAACTGGAGTGACGATCCCGCAGTACTTATCGAAAACGCATTAAGCCCCGCAAAGGTTATTTCGGTAGATGCTTATTCCGAAGAGAGATGGGCAAGAGTTATCGTTCCCGACTATCAGCTTTCACTTGCAATCGGCAAGGAAGGCCAGAATGCAAGACTTGCAGCCAGACTTACAGGCTACAAGATCGACATCAAGCCCGAGTCACAAAGTACAGACGACGAAGACGAGTATTACTACTACGAGGAGAACTAAATGGCAGTAAAGGTTAGAAAGATCCCGCTCCGCAAATGCACAGGATGCGGTGAGATGAAGAGCAAAAAAGAGCTTATACGAGTTTTGCTTGAACCGGACGGAAATGTCACGATAGACGCCACCGGAAAGAAAAATGGCAGAGGAGCATATATCTGCAATAAGCTTGAATGCTTTGAAAAAGCTGTCAAAACAAAAGGACTTGAACGGTCACTGAAAACCCAGATACCCGCTGAGGTTTTCGAAAAATTAAGGAACGATTATGAGTGGTCTAATGAACAATAACGAAAAAAGAGTTTATTCCCTTTTGGGTTTGTGCCAAAAGGGCGGATATACCGGTTCGGGGGAGTTCCAGACAGAAAAACATGTAAAGATGGGTCTTTCCTGTCTGGTGATCGTAGCAAATGATTCATCCAACAATACGAAAAAGAAATTCAGGAACACTTCGGATTATTACAATGTTCCGTATTACGAATTCGGCAACAAAGAAGAGCTGGGAAGATCGATAGGCTGCGAATACAGAGCCTGCGTATCCGTAAATAATAAAGGACTTGCAGATAAGATCATATCTTTGATCGAAGGTATGAAGAATAATAATTGTGAATAAACAATCGGAGGATTTTTACAGAATGGCCAAAATGAGGATTTATGAACTGGCAAGAGAACTTGTAGAGAAAGGACTGGCTAAGGATTCCAAGACTCTTAACACCGATATCATTAATTTCCTTTCAAAGAACGGTGTTGAGGTTAAGAGCCATCAGAGCGGTGTTTCTGATGAGGACGCCGATAAAGTCAGGGATTTCTACAGCAAGAAAAACAGTACTACAAAACCCGAGAAAAAAGAAAAGCCCAAGGCTGAGGCAAAACCTGAGGTTAAGCCCGAGAAAAAGCCCGAAACAAAGCCTGAAGCTAAATCTGAAATAAAGGCAGAAGCAAAACCCGAGGTAAAGGCTGAAGCTAAACCTGAAGTTAAGCCCGCACCCGAGAAGAAGCCTGAAAAAGCTCCCGAGAGAGCACCCGAAAGAAGACCTGAAGGAAAGCCCGAGGGTAAGAAGAGAGCTCCCGTAGGCAAGCTTATAGGAAAAGACGGAAGAGAGACTCCTTACTGGATAGCTAAGGACGGCAGACTTGTCGGCATGGACAACAAGCCTCTTCCCTTAAAGTTAAATGAAAACGGCAAAATAGTTAAACTGGACGGATCTCCTCTTCAGAAGAGACCCGCTACACCTATACCCGCTGATAAGCAGGGAAATACAAAGAATATCGGCACGGATATTTCTAAGGCTGCAACAGCTGCAACACAGAATGCTCCTGAGCCTCCCAAGGCTGAAGAAGTTAAGACTCCCGCAGCTCCTGTAGAGGAAAAAGCTGCTGAGCCCCAGAAACCCGAGAGCAATGAGCCCCAGCCCAGGATCGTCGGCAATATCTTTGAGAGTCTTGCTGCTGCTAAGGATAAAGAGCAGGCTATGAAGGAAAAGCGTGCCGCTCAAGAGAAGCAGGGTAGACCCGACCGTCCCGAAAGATCAGGTGAGAAGCGTCCTTTTGATCCTAACAGACAGGGTGCAAGACCTGATAGACGTGACGGCAGACCCGAAGGACGTCCCGGCGAGAGACGTGACAGCCGCGATATGCAGGGTGACAGAAGACCTGCAGGTGACGGTTCGCATCGTCCTCCATTCAGAGATAAGAATGCTCAGGGACAGCCCGGCGGCAGACCTTTCGGCGACAGAGACAAATTCCAGGGCGGACAGAAGCCTTTCGACAGACGTGGCGGTATGGGCGGTCCTGCAGGCTTTGGCGACAAGGATAAGGATGATGACGTACGTAAGCCTTTTGCTACAAAGCGTCCTTCAAAGCCCAGTCCCGACGGTAAGTTAAAGAGCGAGCTTGGTGCACAGGTCGACAAGAATGAGCGTGCAGGCAAGTATAAGAACAAAGGAAAAGACAAGAAAGATAAGCGTGATTACGATGATGAGAATGTAAATCTTAAGAAAGATCCCAATCGTAAGGGCGCATTCCAGAAGCCTGTTAAGCAGGCAGTTAAAGAGGAAGAGGATATCAAAGTCATCACCATCCCTGAGGTTATCACCATCAAGGAACTCGCTGATAAGATGAAGCAGAATGCGGGTGCCATCGTAAAGAAGCTTTTCTTAGCCGGCAAGATGATCAACCAGAACTCAGAGATCACTTTTGAAGAGGCAGAAGAAATCGCACTTGATTACGAGATCATGTGTGAGAAAGAAGCTAAAGTTAATGTGGTAGAAGAGCTCTTAAAGGAGACCGAGGAAGATCCGAGCACTCTTATCAAGCGTCCTCCCGTTGTCTGCGTTATGGGTCACGTTGACCATGGTAAGACTTCACTGCTTGACGCTATCCGTTCTACCAACGTTACATCACACGAAGCAGGCGGTATCACACAGCATATCGGTGCTTACATGGTAGAGATCAACGGCGAAAAGATCACATTCCTTGATACACCCGGTCATGAGGCATTTACTTCCATGCGTATGCGTGGTGCAAAGTCAACAGATATCGCTATCCTTGTAGTAGCAGCTGATGACGGTGTTATGCCCCAGACTATCGAGGCTATTAACCATGCAAAGGCAGCTAACGTATCTATCATCGTAGCTGTAAACAAGATTGATAAACCCGGTGCAAATATAGAAAAAGTTAAGCAGGAGCTTACCGAATACGGTCTTGTATCTGAAGACTGGGGCGGTGACACAGTATTCGTACCTGTTTCCGCAAAGACCAAAGAAGGTATCGAGAACCTGCTTGAAATGGTACTTCTTACTGCAGATGTACTCGAACTTAAGGCTAATCCCAACCGTAAGGCACGTGGTATCGTTATCGAGGCCGAGCGTGACAGAGGTAAGGGATGTATCGCTACAGTACTTGTACAGAAGGGTACTCTTAATGTAGGTGATTACGTAGCTATCGGTGCTTCACACGGACGTATCCGTGCGATGATCGACGATAAGGGCAGACGTGTTAAGGTTGCTACACCTTCCACACCTGTTGAGATCCAGGGTCTTGACGAAGTACCTAATGCTGGCGAGATCATGATGGCTGTTGCTGACGAGAAGGAAGCTAGGACCATCGCAGAAGCATTTATCGCACAGAGCAAGGAGCAGAAGATCTCCGAGACTAAGGCCAGACTCAGTCTTGACGGTCTGTTCTCACAGATTGAAGCCGGTAATGTTAAGGAACTTAACCTTATCATCAAGGCTGACGTTATGGGTTCGGTTGAAGCTGTTAAGCAGAGTCTTATCAAGCTTAGTAACGAAGAAGTTGTTGTACGTGTTATCCACGGTGGTGTTGGTAACATCAACGAGTCCGACGTTAACCTGGCAGGTGCTTCAAATGCGATCATCATCGGTTTCAATGTTAAGCCAGACAATACTGCAAAGGATATCGCTGAGCACGAAGGTGTTGAGATCAAGCTTTACAAGGTTATTTACAACGCTATAGATGATATTGAAGCAGCTATGAAGGGTATGCTTAAGCCTATATACGAAGAAAAGATCATTGCTCATGCTGAGGTTAGACAGCTGTTCAAGGCCAGCCAGATCGGTATTATCGCAGGTTCATTTGTTCTTGACGGTAAGATCGAGCGTGGATGCAGCGCTAGGATCAGCAGAGAAGGCAAGCAGATCTATGACGGTCCTCTGTCATCACTTAAGAGATTTAAGGATGATGTTAAAGAGGTGGCTGCAGGTTACGAGTGCGGTCTGGTATTCGAGAAATTCAGTGATCTTGCTGAGCTTGATCAGATCGAGTTCTACAAGATGGTGGAAGTACCTAGGAGCTAATTTAATACTTACGGCTGTGAAATTGACATTTGCTCCGAAAACACATCACCGCAAGCAATGATGCACTAATACGATTGTATTTCAGTATCTACGCTTCGGACGCTTGCAAG
>JAIKXA010000129.1 GCA_024684355.1 Lachnospiraceae bacterium
ATGTCAATATAATAATGTCCGTATACAACGGAGAAAAATATTTAAAAGAACAGATAGATTCCATAATAGCTTCTACATCATCAAACTGGAAGCTGTATATATTTGATGACTGTTCTACTGATGACAGCTTTAATATAGCATCGCAGTATGCTTCCGAGTACAAACATAAGATATATGCGTTTAAAAACCGTACCAACATCGGCTCGACCCTGAGCTTTCTGCAAAATCTCGATCTTGTATCTAAAAAGATCAAATCGGGTGAAAAACGTATGATAGCAAACGGATATAAAGCTAAGGTACGTAAGCCCATCATCGCAAAGCTGGCAGGGATCAAGTCTATCAAGAAAACTGCTGCCAATTTTGTCAGAAAACGCGGTAAAAAACAGGGGCCTCAAAAGTGCAGCCAGTATTATATGTTCTGTGACCAGGATGATTCATGGCTGATGGATAAGATAGCTTTAAGCGTCGGTAAGATAAAGAAAGTTGAAAGGTACCGCGGGAAGCATAAACCTGCGCTTGTATTTACTGATGCGATACTTGTTGATGATGAGTTAAAGTTTGTCGATAAGTCTTTTTATAAGACAAATCATATGAAGGCCAAGAAATGCGATCTGGCCCATATCCTTATGGAAAATAAGGCTCTGGGGTGCACCGTTATCATGAACCAGGCGGCTACGGATATTCTGGCCGAGACATTTCCGAGTGCACAGAACCGTTTTAAGTTCAGAAATGAATACGATTATGTCAGGTATCATGACTGGTGGATGGCGCTTATCTGTACATCGTTCGGCTGCATGAAGTTTACGAAAGTGCCTACCATCATGTACAGGCAGCACAGTGAAAACCAGGTCGGACAGACTGATTTTAAGGACTATGTTAAGAAAAGAGCTTCCAGCAAGGAAGATGTTGTAAAAAGAATAGATGATACCATTAAACAAGCAGAGTGCTTTTACCGCTGTTACGGTTCCATGATGAAAAAAAGAAAACTTAAGGTATTAAAGCATTTTGTCATGCTTAAAGAATACAGTCCTGTTATGAGAAGACTTATTATATTCAGATACGGTTTTTTTAAATCGGGCTTTTTAAGAAATCTGGCACTTCTTATGACTATATGATTATGAGGTTTTATGAAAGAAAAACTATCCGGTTTGGTACAAAAACTAAAGAATATGAAATCAGGATTGAATAATCCGGAAGAGTATGATACAGTTTGTTACAGGATCTTTCCGTGTCCTAAATGCAGTCAGAAACTCAGGGTACCAAAGGGTGCGGGAAGGATTGAGATAACCTGCAAAAGATGCGGATGGAAGTTTATTAAAAGAAGCTGATAACGGATTGGTGATGATATGTTTGGATATGTAGTGATCAACAAACCTGAATTAAAGTTTAAAGATTATGAGCTGTACAGGTCATATTACTGCGGATTATGCCGGGATTTAAAGGAGGATTACGGCTTCAGGGGCCAGATGACGTTAAACTATGATCTGACTTTTCTTGCCATACTTCTGGACGGTCTGTATGAGGACAATACAGTGGTTGAAGAATGCAGATGTGTGGTACATCCTTTTACAAAGCATATGACCAGACGCAATGAATATACCGACTACGCTGCGGATATGAACATCCTGCTTACGTATTATCAGTGCCTCGATGACTTTAAAGACGAGAAGAACAAGAAAAAGAAAAGGTTTGCAAAAAAGCTTAAGTCCAGAGCCAAAAAGGTTATGGAGAAATATCCGGAGAAATCAAAGCGTATAGAAGATGAGCTTAAGAAACTCGGCGCATATGAGAGTGACGGAGAAGAAAACATAGACCTCACTTCCGGCTGTTTTGGCAGGATCATGTCGGAGCTTTTTCTGTATAAAAGGGATGAGTGGCAGGAATATCTTGAAAGAATGGGCTTTTTCCTGGGTAAATACATTTATATACTGGATGCTTACTGCGATTACAACAAGGACATGGAGAAAAACATGTTTAACGCATTAAAAGGTGTCGAGAATGATCCCAAAACCATAAAAGACATGCTCACACTTATGATGTCCGAGTGTACAAAGAACTATGAAATGCTGCCCATAGTCGAAAATAACGATATATTACAGAATATTTTGTATTCCGGTGTATGGACAGGCTTTGAGCTCGGGTCCGTTCCCAAGAGGGATACTGATCAGGTATAGGAGGATATATGTTAGACCCGTATATGGTGTTGGGAGTCGGCAAATACGATGACGACCAGACCGTTAAAAAGGCATACAGAGCGCTGAGCAAGCAGTATCATCCGGATAACAATCTGAATAA
The DNA here is from genome assembly GCA_024684355.1 of Lachnospiraceae bacterium. Lineage (GTDB taxonomy): Bacteria > Bacillota > Clostridia > Lachnospirales > Lachnospiraceae > RUG11977. The sequence continues at coordinate 2,296 of JAIKXA010000129.1, forward strand.
TCCGAATAAGGATGCCGCAGAGGAAACCTTTAAAAAGATACAGCAGGCTTATGAGCAGGTAATGCATGAAAGAAGTATAGGTATCGGCGGGCCCAATGATCCCGGAAGAGCCAGAGCCGAAGCGGAAAAACAAGCGAGACAGGCTCAGCAGCAGTACCAGTCACAAACACAGAATACATATAATCAATATAACAATACCCGTACAGCGGAAAAAGAAAGATCCGATAATTCCAATACCTGGTGGAACAATTCGGCGTTTAACGAAAACAGGGAACAAAATAGTTTCAATACAGGAAATAACGGGTTTGATCAGAGCTATAACAACAGTTATGATCAAAACAATGACGGGTACAATAATTCGGATTATAACTACGGATACTCGCAAAATAACCAGTATACCGGTAACTCGGGGTACGGAAATTCCGGCGGATATTATACAGGTACCGGCAGAGAGAATTATAACCGCGACCAAAATCAGAATTACGGCGGATACTATTCGGGTCAAGCTGATTATACCAATCGTTTTACCTACAGTACCAGGCATAATGAACGTGATGATGCAATTATGGCTGAAGCGGCTCAGTGCATCAACAATAAAAACTTTTTCAGAGCAATAGATCTGCTCAATACGGTCAAATTTAAAAATGATGTATGGTACTATTACAGCGGTGTGGCCAATCTGGGTCTCGGAAACAATGTTACAGCACTCACACATGCAAAGATCGCGTTAAACATGCAGCCGAACAGAACCGAATATCAGGAGCTGGTTAACTGCATTGACAGCAATATGATGCAGTATCAGGGCAAAGCAGAGATGTTCAAGCCTCATAACCCCGGTGAAGGCGGAAAACTGTGCGTCAAGCTTATCATAGCAAATATAGCACTTAATATATTCTGCGGCGGCAGCGGTGCTGTCTGCAACGGATTGTGTGCAGTCTGCTGATGGAGAAACAATAAATGAAAAAAGTATATCTTTTATTATTGCTGATACTTTCGGCCGGTATTATCACCGGCTGTAAAAGCCGGCCGGATGCTTGTGTTACCGGTACCGGCTTTTATTTTGATACCTTCTGTACTTTTACGGTATATGGGACGGAAAATCAAAGTATAATAGAAGATATGAAATCGGAGTGCAGCCGTTTTGAAAAAATATTCAGTGCTACAGATACGAGCAGTGAACTTTACCGTCTTAATCACGGTGAGATTAATGAAGTTTCAAAAGAGCTGTACGAATGTATTGAAAAAGCACTTACACTATGCGAATATACTGAAGGGCATTACGATATAAGTATAAGACCGGTAAGCCGGATGTGGAGTTTTACACAATATGATCAAAGGGTCCCTGACAGGGAAAGTGTCGCGAAAGCTTTGGAAAAAGTGGATTATTCGGATGTTTTACTTGAAAAAACCGATGACGGAAAATACCGTGTCGATATGGCAGATGATATGGCACTTGATCTTGGATCTGTTGCAAAAGGTTACATAGCGGACAGTCTTGCTGGACTTTTAGAGCAAAAGGGGATAAGTTCAGCTATTATATCGCTTGGCGGAAATATTAAATGTCTCGGGGCAAAACCTGCAGCAAAGGAAAACGAAGCAGCGACTCCGTTCAAGGTCGCCGTTAAGTCACCCTTCTCGGATGGCAGCGGCAATGGCGACGAAACATCCGTATATGCTGATATTGTATATATAACCGATATGTCTGTAGTTACCTCCGGAATATATGAAAGAGGATTTGAAAAGGACGGGATTTTTTATCATCATCTGCTTGATGCCAAGACGGGATATCCGATGGAAAACGATCTCGCATCGGTAACGATCATAGCGGATTCTTCATTTAATGCAGATCTGTTGAGCACTGTGTGTTTTTTGATAGACTATGAAAAGACCGTCGGATTAAAGAATGACGGCATCATTGGGGATTTTGAAGCTGAATTCATATATAAGGACGGGACTGTAAAAAGGACAGAGGGGTTTGAGGAGCATATTCACAAGTAAACTTGCGATATGCTCCTTTAAAAAATTGCCGCGAATTAGAAATTTTTTACAAAAACTTGTTGAAATAATTTGAAAAATTTAGTAAAATAGACAAAGCAGTTTTATTAAATGTATTGGAGGAAACAGTAATGAACACCTATAAGAGCGAAGCGATTCGTAATGTAGCTATTTTGGGGCATGGCGGCAGCGGAAAAACAACTCTCGTTGAAGCTATCGCACTCACTAAGGGTATCA
>JAIKXA010000160.1 GCA_024684355.1 Lachnospiraceae bacterium
TAGTCGGGATGATGCTGCCAGAATGCGGCTCCTCTGCTGTGGACCACGCTGCTTTTCTGGAACTGCTCCAGCATCATCCCGACTACCGACTGTTGTGGAATAAATGAAAATATCCTGTCTTTTATCTTTACAAATTCATCGCTCATTGTCCGTTCCAGTTCAAATCCCGGACCGTCCAGACTCACTATCTGTTTTATCCTTGCCCTGACTTTTTCCGAACAATATGCTGCAGCATATACCGCGAGATTACCGCCCTTGGAGTGGCCGCATAAGATTATGTCCCCGCCGTCATCAAGGGCAGCTGCCGACTCCTCAAGGTATTTTACCGCATCCTCCTGTGAAGGAACATGTTCCAGATACATCATATTAAAGTCTTCTTTCCAGCCGGTAAGTGTCTTATCGGTACCGCGGAATGCGATCAGCTTCTGCCTGTTGGGGAGCAGCATCGTGATAGCGGAAAACTGCTCCTGCTTTTCAACATCTATTATATTTCTGAATCCGACCAGCCCTATACTTGTAAACCGGGGACAGGTAAGGAGTGTGTCCGTCATCTCCAAGTCTTCCTTGTAATGAAAACTCCGTCCGTCACCGTCAAGGCCGGCAAGATCACGTATTTTTGTCAATGCATTCCACAGACTGACCGGCGTTTCATTAAACCCCTCCGGTACCACTCCGTCATATGGGAAATAAGAACAGCATCCGAAAACAGCATAGTCCGCTTCGCAAAGCGGAAGCCCGGCTATGCTGATATCTCCGCGCCATTCAAGGTATGACATGACATCCATTTTTATACCTCACAAAATAATGCTCTCCACCTCATCAGTCGGCTTTGCCGACAGCTTCCCCTCAAGGGGAAGCCTATAAAAAAACGGTCCGCATAACGGACCGTAGTATTATTTTGCCTTTTCGCATTTACTTGTTATGTATTCGCGGATCTGTGATTTTTCCATCTTTAACGGAAGGCTGAGCTCACTGTACAGGCAATTCTCCGCGATACCGAAATACCTTTCATCCATGGCTGTAAGCTTTTTGCCTATCGCATCCCTCATCTCTTTGCGTGAGTGGATCTCCTTTATCAGCTGTACCACTTCTCTTAAGTCACAGTTCTGTATTACCTGTTTGTATCTCTCTTCGCGTTTTTTCTCGTCAGTTATGTCTAATTTTTTTATGCAGCATATTTCATCGATAAGTTTATTTGCCTCATCACGGGTGACCACTTTTCTGATAGTTACCTTTTTGCCGTCAACCGGGGCAAATATCTTTCCGTTGCCGCTTTTACCTACAGGAGCCAGTGTATAATAAAGTCTTTCCCTGGAAACACCTTCCATGTCAAGAACGCCTACAGATTCAACCATACATACTCCGTCGCTTCCGAAAACGACATATTCACCAACATCAAACATGTAATACCTCCCTTTCCTCAAGAATAAAAAAAACAAATAGCCGATATATAAATATTATAACACATTTGTTACGAAAATGTAAGTATAAATATTAATTTTTCTAAAATTTTTTCCTTATTATATATGTGCTCTATCCGATGTTTCAAATGCAAATACCCACTGCTGCACTATTCCCCTAACACCTTTATAAGGAGAAAATGCCTTATCTATGATCTCTTGGTAACCGTTATATGATATACTATCTAGGAGCTTTTTACGCGGAATGTCTTTAGTCCCCAAACGCTTTTTTAGATCATCTTCTACTTTTTTCTTTTCGGAATCTGATAAAAACTCCCTGTAAAGGATATCTTTAATATGCACATCTATAGGAAATGCATCTGTAAAGCCGCCGCCGAAAAGGCAGACACAGTCCGCCACCTTTTCACCTATACCGGAAAATGTACACAGATACTTTTTTGCTGCTTCGTAAGACATTTCTGCAAGACTGTCCCCGCAGAATCCATCCGCAAGATATTTTACCGATGTTTCATATATGTAACGCTCACGATATCCAAGTGAAAGCCCTTTAAGCCCATCCGGCCCTGAAGAAGCTATTGCTTTTGCTGTTGGAAACCCGTACCAGTCTCCATGATTTTCCCCAAATCTGGCACATAAAGCCTCTATACATTTTCTGATAGATGGTATCTGCTTTTGCTGGGATATGATAAAAGATATCATCATTTCCCATACATCCTGTTTTAGTATCCTGATGCCGGCAGAGTATGCTGCTGCCTCTTTTAAGAACAGCTTACCCCTGTCTGCCTGATCATTACAGTTTTCGGCAGCCAGTTTTATCACTTTTCCATAGTCTCTTTTAAGATCAAAGTATGTTTCCCAATACTCATCATACTCTGCTTTACTGCACAAAAAGGTTACTTCATTCCCGTTTTGCCTGAGCTCTAATCGTCTGTTTCCGGAATATACGACATACTTTCCCTGCTCCGGTTCATAGAATCTGAACACCTGGCCGCTTTCCATTATTCTTTTAAAATCAAAGTAATCGATTTTTATTGTGTACATAATGAATCCCTAACATAATATTTATTCCTGCATAATTTAGTCATCCTGAACGTAGTGAAGGATCTTGTCCCCTGTGATCATGAGATTCTTCGCTTCGCTCAGAATGACATAAAATATAATACCACAAAATCCCTCGTTCGGTCAAACGAGGGATTCTGAGATTTTTCTATATATTTTTTATTTGAAGTACTCCATTCCGCTTTGCGGAACGGAGCCGTGGGGTATATCCTCGATTTTAAGGTACTCCATTCCGCTTTGCGGAACGGAGCCGTGTCGGGTATATCCTCGGTTTTAAGGTACTCCATTCCGCTTTGCGGAACGGAGCCGTGGCACCAGGACTCCGTCAGTCGCTTCGCGACTGCCACCTCATGCCATTAAGCATTAAACATGATTTTTTCGTCATCAAAGGCTCTGGCGATACCGATGGTAAGTAATATTGCTATGATAACCGTTCCTGCAAGGGATGCAAGGAAGTTTGATGCTACAAGCTCTCCGTTACAGATATCCTTGATCGCTACCGCATTTCCGTATACAGGTATGAAGTATCTGGTGATCGGAACTTCCTTACCGCTCATGAACATTGTAAGCATACCTGCTACCATAACTACGATATAGATAGGGGAGATAAGTGAGCTGGCTGCCTTTGTATCCTTTGCCCTAATAGCCATGAACGAGATGATCGCTACGAACAGGAATACAAGTGCAAGCATGATAGCTGCAAGCTGGAGCCCCTCTACAAGGCTAAGTGACAATCCTCCTAATCCTTCAGACATTGCCGTTTCTTCACCGCCCATAGCACTCATAACAGGCATAGCTACCATCATCGAAACAACATATACTATAGCCGAAAGACCGCTTAAGATCATCATAGCTATGATCTTACCGCCTGCTATAGCTGTACGGTTTACAGGTGAAAGAAGCATGCTGGCAAGTGTTCCTCTTTCTTTTTCTCCTGCCATGGCATCAACACCGACGCTCATAGCACCTGCGAAGAGCATGATAACGATCATGTAAGGGAGCATCATTGAGATGAAACGTGAATTAGCCTTTTCTTCTTTTTCAATGATATCGTTCTGAAGATCAAATACATTGAGCTGATCAAGGCTTCCTACACGCTCCTGAAGTAAGCCGGTCCTGTAGATCTCAAGAACTCCGGTAGTAAACATTCCGTATGTGTTCTGTGAATAGTTTTCTGTAGAGTTATATGAAATCTTTATCTGAGGTACAGGTGATGTTGAATCACTGTATGAAGTAAACTTCTGATTGAAATCTTTTTCAACATAGACGATAAGCTGTGCATCTCCGTTTAATATCTCATCACGGATATCCTGTTCCTGTGCTTTAAACTCATCATCATTAAAATATGTAATGTCGTTTGTCTTATCAAACCCGCTGGCAACGATCGCATTTTTCATTCTGTCATCAGCGTTAACAACGTATACCCTATTAACATTTTCCTCTATATCACTGTTCATCTTACCGATCATAAAGCCCATGATACCGTACAGAGCGATCATTATGATGGCAGGCAGGATAAACATGCTGAATACAAGCTTCTTATCACCGAATACTCGTTTCAGTTCTTTCTTTAAAATAATTGACATTCCGTTCATTTTCTTCCTCCGGGTAGTGTGTATTTTGTCACTCTTTACTTGTTTTCGGGGCAATACTTGCTGTAAAGCTTGAAGAATGCATCCTCTAAGTCAGCTGCCTCATTTCTTTCCAGTATCTCGGAAAGAGTACCTTCTTCAACCTTCTGACCGCCTATGATAACGCCGATACGGTCGGAGAGCTTTTCTGCTTCACTCATGATATGAGTAGAAACGATAACTGTTTTTCCGATATCTCTTAAGTGCTTAAGATAATCGGTTACGTTTCTTGCTGTGACTATATCAAGTCCTGATGTAGGCTCATCAAAGATGACTACCTTAGGATCATGTACAAGGCTGACTGCGATAGCTGCCTTCTGCTTCATACCGGTTGAAAGCTCTTCTATTTTCTTGTTCTTGAAATCATTTATACCGAATACTCCGAAAAGCTCTTCCTGACGTGCGATTATCTGAGATTCGCTCATGCCGTGAAGACGGCCGAAAAACTTAAACATATAATCTGCAGAGAAGTTAGGGTCAAGCTTTATCTCGTTGGTAAGAAATGCTATGCTGTCACGTACTTTTTGTCCTTCCTTCTGAGTATCAAAACCGCATACCGAAACGCTGCCTTTGGTAGGCTTAAGCAATGTAGCTACGCAGCGAAGTGTAGTAGTCTTACCTGCACCGTTAGGTCCTAAGAGTCCGAATATCTCGCCGGGTCTTGCCTCTAAAGAAAGGTTGTTGACCGCGATTTTCTTATTCTCTTTAGTTTTAAGCTCCTGCATCTTCTTTGCATTGAGCTTGTAGATTTTTGTGAGATCCTTGATCTGTATCACTTTTATGTCCTCCTTTACCTTAAGTCCTTAAGTGTCTCGTAAAGCTCCATATCCGAAGCGGTAACCTTTATATTTGTTTCTATGGTCTTTCCTTCAGTGTCAGTGAAAGAGATCCCGATTACCGTACCCTCTGTAACGCCCTTTCTCTGTATAGCATCAAGGAATAACGGGAATTTCGGATGATTGGCAGTGAATTTTTCCCAAGCCCCTTTAAGTTTCCAAATAGCTGAAATGTTCATATTGATAATCCTCCTTGCATTTCTTGCTTTATATATTACTACTTAACAAAAAATATTAAACCGATAATTTTAGCGATTTAGGATACTTTAATTAGGTTGCCTTCACTGTTTATGTGTTATATATACACCTATTACAGTTAAATGTCAACCCCTTTTTTAAAAATTTTTTTATCTTTCTTTTACACAAAATTTATGCCGGTACGGAAAACCGTACCGGCATACCCCAAAAACTGTACATTTATAGTGTTTGCACTATTCAGATAACTTGCTGACCATTTTAGTAATCTCATCAGGTTCGAAGGGCTTTGTTACAAACTCAGCCGCACCGAGCTTGATGGCGTCGATCATCTTGTTCTGCTGACCTGCAGCAGTAACCATGATGACTTTCGACTCTGTATCTATCTCTTTTATAAGCTTTAAAGCACCAAGTCCGTCAAGTACCGGCATAGTGATATCAAGTGTTACTATATCAGGTCTTAACTCCTTGTACTTATTAACTCCATCCTGTCCGTCCATGGCCTCGCCAACGATATCGTGTCCGGCGTTCTCAAGTATGCTGCGCAGAATCTTCCTTGAGGTTCTGGAATCGTCAACTATCAATATCCTGCTCATAACCACTTACCTCCTGTATGTTCAGATGCTCATCTTTCCATCATATGCAGAAAGAAGATTAATCCTATTACCGCTGATATATACGGGCAGCTGAAGAAGCCTTCCGCCGCTGACGGTAACCGTCTCATCCTTGAATGTGGGCGGTACCATGTCTACAAACATCTTATTTGAAATACCTGTAGCAAACATTCCGTTTACACAGTTTATAAACTCAGCTACTGCATCAAGCAGATCAAGATTTACTTTCTCAAACTCCTCATGAGCAAATGCCTCGCCCATGCTTAGGAAACCTGCTTCCTCTCCGGCTATACCGAGTGCCATATCAACAGCACCGCTCATGCACTGAAAAGCCACACCCTTTGTCTCTACGGATGAAACCCATGAAGCACGTCCTATATATGCATCAGAATCAACCAGACGGATTATGGTACGAACAGCTACCATGATGTGCTCCTTCTGCATCTCGTCACAATCTGACGGAAGGAATAAAGGAACAATCCTGTCGGAATCACCTGATTTTAAATCTTCCATATCGGTACTTGTAAATTCCAATGACTTCTGATAGTCCAAAAATGCTGCTTCGAACTGTCTTAATGTCATGAAACCGTTATCGGTAACAGCCTGTGCAAATGTAAGGTACTGATTACCCTGAAGGCCTAAAAGACGGCTTACCTGATCATCGGTAAGATAGCCCTTTTCAACGGCTATATCACCAAATCTCTTATCCATTTGGGCCTGAAGGCGGTTAACCTCCTCAGACTGCTCTAATGTCATAAGTTTTTCGGTAACTGCGATAAGTCCGAGCTTAACCCTGACTTTTTTCTGGGTATCAAATGCCTGCTCTAACTGATCTTTGCTTAATAACCCCGCTTTTACGAGATAATTGCCAAATAATTGATTAATCATAACATACCTCCCTGTACGTTTTGAGAAAAACAATAAAACCTCTGACTATAGTATACATCATTTATTCCAAAAATGGAAGAAAAAATTTGATTAATTTTCAGCTGCAGCCGAAGGCTTTTCAACCTCTGTGATAGCTGTCTTTTTCATAGGAATACGGCAGTTTTTGTTGCTTCCGAACTCTACTATAACAACCTCGTCCATAACATCTATTACAACACCGTAGAAGCCGCTGGTAGTAAGTACGCTGTCGCCGATCTCAAGTGCTGCGATCATGGCATCAAGCTGCTTCTGCTGCTTCTTCTGCGGTCTAAGCAGAACGAAATAAAATACAAGACCGATAATAACAAGATATGCGATGGGGATGATCATGCTGCTCCATCCGCCCTGCTCGGTGCCGGTTGCTGTTAAAAATAAATTGTACATTAGTCTAATCCTCTTTCCTTTCCTTGTGAAAAGCCTTCAAGCTTTTCCTTTTTATATTGCGCATATCTTCCTTCTTCAATGGCGGATCTTATCTCTGCCATCATATTATTATAGAAGAAAAGATTATGTGTAACCATGAATCGCATGCCCAGCATCTCACCTGCTTTAAGCAGATGCCTGATGTAGGCTCTCGAATGATTCCTGCAGACAGGACAATTGCATTTCTCGTCTATAGGTCTGTCATCCGTCTCATATTTTGCATTTAACAGGTTTATTTTACCAAGTGATGTATAAGCATGTCCGTGCCGGCCGTTTCTTGTAGGATATACACAGTCAAAGAAATCAACTCCGCGTTCTACCGCTTCAAGTATGTTCTCAGGAGTACCTACACCCATGAGATATACCGGTTTATTACCGGGCAGCTCAGGCACTACCGCATCCAGTATACGGTACATTTCCTCATGCGACTCACCTACTGCAAGTCCGCCTACTGCATATCCCGGAAGGTCAAGCTCTGATATCCGTTTTGCATGATCGATCCTTATATCCTCATATATGCCGCCCTGGTTGATGCCAAAGAGAAGCTGGTCTTTATTAATGGTGTCTTCCCTTTGGTTGAGCTCAGCCATCTTGTTTTTACATCTGACAAGCCATCTGGTGGTTCTTTCCAGCGACTGCTTAATATACTCCTTTTCCGCTACGCTGGAAGGACATTCATCAAATGCCATGGCTATGGTTGATGCAAGATTTGACTGTATCTGCATGCTCTCTTCAGGTCCCATAAATATCCTGCGGCCATCCACATGAGAGTTAAAGGATACGCCTTCTTCCTTTATCTTTCTGAGTTTTGCCAGTGAAAACACCTGGAATCCGCCCGAATCCGTAAGTATGGGTCTGTCCCAATTCATGAATTTATGCAGACCGCCAAGTTTTTTTATTACCTCATCTCCCGGACGAACATGCAGATGATAGGTATTTGAAAGCTCCACCAACGTACCTATCTCTTTAAGGTCCTCAGTGGATACCGCGCCTTTTATGGCAGCTGCCGTCCCGACATTCATAAATACAGGCGTCTGTATATTCCCGTGTACAGTAACGAACTCGCCCCTTTTGGCCCTTCCGTCCTTAGCTTTTATCTTAAACACTTATATCCCGCCTTATATCAAAAGATCCTTTGTCACTGTCGTTCCTCAGGATGACACAAGGTATTTCCACACCTCATCCATGTCATCTTCACATTCCGTTTCGTCATTCTTCACAGTCCGTCCCTGTCATTCTGAGCGAAGCGAAGAATCCTTTCATTATCCATCCTTATGACAGCGCATTATATAGTATATATGCAAATCCTCAAAATATCAAGTTTTTTATAAAAAAAGTTGACAAGCACGTGTTTTTGTAGTATTATCATCAAGTACGCGATGCGTCGCATGAATAATTGCTATTGCTAAGCGTATGATAATGAATATAGGGGTATAGTTCAGCTGGTAGAATAACGGTCTCCAAAACCGCAGGTCGTGGGTTCGAATCCTACTGCCCCTGTTATAGAAAAAAGATTCCTTACTTGGAATCTTTTTTTCTATGCCATCTTTAAGGTTCCAACCGGGACCTCTTTTTCTTTTAAAAAAAGAAGAGGTTCCCTTTCGGAAACCTCTTACTTTTATTAACATATTCTTTTCAGATTATGTGATTATTTCTTTAAAAGAACATCAGGATTAATTGTGTAGATGTAATTACCAACATTACCATTGATAACAGTAACCTTGATAGTCTTAACGTAAGCTGTCTTAGCATCATCTACGTTTACATCTGCATAGAAGCTATAACCAGCATCGCCGTACTTAACCGGAGTATCACCAATCTTAATCTCAAATGCGCCTATAACATCTGCAATAGTGAAATCTGCAACAGACTCAGCAGTCTTCTTCCAGGTAAGAGGTGCCTGATCATCAGTAACTGTGAATGTCTGAGCTGTTCCAACATTGTCATAATTCCAAGTATCATTTGAATTCAGATAGAATCTGTATCCGTTAACTACATATGTACCACTAGCAAGCTTCTTAGCTTCAACTGCAGCGCCAGATGCAACCGCATTGTATGCATTGAATGTAGTACCTATTAACTGAGTAATATCAGCATCTACAAGTTTACCATCCTTAGTAACTGTGAATACAAAGTAATCATCTTTGCTCTTGTCAACCTTGTCGTCATACTTGTGAGCCTTAGGAGCTGCCTTAGAGAATTCAATAGCTACGCCTGAAGCATTTGCCTGAGTACCATTGCTTGTTACACCCTCAAGATAAACACCGATTGTCTTGTTGTCATCAGCAAGTTTTGTAGCTCCGGTAATACCAGTCTTAATCTCGCTACCGGTTAACTTAAGGAGATATCTTGATGCCTTTTCGCCATCACTCTTAACTGAAAGTCTAAGAGTCTTAGGTACGTTATCACCATCAATAGCAAACTTAATATTACGTGTTATAGCGCTCTCCTGCTTCTCGTCAGCTTTCAAGCCCATAGCAGCCTTCATATCAGCAGCCTTGATTGTGATCTTAACTGTACCGTTCTTAACTTCTTTATCCACGAATGTGTATGGATTGTTAGAATCAGTTACATCCTGAACAGTAATCTTGTAATCCTTCTTGAAGTCATTAGTATCCTGATCCTTAACAGTGATAGTATATGTTACATCACCAAAGTCAAGGTTAAGCTTGTCAGAACTGCTCTGAACAGTCCAAGTGGTGAGTTTTCTAGAATCCTTAACTGTTACAGGAACAACACCGATAACAACTCTGGTATTATTGGTTGTATTAATACCATAAACAAATACTGATGTGCTACCAACTTTGTTAGCAGTAAGTTTAGCATATCCACCTTCAAAGCCCTCAAACATAGCTACAGTCTTATCAGCGATGTCAATGTCATACTTATCATAAGTGTTATCTGCTAAAGTATAGTTGAATCCTTCATATACTGTTCCGGAGCTCTTGCTATAAGGAACCTTAATCTGAAGGTATGCGATAGATGAACCATCATTCTTAACACCATCAAGATTCCATTCAACTGCCTTAGCGTCAGTGAGCTTACCACCATCTACAAGAAGTTTAGTATTATCAGTGATGATACCCTCAACCTTACCAACCTTGAATGCTTCAGGAACCTGAGCAACTACCTGGCCCTTGCCTACAGGCTCGCTCTTGTAATTGCTGTCAGCATCAAAGTAATGATATGTACCGGTTACGGTTACAGCATGAGCTGTCTTAACATAAACAGACTCTCCAATGATGTAATCATTTCCATCATCAGAAGTAAGTTCGAATGTTACATTTCCACCAGCTGCGGCTACGCCTGCAGTGATGTCTACTCCGTTAGCATCAAGAAGCTGATACTTAATAGCTGTTTCAGTCTGTGTTGTAACATACTGTGTAGGGATAACAATCTGCTTTACAGAATCAGCCTTAACATCTACAGCCTTGAATGTGCCGGCAGGAGTTGTGCTGGTTCCATAATAAACCTTGTAATTTGTGTTGTAATTGAAAGGCATAAGATACTTAACGTATGCTATAGTCTTATCAGTCTCGTCGATCTTAATTCCATCGGGAGCGGGAGCGATGTCTGCGAAAGGAATCTCAACATCTTCTACACCATCAATAGTGTAAACTGTCTTGAAGTTTGCAGCATCAAGTTTGGTTACAGGTGTATCAAATGTAACCTTAATAGTGTCAAGGCTATACTGCTCAGCACCAATTGCTTCATAACCAGCAATTACAGGAACTGTAATAGCATTCTGAAGCTTAGGATAAAGCTTGCTCTGGTAGCTGCCTACTGTGATAGCAAATGTACCAGCCTCAGTAAAGGTAACCTTGTACTGTGTGCCATACTTGTTAGCCTTCTCAATCTGTACGCTTTCCTTATCAGCAATGATTGTACGACAGTCAGTATCAACAAACTTGCCGTCAGCCTTACGAGGAAGTGTTACGATGTAAGGAACACCAACACCAAACTTTGTTGCTGTCAGTTCAACGGGTGTTCCGTCTTCCTGAGTTACAACAACAGCAATAGGAGCTGTAGCATTCTTCTTAACCTGTACCTTAACGGTAAGGTCCTTAAGCTGCTTCTCAGTCTCCTTGTCGTATACGAAAATCTTTACATCAGCAGTACCGATGCTCTTTGCGTATACTTTGTCCTTCGCATTGCTTGTCTTAACAATGGAAGGATCTGAGCTCTCAAGCTTGATATCCATTGTTGCAGGATCAAAGCCGTTAACGAGCTTAGAAATCTTGTAGCGGCTCTTTGTACCGCACTTAACGGTAGCGCCGTCTACCTCTTTCTCACCCTGTGCTCCACCAAGGTAGATGATCTTCTTCTCTTTCTTGAGAGAGAATTCATACTCAGCAGCAGAAGCAGGAATTGTTCCTACTACTAAGGTAAGAGCAAGGACAAGAGCAAGAGCTTTGAAGAATTTCTTCATGAGTCTTTTTCCTCCTTAAAAAATATGATGGTTTTGATACGCTCCCTGCTGCATACTCACATGGCGCGAATCGTTCCAATAACGGGTTGATTGTACCATAAACCTGATTAAAGTTCAAGCACTTTTTCCCCCCAACCATGAAACGCAAAGCCTGTTTTTACCAACGAAAAGGCTTTGAAAGCATTAAAACATGGCACTTTGTCATAACTTTAACATGTTTGTGAAATTTTTGTGACATTTCATTCATTAGGCATTTTTTGCCTTTTTTTTGCTTTATCAAGTACAAAATTGCTGCCTACCAGAATGAGTTCTGCCACGGTCGACCAGAGTCTCGATACCACTCCTATTATCACTGCATATTCCTGTGGCATGATAAGGCTCAGTCCCAGTATCATTACGCCCTCTCTCACACCTATACCCGACGGAGCAAATATGCTTATGATCCCTATGATGGCTGACAGTCCGTACACGCCGCCAACATACAATAGTTCATTTGCGGGAAGCGGATATATTGAGCTTACCAGCATGTAAAACCCCGTGCCTACTATAAGCCAGTTCCCTATGAACAGTACCACTATCTTAAGCATATCCGGATACGTGAATGGCAGCTCAATATCCGACTTCTTAATCAGTTTTCCGATAAGTCTTAAAAAGAAGTTGATTATCTTAGGATGTATACATATAAAGAATAATATAATAAATACTATAACCGCCGGTCCGTAGTCTTCTAATACATTATTAGGAAAGAACAATAGCGAGATCAGGAATAAAAATCCTGCCCCCAGCAGGGTACATATGTTTTCAAGCAGGAAACATACCGCTACTTTCCTGACCGGAACGCCCTTTCGTTCATACGCAGGGACTCTGGCCGCCAGCATAAATACCTTTCCCGGGATGTATTTCCCCAGAATCGAATACAGATACGCAGTAACTGCATCCCCGTACGCTATATCCGCCTTCGCCATTTTGGTGATATAATGCCAAAGTGAAGCCAGCGTTATCTTATAAACAAAATAAAGCAGCATGGAACCGACAAGCACTCCCCATGCCGGTTTTATATCAAGCTGCTTTATCGTATCCCAATTATCTACAAAATATTTTGCAAGGAAGAAAACCACCAACACCAAAAAGGCTGCCTTGACAGCCTTAAAAACTTTTTGTTTTTTGCTTGGGGTAGTGTTTTCTGATTCCATTTTTTATCTTTCTGTAATTAAAAGTTTTCCACCTCATCCGGCGCTTCGCGTCACCTTGTCCTCGCCAGACGGGCATCGCACCACTTCGTGGTTCGATCACCCCTTCAAAGGGGAAGGCTGAGCTTTGGCTTCTAAATGCTTAAAAACTTAGCAGCACTCGGATGAGACACATGTAGTAATATATCAGTTTCATAGGGATTTTTTTGAGTTTATCCGGATGCTTTTCCGAAAACTGTCTGTCCATCTCCGCCAGTCTGAATGCTATCCTGTGAGGCAGCAGACATTTCTCCGAAGTATCCAGTTTTATATTTTTTCCCTGTTTTCTGTAATAATCCTCTTTTGCCTTCGCAGCCCTGTATTTAAATGCCAGTGCTCTTTTCTGCCCTTTAAGACAATCAGCACTGCTCATATGACGTTCCGTTATATCTCCGGCATTTACACATTTTTCGTACAGTTCTTTGCCTTTTCCCGTCCTCAGGATCACTCCGGTACATTTATGAGGTTCTTTTTTCATTTTCTTGAGCCATATGTCACCGAAGCTTATATCCGCCGCTTTGGCAAAGTGTTCCTGGCAGAGCATGCATTCCTTACGCTCAAAGAAATATGCATTCTTGTATGCACAAAGTGTCTGCTCATAAGAAAAGTCTTTTTCTGTTCCGTCTTTATAGCACAGAGTCGACTTTCCTCTCCATGCTCCTCTTCTGTAATAAAGCCTGTCGGCATTTTCCAAGGACAGCCCGGCTTTTTCCAAAGAAAGGAGAGTTGCTTCTTTTAAATGATTGCCGCTGCAGAAAAGTCCGAGCTTAAGTACTATTTTTTCTTTTAATCCGTTATCCTTATTTATTATCGCATCAAATGCTTTCAGCTGACAGGGAGTAAGTACTACAGCCACTTTGCCGTTAAAACTTCTGATCTTATCTATATCCTTTAACAAAGGCATATACATATATATGCTGGAAGAACAGCTCTTTATCGTCTCTTCGTCCGTGGCTATGAATGACTCATACGTAAGTTCCCCGTTTCTGACAACCGTTTTGGTTACAAATGCCCCGTCTATATCTCCGGATTTAAGCAGGCTCACAAGCAGTGCCGTTACTACACCGCCCGATGCGGCATTTTTTCTTATCGACTCGTCAGTTGCGTAACCTCTCCTGCATTCTATAAAATCCCCTATGTATTTTTCGGATTCCAGCCTGTCGGGAAATTTTTTCGCTTTACGTTCCGGCAGAACTTCTTCAATTACGTTTCCGATCTCCAGGATGTTTTTCTCGGAACTTTCCATCACTTCGTCATAATGAAGATCTATAGACTCACGTATGCTTTCTTCGTCCTTTTCAAGCTTCTTAAAGTCATTAATAAGCTTTTTCAATGCATCCCTGCCAGACATTCCCTTCATCTCTTTATAGTCCGAAGCATATGCACCGATCTCAAACATATCAAGGACTTCTTTATATTTATGGCTCCAGCCGATAAGCAGGACAGGTACTTTCTTTTCAAGAGCCCCTATCATGGCATGAAAACGTGAAGCTACCAGAAATCTGCATCTGCCTATATACTCACGTATCTCTTCGGCATCCATTTCTTCATGATACCAGCGGATATGCTCCTTGTCGCCGATTCTGCCATAAATATCGTCGCATACCATAAGGTCATTGTTACGGGCTTTGACACTGCCCATTCTGGCAGCATTTGCTATCAGCAAAACATTATATCCGCGTTTTATCAGATACTGCGCAAACCTGACCATGATACCGCGATAGTTTATATTCAGCTTTCTGCATTTTTTATCTACCACGCTGCTCAAAGATAATCCTACCACATCCCCGCCAAAAAAAGCATCTTTAGATACGCGGTCTTCCACCTTTTCCGCTGCTTTCGGGCTATCTTTCATAGAAAAGGCTCCGTCAGCACATATCACTGCCTTTTTGTCCGCTCCTATCGAGCGGAGATTTTCCATCGTGATCTCTCCGCGCGCACAGATAAGCTCCATTTTGGGAAGTATGATCTTAGCGTATGCACGGTTAATGAAGTTTTCAAAACTTCCCATGGCTTGAGAGTATTTTACCACAGGTACTCCCACCAGCTTAGGTACAGCCATCGTGATAAAAGCGTATGTATTCATCACGAATCCGCGGTTATCCGAAAATGATATCCCCGCTTCATCAATAACAAGATCGGTATCTTTGTAGGCCGCTATTATTTTGTTTTTGCCTAATAGTGCCTTCATTCCCGGAAGCCATCCCAGTCCTTTATAAATAACTGCCAGCGGGAATGCCAAAAATACCAGTTTCTCCGGAGTAGCGGGCACCACCTCGACAAAATCAAAAGGCACCTGCTTTCTGTCAGCATCCGGATACACCGACATGAGCTTTACATTCAGCTTGCTGCCATATATCTCATACAGCTGCGTAAGCGAACTCTGCAGCATAGCTGCCGCGCCTTTGTTTCCGCTGTAGCTGGCAGCCGTTACGGCAATATTTATATCACTGTTTTTCGATACTCTTTTCATGTGAATCTTTAAGCTCCGCGAGATCTTTCTTCATGCTTTCCAGTTCATAATCCGTATTCCTTGCATGATACTGGACATCTTCAAGTATTTTTCTGTTGGCGGCTATAATATCGGCCTGCAGACCTATCAGGTATGATATCACGCCCGTCAGCATAAATATAGCAACCAAGATCAGAGACTGTATATGACCCGAGCCCTGACCCATACACAGGTATACGATAAATCTTATACCAAGTGCCGTACCAAGTAAGCAGAACACGGTGCCTATCACACCGAAAAACTTCAGCGGTTTATACATCAGAAACGACCTTAGTATCGTCACTGCCGATTTTTTAATATAGCCGGTCATACTGTGGAACAGCCTCGATTCTCTAAGCTCAGGATTGGTCCTTACCGGTACTGATACCATGGGCACCCTGTTATGTCCGGCCTGAATGATGGTCTCAAGCGTATAGGTATATTGATTGATAACGTTAAGCCTGAGTGCCGCTTCTCTGCTGTACGCCCTGAATCCGCTGGGGGCATCCGGTATGTCCGTCCCTGAGGCTATGCGTACAGTTTTGCTTCCGATACGCTGGAGTTTTTTCTTCAAAGGTGAAAAATGCTCGGTACTGTCAATAGGTCTTTCCCCGATGACTATTTCCGCTTTTTTCTCCAATATGGGTTTTATAAGCTTGGCGATATCCTCCCCGCAATACTGATTGTCAGCGTCCGTATTGACTATGATATCAGCCCCGTTCCGGAGTGCAGCATCCATCCCCGCCATAAAGCCTTTTGCAAGACCTCTGTTTTTCGGAAAATGAACCACATAATTCACCCCCCACTCCTTTGCCACCTTAACGGTATCATCGGTGCTTCCGTCATTTATTATGAGATATTCTATTTCGTCTATACCCTCTATAGCCTTTGGCAGTTCGTTAAGTGCTACCGTAAGCGTTTCCGCCTCGTTATAGCAGGGTATCTGAATTATCAGCTTCATATTTCGTACCTTTTAGCTTTCAAACTTTTCCTTTAATCATCAGGATCCAAATACGGCATTATCTGTGACTCGATTTCAGGATACTTGGCTTTCTTAAGCTTTCCCTCATACTTGGTCAAGCCATACCCTTTTTCCTCCAACTGTTTTGCCAGTTTGCTTCCCTTAACGTACACTATGTCTCTTGTCGCGTTCTCATAGTCGAAATCGTCGAAGACATAGTAGTCATCATTATAGTATTCCTTTAAAAAATGTCCTTTTTGTACTATCACAAAGCAATTGTCAACTTTTTTAGTTTTAGTACAGTATGAACCTATCCTGTATTGCTTTAACTGGAACTGATAGTGCTTTATGTCCTTTGCACTGTAATCCCAGAAAACAGGATACTCCTTAAACTCAGACGGCAGCCCAAGCATGTACCCGACAGGTTCACTCGTCCAGCTGTAAAGGGCCTCGTCTCTTGACAGCCTTATTTTGTTAAAGCTGACCACTGTCAATGTTATATACATTACAGCAAGTGCTGCTCCCGCGAGCAGAACAGGTTTTCCGGCAGTCTTTTTGTCTGCCTTTATTTCCGAAAGTACCGCCAGCAGAATATAGAGACCGAATCCCACCAGTCCGGCTTTTAAAAGAGACTCCGCCAAATCCGGGAATACAGCATTGGTGGAACCACCGTTCACTTTCAAAAACATCGAAAGCCCTATTATATATCTGGAATTTCCCTGAACACCTTCAATATACCTGACACATCCGCACATAAAAAGTGCTATTATCCCGGCAAATGCCACACCTGATATGACAAGCACTGCTCTTTTTGCCTTCTGCCCGATGTTCGTACTTCCTCTGTACAGCAGATACAGTCCGTACAACACCAGCGGTCCGAAAGCAGCTGCCATATATCTTTCATATATCAGTCTGTCCGAGCGCACTATCGCTTCCACATTAAGATATTTGTAAACCGGCGGGAAAAAGAAGAGTATTCCCATGGCAAATACCCCGAGCATACTTAAAACGCTGTATATCGAAAGTACTCTTTCAAAAGGCCGGATGGTTTCCATATCCTTTTCCGTTTCGGGAGCATCTTTTTTTAATATATGTGCCCAAAACTCCTTAATGCCAAATATTATCCCGCCAAGCACCCCGACTCCCAGGAGTCCCGAAGTGGCAGTCATTCCTGTGAACAGCCATCCGATAATAAGTTTTGCCAGTGTCTTTAGTCCCGGCATGGTAAATATCTTTTTTAACTCCGAAAATTCAAAGCTTTCGGCACTTGCATGCAATGTCCCATAGGCTCCGTATACTCCGTCATAGAACAGACCCGAAAGCCATTTGTCCGCCAAAAGCAGCACGGCAGCTGTTACCAGAAACGCCGGAATGTTTACAATACATTTCTTGTTTAACACTCCTGCTAAAATAATAGTAAGAATCAAAGCTATGATTATTACCAGCCCTCTTGTGTGTACCATATATGAATATATACCGACTGCGGCCAGCAGGATACTGAGCACCGCTTTTTTCCTGCCTCCGGTTAAGCCCGAAAGCTCCATTATAAGGTATAATACCGCCCATGGCAGTACTATCAGCATGGAATCCGCTTTTGCATAGAGCTGGAATATAAAACAACAGGGTATCGCTCCGACTGTTATGGCAAACAAGACCGCCACAAGCCTTTTCATATGCAGATGTTTTTTCTGTATGGTATAAGCGATAACGGGAACGAATGCATATAAAAATACATTGACCGATAAAAGTACTTTATAAAGAATATACGGATCGTCTATAAGCTTAAGAAAGGGTGCATAAAGAATGGAGATCCCATATTTATAATAAAATCCCCCCATGGTATAAGTGGTTTCCGTCCAGTCATATCCCGCTGCATAAGCCGAATTGGCCAGTATCCCCACCTCATCAAGTACCGGCGGGATATTTAGTTTTAGAGCAGTTATAAGTCCTGTTCCGAAAAACACCGTAAAGAGAAAAAAACCGATTAACCGATCTCTTTTTTCCACAGATAACCTTCTTTCTGTAAGCCTACTTTTTATCCCATTTATACTAACACGCAGTATAAAAAATTGCAATATTATATTGCTTTTTTTAACTTTGCGTGTTAGTATGTAGTGAACAAAACGTCAAACCCAATTGCTATAAAGTGAGGTTCCATATGAAAATAATGTACCACAGTACCAGAAACGAAAACATCACCGCTACTGCTTCCGAAGCTATACTTAACGGCATAGCTCCCGACGGCGGTCTCTATGTACCCGATCAGATACCGAAGCTCAAAGTCAGCTTTGAAGCTCTTGCAAAAATGGATTATGCGCATGTAGCTTACGAAGTTATGAAGCTGTTCTTTACGGATTTTACCGAAGATGAGCTCATGGCTTGTATAAAGGGTGCTTATAACACCGAGAAATTTGATGACGAAGACATCACTAAACTTGTCGAAGCTGACGGAGCTTACTACTTAGAGCTCTTTCACGGCAGAACAATAGCCTTTAAGGATATGGCTCTTTCCATCCTGCCCTATCTTATGACAACATCCGCCAAGAAATGCGGAGCAAAAGAAGAGATAGTTATCCTTACCGCCACCTCAGGCGACACAGGAAAGGCTGCGCTTGCAGGTTTTGCTGATGTGCCCGGTACCAGTATCGTAGTATTCTATCCCAAGCATGGCGTAAGCCGTGTTCAGGAAAAGCAGATGGTAACCCAGAAGGGCAAAAATGTCAACGTGATCGGTATAGAGGGTAATTTTGATGATGCGCAGTCTGCGGTAAAAGCAATATTTACCGACAAAAAGCTGGCTGAAAGAATGAAAGCAAAAGGATACCGCTTCTCTTCTGCCAACTCCATCAACATCGGCCGTTTGATACCTCAGGTTGCTTATTATGTATATGCTTTCAGCAGGCTCTACCCCAAGCAGATAAACTTCGTAGTCCCCACCGGTAACTTCGGAAATATCCTGGCTGCTTATTACGCTTACAAGATGGGCGTACCTGTAAACAAGCTTATATGTGCTTCCAATAAAAACAAAGTACTTACCGATTTCTTTGAGACCGGCGTATATGATAAAAACCGCGAGTTTTACCTTACATCTTCTCCCAGCATGGACATTCTTATCTCAAGCAATCTCGAAAGACTGATATATGAGATAGCAGGCGATAAGACTGCAGATTTCATGAAGGACCTTAAGGAAAAAGGCAAGTATAAGCTGACCAAAGAAATGAAGGAAAAGCTCGGGATATTTAAGGGCGGATATGCTGAAGACAATGAAATGTCAGAAGCCATTGCAGAGCTGTATAAAAAAGAAGGCTACATCATTGATACCCATACTGCGGTAGCCACAGCGGTATATAACAGGTACAGAAACGAGACCGGTGACGAAACCTGTACGGTAATCGCTTCAACCGCCAGCCCCTATAAGTTTTCAAGAGCCGTACTCAATTCTATTTCTCCCGAGTATGACAAGAAAGATGATTTTGAACTGTTTGAAGATCTTCATAAGCTTTCGGGCGTAGAGATCCCCGAAGCTATAAAGGATATCATCAGCGCACCCGTACTTCACAAGACAGTATGTGCAAAGGACGGTCTTGAAGCCGAGGTTGTAAAGATCTATAACTTATAATGACCTTAATGTACAAATAATAAAAACGGGCCGGATCTTTTGGATCCAACCCGTTTTTTGTATGCATTTATTAATTCTCACGTTTACCACCATACTCTGTTTAAAGAGATGGACTGTTATCAGTCTTTAAAGAACTCATGACATCCGTACTTAACTACGAATGTAAGTGAATCAAACCATGATGCAGTGGACTTGGCGGTAGCCGATCTCATGAAGAAATACAATGCTCCGTCCGAATAATCCTCACCGGCCAGTGCACGGTCTACAGCTTCGGTTGTAAGTTCATCAACAACCACTCTGTAATATGAACCGTTTGATATAGGTGAAAACTGTTTCTTCTCAAATACAACTCCCTCAATATCATTCGGGAACTCTTTCTGATAATTTACACGGTTCAGGATGACATTGGCTACAAGGATCCTGCCGTAAACGTCCTGATCGCCTGCCTCTGCCTGAACTATCCTGCAGAGAATCTCATACTCTTTAGCCGTTACATCTTTGGTAAACTTCTCATTATACTTTTTCTTCAGCACTCCGGATGCATTATTGTCACCATATGCCGAACTTGAAGCGGTCGAAACTGCAGACTGCTTTATCGCCTTCTTCTTTTTCTCTGTATCACGCTTAACCAGAGCTTCTGTACGTGAGCTCT
Source organism: Lachnospiraceae bacterium (assembly GCA_024684355.1). Taxonomy (GTDB): domain Bacteria; phylum Bacillota; class Clostridia; order Lachnospirales; family Lachnospiraceae; genus RUG11977. The sequence goes on from JAIKXA010000160.1 coordinate 20,488, forward strand.
TTTCAGATGCGATATCTGAAGCCTGATATTTAAGCATCAGCATGGACATGCCGCTGCAATGTTTCCTAACTGCCGATACCAGAAGCTCATCATCTGCTTCTTCTGCTACTACAGTGTTATTTTCTGATTTTAATTCTAACGTCTCAATGCTTTCGGAACTTTCAGGAGCCAGATCAACAAGCTCTGTATCCGCTTTCTCAGTCTCCTCTTCTGCCTTGATGTTTGTAAAAGGAGCAACAAGACTCAACAACACGGAAACCGCAAGCACTGCTGCCAGATACTTTTTTGTCTTTGCCATATTTATCCCTTTCTCCCCGGTTTTTTACCGGAGCAAGGGATAGTATACTACTAATTAAAGAATAATGCAAGCATTTTTTACGTAATTGTTACATCTCGAGCAGATAATTCTTAAAACTTTTCGAAAATTTAAGGCTTTCGTAAATCTCAATATACTGCCTTTTTGATACGTTTTCCATGTAATTTCGTGTCCATTTCCGATATTTTTGAATATTTTTTCGAGTTTCCGTATCATTTTTAGCCTGTTTCAAGTGATTTTTTGTATTTTCGCTTAATTCTCTATCGGCCTGCGTCTCGGAATCGTCCATTCTACTGTTGTAGATTACATTGTTTGCCCAATTGTTGTTCGATTCAGAGTTTTTTCCGCCACTTATGGCATAATTTGTGCCATTTAACCCCGTTTTTCCCAACATCTTGTTTTCTACAGCCGTAGACTTTGCATTCTCGTTTTCGGTATTTTTCCGCCGTCTCACCGCCTCTTCAAGACTGTCGGCCGCTTTATTATAGGCTATGGCCGCTTCTGTTTCATCCTGATATGTACCAACCTTTATATCTCCCACCAAGTGGATCCTTACTTCATATTTTTTCCTGCCGCCGGTTTCTACGGCAAATACTCCGTAGTATTTGTTGTATACCACCAGGTTTCCATATCTGAAATCAGTCTCATCCCCGTTTTTAAACCCATAGTCCCTGTCTTTTACCGAAAAACTTCTGACTCCGTATCGGCCAAGAAGTCCGCACTGCATCCCATAGTCACTGTAAAAAAGCCGTCCGCCCCTCTTTTGTATACGATGACTTCCATAAAAAAACAATTCATCCGCATCAAACTTTAACTCTGTGTTCTTATCCAGGAAATAAACAAAGTATTTTCCATACAGAAATATCGGGTTTTTAAAATACATCCCCGTTTTTCTTAAATTCAGTAACACGATCCACTTATCAAATCCGAGTACTTTCCCGTTTTGATCATTATCTGCTGAGTTTATAGTTTTCCTTTTGCGTTTTGATATTACTGCCCTGTCATAATCTTCCGGCATATACTCCTTAGGTCCGTTAATTATTTCACCCGCAAGAGCATAAGCAGCCCCGGCAGCTTTTTCTGTTTGAAAGCTGCCGAGGCTGATGTGTTTTCCTTTTACTGTAACGGAAGCACGATAATACTTGGTCCCGTCCTTCTTTTTTGCAGGATATACTCCGTTTGTCATGTGGTATCTCCTACCATGTGGATTTGCTTGTTTTAAGATCCTTCGCTACGCTCAGGATGACATTTTCCATAAATGACATTCTCAGGGATGAGAATAAAAAACTTAAAGAGCAGCACTATAAGCCGGGTTATGTAATAGATGGTCATCTATCTTGACTGTCCGTCACCGGACAGCTCCTCCGAAATGTTCCCATTCCGGAACGCGGCCTACCCGGAGACACGACGGGCCGCCGTATGGTCCCCTGTTTGGCCTTGCTTCAGGTGGGGTTTGCACAGCATTTTCCGTTACCGGAAAACCGGTGGTCTCTTACACCGCCATTCCACCCTTACCCG
>JAIKXA010000004.1 GCA_024684355.1 Lachnospiraceae bacterium
CACCACCATGGCAGAGCAGTACAAGATGGAGAAGGACAAGATCAGAGAGCTTATCGTAGGTAAAGAGCTTGAGAACATGAAGCGTAATATCGCAGTAGGAAAGGCAGCAGACCTTATCCGTGAGGCAGCTGTAGAGAAGTAGGTCTTAAAAGTAATTGGAGGTTTATATGAGTTTAGTACCTTATGTTATAGAGCAGACGAGCCGCGGCGAGCGTTCGTACGACATTTATTCCAGACTGTTAAAGGACAGGATCATCTTCCTTTCGGAAGAGGTAAATGATGTTACTGCTTCACTTGTTGTAGCACAGATGCTGTTTTTGGAGTCTGAAGATCCCAATAAAGATATCAATTTCTATATTAACAGCCCCGGCGGATCGGTTACATCCGGTTTTGCCATCTATGATACAATGCAGTATATAAAGTGTGATGTATCAACCATCTGTGTAGGTCTTGCAGCCAGCATGGGCGCATTCCTTCTCGCAGGCGGAACAAAGGGCAAGCGTATGGCGCTTCCCAATGCTGAGATCATGATCCACCAGCCTTCAGGCGGTGCCCGTGGTCAGGCTACAGAGATCCAGATAGTGGCTGAAAACATCTTAAAGACAAAGAAGAAGTTAAATGAGATGCTTGCAGCAAATACAGGAAAGCCCATCGAAGTTATCGAAAAAGATACTGACAGGGATAACTACATGTCTGCAGAGGAAGCTCTTGCATACGGTATTATTGATAAAGTAATCGAACACAGGTAATATTTTATTCGGAATGGAGTCAAGAATTGGCTAACAAGACTAATGATGGCAGATGGATCAGTCAGATAAGCTGTTCCTTCTGCGGAAAAAGAGAAGATCAGGCCAGAAAGCTTTTTTCGGGTCCCGACGGAGTATATATCTGCGATGAATGTGTAGGCATCTGTGCGGATATCCTTGAAGAAGAGTTTTATGATGATGATTATGAGGACAGCAGATCCAAAGCCCAGAGCAAGGATATTAATCTGCTTAAGCCTGCTGAGATCAAGAACTTTCTGGATGACTATGTTATTGGGCAGGAAGACGCAAAGAAGATCCTTTCTGTAGCTGTATATAACCATTATAAGAGAATACTTTCGACTGACGAAGGCGATGTAGAGCTTCAAAAGAGCAATATTCTTATGATGGGTTCTACAGGTTCCGGAAAGACATATCTTGCACAGACGCTTGCCAAGATTTTGAATGTGCCGTTTGCCATTGCGGATGCAACGACTCTTACCGAGGCCGGATATGTCGGTGAGGATGTTGAAAATATCCTGCTAAAACTTATCCAGGCAGCAGATTTTGATATAGAGCGTGCAGAATACGGTATCGTGTATATTGACGAGATAGATAAGATCACCAAAAAATCCGAGAACGTTTCCATAACGCGTGATGTTTCAGGTGAAGGCGTTCAGCAGGCGCTTCTTAAGATACTGGAAGGTACTATAGCTTCCGTACCTCCTCAGGGGGGCAGAAAACATCCTCATCAGGAGCTTATAAAGATAGATACAACAAACATATTGTTTATCTGCGGCGGAGCTTTTGACGGTCTGGAGAAAATAGTTGAATCAAGAATAGGAAAGAAGTCTTTGGGCTTCAATGCCGAAATAAGAGATGAACTGAATCTGGATATAGGAAAGCTTTTCAGGCAGGTTCTTCCCGAGGATCTTATCAAGTTCGGTCTGATCCCTGAGTTTATTGGTCGTGTGCCGGTAGTAGCCGCACTTGACATGCTTGATGAAAAAGCATTGGTTGACATTTTGGAAAAACCCAAGAACGCTCTTACCAAGCAGTACGCAAAGCTTTTTGAGCTGGACGGCGTAGAGCTCGAGTTTGAGCCTGAAGCTCTGAAGATCATTGCAAAGAAATCCTTTGAAAGAAAAACCGGAGCCAGAGGCTTAAGGTCGATATGCGAAGGCATAATGATGGATGTTATGTATGAGGTTCCGTCCAATATGACGGTACAGAAATGCATTATCACCAAAGAAGCAGCTTTAGGTAACGAAAAACCGCAGCTTGTATATCTTCCGGACGGTCTTAAGAGAAAACCGGTTTTAAGAAACAGGACTAAGAAAAAAGCACAGGTTTCATAAAATGGGGGGCTGTCGCATTAATGCGGTAGCCCCACATTTTATATAGGGAGGGGAAAATAATGGTTATAAAGAAAGCAGAATTAGAGACAGTTTGCGGTATTACGAGTACCCTTCCGAAGAATACTCTTCCTGAGTTTGCGTTTTCCGGGAAATCGAATGTGGGAAAGTCCTCCCTTATCAATGCACTTATGATACGCAAGAATCTGGCAAGGACATCAGGACAGCCCGGAAAGACACAGACCATCAATTATTATAAGATCAATGATGCATTTTACTGCGTGGATCTGCCCGGATACGGATATGCGAAGGTTTCAAAAGAGATAAAAGCCAAATGGGGCAAAATGATAGAGAAGTACCTCAGAACTTCTAAGGTGTTGAAGACGGTGTTTTTGCTTATAGATATAAGACATGACCCGGGAGAAAATGACATTACCATGTACGAATGGGTGGTGGCTAACGGTTTTACACCGGTGATAATATGTACTAAAGCCGATAAGATCAGTAAGTCACAGGTACAGCATCAGGTATCGGTTATAAGAAAAGCTTTAAAAGCTCCGGCAAATACAAAAATCATCCCGTTCTCCGCGGAAACAAAGCAGGGAAGGGATGATATATGGGCACTTATGGAAGAAATGCTGATTCCTGACAGCCTTCCCCTCGAGGGGAAGGGGGACCGCGAAGCGGTGGATGAGGTGGAAATCAATTTATCGCAGCAGCCTGCCGATAATTAGAGGATACAGCTCTTCGCTGGCATTTTTCCAGCTTGAGCATATCTTTTCGGCAGCTTCTTCGGTAGTTGAGTTTATGTTCATCTCCAGGATCTTTACACCGTTTTCTTCGATGTAGAGATTAGAGATATACTGGTTTAATCCAAACTGGTAATACTTGCTTTGTACGGAATAATCCTCATACATGGAAAATTTGTTTTCTTTGATATATGCTTCAATATCCCTTTTCATGGGTTCGGATATCTCTTTGGAAAGAAGCGTTATGGCATTTCTTCCTTCGGCGGATATGGTATACAGAGTCTTTCCGTGGCTTTCAGTACTGAGGATATATCCGTCATGAAGGAGCTCGCCCAGATCCTGCTGGAAGGTGAAATAATCCGTATAGTCGTCTTTTAACAGGAAAAAACTGAGCCGGTTTGTGGTAAGCGGCATATCTACTTTGGACAGCATATATAAAATGGACAGCTTGTATACTTTATTGGTTTCTTTCATGTTCAAACTTTGCCTTTCGAAGTTCATAATGCTTGTTAAGTGAGCACTTAATTATGATACCACTAAATATTATAAAAGGCAATATGCCCGATGCGGTAAAATCAGGAAAGGAGGCCGGATATGATTCATATAGATCTGCCTGAAGATGTAAAAATGATCTTAAATATACTGCGCTCATCAGGATATGAAGCATATGCCGTGGGCGGATGTGTAAGAGACTGCCTGCTTGGAAAGCTTCCTAAGGATTGGGATGTGACGACTTCGGCACTACCTTTAGATGTTAAAAGACTGTTTCCGCGTACTGTGGATACGGGCATAAAGCACGGGACGGTAACCGTGCTGGTAAAAAACGAAGGCTATGAAGTCACTACTTACAGGGTGGACGGAAAGTATACGGATGGCAGACATCCTGAAAACGTATCGTTTACAGCAAGCCTTGATGAGGACCTTAAAAGAAGGGACTTTACAATAAATGCACTTGTGTATAACGAGGAGAGCGGGATAAAAGACCTTTTCGGCGGGATAGAAGACCTTGATAATAAGATCATAAGGTGTGTGGGTATACCCGAGGAAAGGTTTGATGAAGATGCACTCCGGATATTGCGTGCTGTAAGGTTTTCAGCGCAGCTTGGCTTTGATATAGAAGAAAAAACATACCTGGCGGCAAAAAAGTTAAAGAATAAACTTGCATTGGTCAGCGCTGAAAGGATAAAGACGGAGATTGACAAAACACTGATGTCGGTAAATCCCGGGCATATAAATCTGCTTACAGCTATGGGACTTGATAAGATTATATTTCCTGAGATTGAAAAAGCAGATCAATCATTCCTGAAAACAGCTCTTGAGGTAAGCGCATGCGAGCTGTCTGTCAGATGGGCGCTGGTATGCTATGCTGCAGAAACGGGAGCAGGAGAAGAATGCTTCAGCACACTTACATTAAACATACTTCATAGGCTAAAGTTCGATAATAAAACAAAGGACAAAACGGTTCTGTTTGTAAAAACGATACAATCCGGGTTACCGGGGGATGCCGGTGAGGATATAAGGATACGCAGCAGAAGGCTTGTAAACAGGCTTGGCTGGGAGAATACGGACGATTATCTGAGCTTTCTGGAGGCTGTGTCGATTGCCAAAGGTAACGGAACAACAGAAGTATACGGATTAAAAAAAGAGATAGAAGGTATCCGCGAAAGAAAAGAATGTACTTCATTAAAAGAACTGGCAGTAAACGGGAAAGACTTGATAGAATGCGGTTTTTGCTCGGGGACAGAGTTAGGAAAGACATTGGATTTTCTTTTGGAAAAGGTACTGATTGATCCAAAAACCAATCAAAGGGATGAATTGCTTGGGATTGCGGGATCGTATGAGCAGCCGGAGAGCGATTGAATGTAATGTGGAGGACTTGAATGGGCGGTAGATCGGATTATAAAAAGATCATGATACTTTGTTCTGTTTTAGCGGTAGGTATCATTATCATTTCGGTTATATACGCACTTTGTAAAGATGATACCAAACCTTCCGGAGGAAAAAACAACACTGTTGTGTCACAGATACCTGTTAAGGATGGCGAGGAGATCTGGACCAATGTTATGATCCTTGGCGTGGAGCTGGATTCATCCCTGCTGATAGTAAAAAATCTGGAAACAGGGGAAGAACAGGGGATCATATTTACGGGAGGTTCAGACATCAGGACCAGAAGCGGCAGAGCAGTATCGGCAGGAGTACTGCAGAAGGGTAATATCGTAAAGATCCGCACGGATGAAGACGGAAAACTGGCTGCACTTATGGGTCTGGATAATGTCTGGACTTATAAAAATGTGGAAAACATCAGGATAGATGAAGAACTCGGAAAGATTGAAGCAGGCAGCAGCCTTTATCATATCGCAGGCAGTATGCAGGTATTGAACAAAGACGAGTTTACCGATATAAGTACGCTGGTCATTAACGGGACCGATATCCTCGATCTGTATGGCATAGGGGATTATGTTTATCTGATAAAGGTGAGTACCGGACACGGGTATCTGACGCTTGAAAACATTGAAGCTTACGAGGGCGGAAATATCTACTTCGGTTTGGGAAAAACCGCGGTGATCGAGGAAAATCTTAAGCTCACTTTAAGAGAAGGTGAGTATGAGGTTAACGTTGAAAACAATGGTCTGTCGGCGGATGCCGTGATCAAGATCAACAGAGATGAAGTAACATGCTTTGATCTTGAACCGTACGGGCCGGAGCCGGTGGAATACGGTGATGTCATATTAAATATTAGTCCTAAGGAAAGCGAGCTTTATGTGGATGGCGTAAGGACCGATTATACCGGAGCACTCCAGCTTACTTTGGGAACACACGATATAGAAGTCGAACTCGGAGGATATAACGGGTATAAGGGTACCATAGAGGTAGGTAAGGACGGACTGACAAAAAATATCACTCTTTCCGAGGCACCTGAGATTATACCGGAAGACATAATATATGAGGAGGAGAACACCGGTACCATAACCGCTGCGCCTATTCCTACAGTTGCGGCTACGCCCACACCGATACAGAATCCCGATATCCCGGACGATTATAATGATGTGGATATCCCGGATTCAACCACTGATAACGGAACTGACGGGAATATAGAGGTAATAGACGGAGATGAACCAGATACGGTGACTCCGGTCAAAACCGGCAGCGGAAAACTCACGGTATATTGTTCTGACGGAGCAAATGTATATATAGACGGAGTCTACAAGGGCAGGATAAGCGGCGGAAGCCTTACCATAGATAAGCCGTCGGGAACTGTCACACTGGAACTTAAAAAGGACGGCTATGTAACAAAGAAATACACTTTGACTATGGATGATGACGAGAAAGAGCAGGTATTCAGGTTCCCCGACATGACCAAGTCGTGATATAAGGAAACACTGAAGGCGTTTTCGAGGTGACATTGAAAACATGATTATAACTGTAACTGAAACAGAGTTTTTTCGAGAATGCAAAAGCAGGGGGCATTCCGAATACACACCTGCATCAAAGGAAAATGCATGAGATCAAATTATCCAAACCTTGATGAATACAAGGGACTGATCAAATGGGCAGTGATAATAGTAATAGCTGCCATATTGGTATTTAATTCTTTCTATACCATTAACGAACAGGAGGCGGCGGTAGTTACCACCTTTGGTATAGCTTCTTCCACTACAGAATCGGGACTTCATTTTAAGATACCTTTTGTACAGCAGGTAACAAAAGTTGATACAACCATCAAGGGTTTCCCTATCGGTTATGATGCGCATACCAACAACGCTATCGAAGATGAGTCACTCATGATCACATCTGATTTTAATTTCGTAAATGTTGATTTCTATGTGGAATATAGAGTTACCGATCCGGTTAAAGCACTTTATGCTTCCGAAAATTATGAGGCTGTGTTAAAGACTATCGCACAGTCAAGCATCAGAGCAGAGATAGGTTCATATCCGGTAGACAGTGTAATAACCACCGGAAAGAGTGAGATACAGGCAAATATCAAGGAAAAGATCACACAGGTACTTGACAGACATGATATCGGTATAAACCTTATCAATATCACGATACAGGATGCAGAGCCTCCCACAGCAGAGGTACTTGAAGCGTTCATGAATGTAGAATCCGCAAAACAGGGTGCTGAGACTGCAGTAAACAATGCCAATAAATACCGCAACGAGCAGATACCTGCAGCAGAAGCTGAGGTGGATCAGATATTAAAAGAGGCAGAATCAACCAAGGAAGCACGTGTAAACGAGGCACAGGGCCAGGCTTCCCGTTTTAATGAAATATATAACGAATACAAGAAATATCCGCTTATTACAAAACAGCGTATGTTCTACGAGGCAATGGAGGAACTGCTTCCCAATCTTAAGATCATAATAGACGGATCGGACGGCGGAATGGAGAAAATTCTTCCCATAGAACCTCTTATAAGTACAGAAACGATAGAAACTGTTGAATGATACAAATGATACCTTTAGGATATACAGAAAGGAACATAGTTTAATATGAGCGAATATAATAACGAAAAAACTTCACCCGCAGGTGATGATAAAATAGAGCGTATCCGTCAGCCTAAATCAAAAACTCCTCTTATAGTTGCGGCTGTAATAGCTTTTTTGGCTATAGTGGTACTGCTTAATTCATTGGTTATTACCAAGGAAAACGAATACACACTTATCAAGCAGTTCGGAAAAGTAGAAAGAATAGTGACCAGTGCAGGACTTTCTTTCAGGATTCCTTTTATACAGACAACGGACACACTGCCCAAGACCATCCTTTTATATGATCTTACCGAGTCTGATGTTATCACTCAGGATAAAAAGACCATGGTAGTTGACAGTTATGTATTATGGAAGATCACAGATCCTTTAAAGTTTACCCAGACCCTTACCAATATCACAAATGCTGAGGGGCGTATCAATACCATAGTTTACAATTCTATGAAAAACATCATAAGCAGTATGACTCAGATAGACGTTATCGGTTCCCGTGATGGAGCTTTGAGCGAAGCTATTATGAAAAACATCGGAAGCAGTGTTGAACAGTACGGTATAACATTTGTCAGCATTGAGACTAAGCACCTTGACCTTCCCGGTGATAATAAGGCTGCAGTTTATGAGCGTATGATCTCGGAGAGAAATAACATAGCCGCATCCTATACAGCGACAGGTGAGTCTGAAGCTAAGATGATCCGTACCAAGACGGATAATGAGATCGTAGTAAGTGTATCCGAGGCTCAAGCTCAGGCAGAGAAGATCATAGCTGAAGGCGAAGCAGAATATATGAAGATACTTTCGGAAGCATACAATACTCCCGAAAGAGCTGAGTTTTATACCTTTGTAAGAGCCCTTGATGCTGCTAAGAAATCGTTGAAGGGAAACAACAAGACCCTTATCATTGGTTCGGATTCTCCGCTTGCAGAGATCTTTAACAAAATAGAATAAAGTGGACTTACTTTTTTCACAAATATGTGATAATATAAGACTGCTTGCTAAATGCAGGCAGTCTTATTATGCCCGGAAGAGTATATTTTTTCTTTCGGGAAGTTTATGCAAAAAAGAGGAACTATGATGAAGAAATTTACTTTACTGGCACTTTGCCTTATTATGGTGCTTTCGCTTGCTGCGTGCAGCAAAACGGAGGATGGAGGATCGGATTCGCCCACTGCAGATCCCATATTTAAGAGGGAAGAAGGATCAAATATAATCACGGGGTATAAACCCGGGGATGTGAAGCTCGGACAGTATACAGGGCTTACTTATAAACCTATGTCCACTGAAGTTACTGAGGAAGAAATACAGGAAGAACTTGATTCATATGTATCGTCTTATAAATCCATGATAGAGGTAACTGACAGAAACGTTGTGCAGTACGGTGATGTAGTTGCGATTGATTATAAAGGTTTTAAAGTAGGAGAGACAGAGCCTTTCAGTGGCGGCACCGGCTCTACGCAAGCTCTTTGGATCGGTTCGGGTAAGTTCATACCGGGTTTTGAGGAGGCCCTTATCGGACATGAGAAGGGAACCACTTTTACCATTAATGTAAGATTCCCCGATGAATATCCTACGTCTTCAATGGCCGGCGTGGATGCAAATTTCGAAGTAACGATTAATAAAATAAGCATTTATAAATTCCCTGAGCTTACGGATGCATTTATAGCTGAAAAGACCGGCAATAAGTACGAGACCGTAGAAGCCTACAAGGAGAACATCAAGGCTCAGAAACAGAGCGAAAAGCTGGAGGAAGCTGAGATCAAAAAAGAGGATGAACTGGCAAAAAAGGCTATTGAAAATGCTACTTTTGTCATTGATCTTACCGAAGAAATGGACAAGGCCCTTGCAAATCTCAAGAACAACTTAGACAATATGTACATTAATTCCGTCGGTGTGGATGGTGCCGGTTATTATTATCTGGCATATGGTATGTCGACCGAGCAGTATGAGGAGCATCTTCGTCAGATGACCGAATTCAGCGTAAAGTATGAGTATGTACGTTCAGCTATAGTAGAGGCTGAAAGGTTTGAAGTAACTGATGAGGAAATAGATACATTGGCAAGCAATCTTATGGCACAGTATGGTTATACCAGCCTGAACAATCTGTATGAGGCTATTAAAAGCCAGAACGGAGCAGAGGGAAGAGAATTCCTTAAAGAGCAGGTTAAACTCAATAAGGCAAGTGATCTTATATTCTCAACAGCCATTCCGGAATAAAAATGGGTTGACAAATATTTAAAAGTGTTGTAATATCCAAACATATATTTGAAATGCTTTGACGGAGAGGATTAGTTAAACGGAAGTGTCAGAGAGAAAGGTCCATGGCTGAAAGACCGTTTCATGAAAGTTTAATGAAGGTAGCTCCTGAGCAGTGTTTCTGAAAAATACCATTTGATC
>JAIKXA010000007.1 GCA_024684355.1 Lachnospiraceae bacterium
GCATTGTGTTTCATGACATTCACGATGGGAAAAGATTTAGGTCTTGTAATGGCAAAGGGCGTAGTGCTTGGAGTTATAGGCTGTGTGACCGTGCTTCCTTCGATGATACTTATACTTGATAAGCCCCTGCAGAAACTTATGCACAGGTCGCTTATCCCCAATATGGAAAAGCTCTCGGGGCTTATCACAAAACGATTCCCGATATTCCTTGTTTTATTTGTTGCAATAACGATACCTGCATTTATCGGATATCAGAAAACCAATAATGAAGTGTATTACGATATGGCTGATTCGCTTCCACAGGATCTGGATTATGCGATAGCCAATGCGAAGTTGAAAAATGATTTTGATGTAGCAGCCACCCATATGGTTCTTGCAAGCGCAGACCTTTCCGCAAAAGATACCAGAGCCATGATAAAGGAAATGGAGAAGGTGGACGGCATCAAATTTGCACTCGGACTTGATTCTCTTATAGGAGCCGGAGTGCCTGAAGATATACTTCCGGATTCGTTAAGATCGGTCCTTAAAAGCGATAAATGGAGGCTGATACTGGTCAACTCGGAATACCGTGTGGCAAGCGATGCCGTAAACGAACAGTTAAATAAGCTGAATACGATCCTTAAGAAATACGATCCCAAAGGAATGCTTATAGGTGAAGCACCCTGCATGAAGGACATGATAGAGACCACCGACAGGGATTTCAGGGTAGTAAACATCATCTCGATAGCAGCGATATTTATCATCATTGCCCTTGTAGAGCAGAGCCTGACACTTCCTTTCATATTGATAGCGGTCATAGAAGCGGCCATATTCATCAATCTGGGTCTGCCGCATTACTTAGGAGACAGCCTCCCGTTCATCGCTCCAATATGTATAAGTACGATCCAGCTCGGAGCTACGGTTGATTATGCGATACTGATGACCACGAGATATAAGAAGGAAAGAATAGAAGGGAATGATAAGGTTCAGGCTATAAAGATAGCACTCACAACTTCGATCCCTTCGATCATAGTATCCGGTATGGGCCTGTTCTCAGCGACATTCGGCGTAGCGGTATATTCGGATATCGATATGATCAGCTCCATGTGCATCCTTTTGGCACGCGGCGCGATCATAAGTGTAGTCATGGTAGTACTTACCCTTCCTGCAATGCTGATGCTTTTTGACAAGATCATAATCAAGACTACAGCCGGGATGAAGACTTGTGAAAAATCTGCTTAAGCCTTCCCATCGAGGGGAAGGTGTCAGCGAAGCTGACGGATGAGGTGGCGGAAGGATGACCATATTGTCATTCTGAGCGCAGCGAAGAATCTATATAGAATAAACTTCATGGAGGTAAATATAAAATGAAAAAGATCACAGCATGCATAGCAGCGGCAGTAACAGGAGCCGCTTTGCTGGTAAGCGGAATAAGTACATCATTAAATGTATCTGCTGACGAAGATGGTACGATTGAAACAGTTACGATAAATACAGATGACCTTGAAGTTAACACCACAGATCCCGCCACAGGCGGTCCCGAGCAGATAGGGGCAGCGGCAGAAAGCCTGCTGAACAGCCTGCTTACCTCGGATTCTTCCGAAACCGAAGGGACTGCAAAGGAAGAAACTGTATACATAGTGGCAGATGCCAATGGTTTACCCAAAAAAGTTATCGTAAGCGACTGGCTGAAGAATGCCGGAAAAGATGCCAAACTTACCGATGTATCAGAGCTTACCGATATAGAAAACGTTAAGGGTAACGAAACCTTCACAAAGAATGGAAATGAGTGTGTATGGGATGCAAACGGCGCGGACATCAGCTACCAGGGACGTACAGACAAGGAGCTCCCCGTAGATGTAAAGGTTACCTACATACTTGACGGCAAAGTTATGACACCTGAAGAAATAAAGGGAAGATCAGGGCATGTGACCATCAGGTTTGATTATGATAACAAAGCATACCGTGAGGTAATGATAGATGGCAAAAAGGAAAAGATGACAGTGCCTTTTATGATGCTTACCGGTGTGATCCTTGACGATGACAGGTTTACCAATATCTCCGCAGCAAACGCAAAGCTTATAAATGACGGTTCCAGGACAGTGGTCATAGGATTTGCACTCCCCGGACTTCAGGAAAACCTTGCAATAGACAGGTCCAAATTTGAACTACCAGATTCACTCGAGATAGAAGCAGATGTAACTGATTTCAGCCTTTCCATGACGGTGACCATGGCCACCAATGAGATATTCGGAAGGCTTGACAAGCTTGACATAAAGGACCTTGATAACTTAAGCGCTTCAATGGAGGAACTGACCGATGCCATGACTAAGCTTACAGAAGGCTCTGAGGCATTAAGCAACGGCTTGGCACAGCTACTTGAAAAATCAGGCGAGCTTGAAACAGGTGTCGGACAGCTTGCAGAAGGTGCCGGACAGCTTAAAAACGGACTTTCAGAACTTGACGCAGGAGCAGGAAAGCTTTCGGACGGAGCCGGAGAACTTGATACAGGTTTATCACAGCTTAAGGACGGAGCAGACCAGCTCAAAGCCGGTACCGGTGCACTCAGTGAAGGTGCAGGAAGTTTAAGCGCAGGTATCACTCTGGTGGATGCCGGTGCAGGTGATCTTAGTGATGGAGCCGGACAGCTTAAAACAGGACTTGATACCCTGGCAGGTAACAACGAGGCACTTGTAGGCGGAGCGGAAACTGTATTTAAGACACTGCTTGCCACAGCTACATCACAGATAAAGGAAGGCGGGGCCGCTATCCCGGACTTGACTATAGAAAACTACGGAGAGGTACTTGACGGAATAGTTGCACAGATCAATCAGGCGGTAGCTCTTTATGAAAAATCGGATGTAAAGACTGCAGCTGCATATAAGGAAAAGGCAAAGGCAGTTGCAGAGCTAAAGGCTTCACTTGACGGTTATAATACCTTCTATATGGGACTTAAAACATATACCGACGGAGTGGCAGAGGCAGCAGTGGGAGCAGGCACACTTAAGGATGGAGTTGATACATTAAAGGCCGGAACAGGAGCACTTAAGGACGGTGCCGATACATTAAAGAACGGAGCCGATGCTTTAAATGGCGGCGTAGATGCATTGGATGACGGTGCAGAACAGTTAAAAGCCGGTGCGGATGCATTAAAGTCAGGTGCCGACAGTCTTAAGGAAGGAACAGGCAAGCTTGCCGACGGTGCAGGGAAGCTCAGCAACGGTTTAAATGAGTTAAATAACAACATGCCCGCACTTAAGGACGGTGTTCAGCAGCTCTATGACGGTTCCGTTCAGATGTCAGACGGTATCAAGGAATTCAATGAACGCGGCATATCTAAGATCACTGAAGCAGTAGAAGGTGAATTGGAAGGCATCTTTGAAAGAGTAAGAGTCATGGGTGAGATTTCCAGAGCCTACAATAACTTCTCCGGCATCTCCGATGATATGACCGGCCAGGTTAAATTTATATACAGAACTGATGAAATCAAGTGATAATATTGAGGTTAGGTACCATTAGTTTATAATGAACAGTAATAAAAACCGGAGCACGGATTGTTATTCGGGACACTCTTTTGAGTGTGTCCCGGAAAAGGATCCGTGCCCTATTCTTATGGGGTCACTGACCCCTTTACTATGTTAACGTGTTAACGGGGTCAGACCTCTTTACTGATAATTTTAAGAAGATCCACTTTTAATAACTTGCTTTATAGGATATAAGTGCTATAATTAATACGTTATAAATTTCACCTTTTATAGGAGTATATGCCTATGAACATGAAGCAGTTTAAATATGCTCTGGTACTTGCAAATGAGAAGTCTTTTTCCAGGGCAGCGGAGTCACTCGGGATATCCCAGCCTTCGCTATCACAGTATTTAAAGAAGATAGAAACAGAGGTAGGCGCACGTCTTTTTGACAGGAGCGGAAGTGAGGTAAGGCTGACCGATGCGGGACGTGCATACATAGATGCCGGAAAAAAGATACTTGATATCGAGCATCAGATGGAAGGCCGTATTGCGGATATAAATAACAATATAGAGGGCAGCATATCCGTGGGAGTATCGCCTTACAGGACCATAAGCATCATGCCTGAGATAATCACGGAATTTATAAAGGAATATCCGGGTTTTAAGATTATACTCGAGGAACGGACCGGGCATGAGCTTTTGGACGGAGCTGAGCATGGCGAGTATGATTTCTGCATTACCACGGCACCTGTGGACGGGAAAATATTCGATTCGGTAAAGATCATGGATGAAGAAGTGGTGCTGGCTGCACCTGCTTCAAAACAGATCAAAACCGAAAAGACCGAAGGTAAAAAGTATCCTGCAGTAGATATCGGGGTCTTAAACGGCGAGCATGTGATAACACTTTCGGAGTCACAGCTTATGCAGAAAATGCTGGAGGATATCTGTATGCAGTACGGGATATCGCATAAGACCTATATTTCCTGCACAAGCATAGGTGCCCAGCTTGCCATGGTAAGAGCCGGCCTGGGAGTGGCACTTGTTCCTTCGGGCACTGTCAGATCCAAAGATGAAGGGATAAAATATTATTCATTTAAGCAGATGCTCCCGTTAAGGGAAATAGTCGTGGCATACAGAAAAGAACAATATATCTCAAAGCCCATGAAGGCTTTTGTGGAAGTAATGAAAAAGCTGGGGCTGTGAGAAAAAAGCCGGAAGGCACAGAACAAAACCGGGCATGTGAGAAGAAGGCCGGAAAGTCAAGGAAAAAGGACTTCCACTTGAGGGAAAAGATCGCACCCACAAGGTGGCGCAAAGCGCCGGATGAGGTGGAGTATAAATAATTGAGGACGAGCAGAAGGGTTAAAAATGATAAGTACAGATACAAAGAGTAAAGTTTTAGAATGTCTTCTGGCATTTATAATGATGTTTTTATCTGTGTTCGGAAGCTATCGTGTACAAGCGGAAGAACTAAAGGAAACAGCAACGGAAAATATAGAAACTGCCATAAATGAAACATCCGATGAAACAGAAGCGACCACGGTTGAGACAGCGGACAGAGAGATAATAACAGAAGAAATAACTGCAGACGATGAAATAGTCACAGTGGACGATGAAGTTACAGAAGACGAAAAAACCACAGAAAAAGAATTCCGTGCAGTCTGGATCGCGTATTACGATTATAATGACATCACGGAAAAGGATAAAGAGAGCTTTACAAAAGCCATAGGTGAGATGTTTGACAACGCAGTCTCTATGGGGATGAATGCGGTGGTCGTACATGTACGTCCGTTTGGTGATGCCATGTATAAATCAAAGTATTATCCCTGGTCATTCTATGCCGCAGGACAGCAGGGAGTAAGCCCCGGTTATGACCCGTTAAAGATCATGGTAAAAGAAGCGCATGAAAGAGGTCTTGAGATACATGCATGGCTTAATCCTTACAGGGTAACAAGCTCATGGAATGGCGGAACGGATGTGACCACGCTTTCAAAAAAGAACCAGGCCAGGAAATGGCTTACCAACAAGAGCACAAAAGATGACAGATACGTACTGGCATACGGTGGAGCACTCTATTACAACCCGTCGATATCCGCAGTCAGAAAGCTCATAGTAAACGGAGTAAAGGAAATAGTAAAAAACTACGATGTAGACGGTATCCATTTCGATGATTATTTCTATCCCGACCTGGATAAAAACTATGAGACCAATTTTGATGCTCCCGAATACGAAAAATATAAGAAAAAAACTATAGCAGCCGGCGAAAAGCCCATGACAATCGCCGAGTGGAGAAAAAACAACGTAAACCTTTTGGTAAAAGCAGTATACAAAGCTGTAAAAAGCATCGACAGTGACTGTATATTCGGTATCAGCCCCGGAGGCTATATCGATTACTTCGATGAAGAATTCCGCTGGTATGTGGACTACCGTACCTGGATGTCGGAGGAAGGCTATATAGACTATATATGTCCCCAGCTTTACTGGACATTCAACAGCAGGAACATATTCCCGTATAACGAGACCTTACAGCGCTGGTGCGATGCCGCAACCAATGAGAATGTAAGGGTATATGTCGGTCTTCCGGCATACAGGATGAATACAACAAGTAATGTCAGCTCACTTGATAAGGTGACCGATACCGAGTGGTATAACCAGTACTTGCTTGCCGACATGGTAAGATACATGCGGAAAAACAGCAGGGCATCGGGCTTCATCATGTTTGATTACTCTGACCTTATTGCAGAGAAAAACAAAAAATCAACATTAGCTTTGACGGAAGAAATATTATCAGAATAAAGGAAGAAAGCCGCAGCTGATATAGATAAAGATTGCTGCGCTCAGGAGTAAATATGACAAATTCAGACAGAAACGAACTGCGCCGCAGATTCGTAAAAGACAATACAATAAGCAGACTGGCGCTTTGCTATGTAAACAGCGCACGTGAAAAGGTAGTGGTACAGAATGAGCTGTTCTTAAACTTACCTGAAGAGGATATGTATAAATACCTTGATATAGCAAAGAAATCCCTTTCGGGCGCCATCGGCGACAACCTGATGGAGTTTTCGTACACATCCGCTCAGGAAGACGGGGAAAACTACAGGTTTATCAAGGGGCTGCTCGACAGCAAATTAAAAAACGAGAGCCTGCTTGACCTGCTTTTTGACAGGATAATAGACAGCTACGTATATGACGGCAATTTCCTGATCACTGTGATCGCAGACAGTTACGACGTCATGACCAAAACAAATGATAAACAGAAGCTTGATGAATCGGAAGAAGTATTCTCATACATCATAGTGAGCATCTGTCCTGTTAACCAGACAAAAGCAGGCCTTGGGTATCTGCCTTTGGAAAACAGGATGGGAGCCAGGGAAAAGGACTGGGTAGCAGGCGCACCCGATGTGGCATTTATGTTCCCGGCATTTACCGACAGGGCTTCCGACATACATCATATCTGCTACTATACCAAGGACTCGGCGGATATACATGATGAAATAATCGATTCTGTACTCGGATGTTCATCAAAGAAAACTGCTACACAGTGCCGTGAAGTACTGAAAAGTGCGGTTGAAAAGGCAGTGGGAGGCGAAAAGCCTGAAAAAACCGGCGAAATGCTTATACAGATACATGACAGCTTAAACAGTATCCTTGAGGAATGCGAGTCGGAAGGCGAGAATATAAGCGAAAAAACTCTGGATAAAACTGTACTTACCGCAGCTGTAAAGGATGTGGTAAAGGAAGAAGCATATGTACAGAAGATCGTAGAGACATGTGAGACGGAGTTTGACCGTGAGCCGCCGGTAGCGGAGGCATTTGTAGACAAAAAGACCTTAAGGAAAACCGAAGGGGAGAGAAGAGAGAAAGAGCTCGTAAAAGAGATCGCCAGTCTCAAGCAGAAGCTCGAAAACTCAGGGATACCGGCAGATACGGCTCGTGATGCATATGTAATGGAGCAGGCATCCGGCGAGACGGAAGATACAGGCAGCGATGATACGGCAGCAGTCGAGGTACAGAAAGAGAGCGTCAGCATTATATTGCCTTCCGGCAGGACCGACACCGTAAAAATTGAAAACAGGGATGGAGTACGCTTTGTCATGATACCGCTGGAACCCGAGGAAGAACCGGATATCAAAGGGGTATAATGGCAAAAGAAAGTGCTTCATGCATTATGACATAATTATTTCACTTTACAAAAAAACCATAAAAGGCTATAATGTCTTTGCTTATGCGCTATAAACGGAGGTTTGTTATGGGCGATAATAAAGGCTTAAAAGCTAAAAAGATAAATACAGGTACAAATACCGTAACTAAAAAGAAAAAAGGCAAGGGAGCCGGATTTAATCCTTACATACTCCCGCTACTTTTTATACTTGGGATCTTCCCTTTGATAGTAAGACTTAAGAGCTTTCAGACACATCTTGAAGGATATGGATTTTATATATTGCCTGAAACGGAAGATATTTTCTTATATTACAAATCCATGTTTTTCATTACAGCATGCACTATCATGCTTATATTGATAATAGCTCAGGCCATACTTCATCATGTGGAGCTTAAGGCAGCGAAACTGTTTATACCGCTTGCTGCCTATGTATTCCTGGCATTTTTATCGGCGATATTCTCGGATTATGGTACGTTTTCTTTTACCGGTATAGCCGATCATTTTGAGTCACTGTGGGTACTTCTCGGATATGCGATGTGTGTATACTACGCATTCCTGGTTGTTTCATCCGCAAAAGACGTTGAGATACTGATGTCCGTATTCTTTTTAGGCACCGTATTAATGCTGCTCATCGGTCTGACACAGGCATTTTCTCAGGATATATTCCGTTCGGACATCGGCAGATGGCTGCTGCTTCCTAAGGAATATTACGACAATCCGGAAAATAAGCTGGTATTCGAGTTCCCCTTGGGAAGAGTATATCTGACATTATATAACCCGAACTATGTAGGTTCATATGTGTCTCTTATTTCACCGGTATTTTTGATGCTGGCATTTGCAAAGAAAAAGGTATGGCTGGCAGTAGTAAATATAGTAGTTTATATAGGGCTTTTACTCTGTATCCTCGGTTCGGGTTCACGTGCGGGATTTATCGGAGTCGCATTCTCACTTATACTGCTCTTATTGTTATTCAATAAGAAGCTGATAAAGTTTATACCCGAAGCACTGATAGTTATCGTGCTTATAGTAGGTATAGTATATACCTATAACAACTACTCGAACGGACAGCTTTTATCCCGTGCCGAGCAGGCATTGGAGATTGAAAAGGTTGAACATAACCTCAAGGCGATCGAGACCAATGATGACAACGTAGTGATCCATTATCTCGATCATAAACTTGAACTTTCATTATATATCGCTCCGTCAGGTGAGGAATTTGCGGTAGATGCATTTGATGAGAACGGAGAGCGTGTAGATTATGTGCCTACGCTTAGCGAAAGCGGTGAGAGCTATAATTTTGCTACCATGGATGACCGTTTCACAAACATAAGCTTTGAATTCCTGTTCTATCAGGGATCACCCGTATTCTATGTAAACATAGACAAGAAAAACTGGACCTTCATATATCTTGATGGCACATATTATTACATAAACCTTAAGGGCAAAGCCGATAAGATGAACAACGCCGAGTACATTGAAGCCCTGAGCAATTACGGCAGAGCGTTCTCAGGTCGTGGCTTTATCTGGTCGAGGACCATCCCGCTGCTTAAGAAATACATTTTGCTTGGTTCGGGTCCCGATACATTTACACTGGCATTCCCTAATGACGATTATGTAGCTATGTATAACGGCGGTTATGAGAACATAATTATGACCAAGCCTCATAATATGTACTTACAGATAGCTGTACAGACAGGTGTACTTTCACTTATCTGTTTCCTGGTATTCTACATCTGGTACTTTATCACCAGCTTTAAGCTGTATGTAAGAGCCGACAGGACCAGATCTATCGTAATGGTAGGCATAGGTATTCTCTGCGGTACCTTCGGATACATGATAGTAGGCATAATCAACGATTCCATGATAGTTATCGCGCCTTTCTACTGGGTACTCATCGGTATAGGTCTTGCTATTAACTCTATGATTAAGAGGGATAATGCCTTTGCGGTTTTAGAGACCATAGAGGAAAGCGAGACCAAAGAAGCTGACATGGCAGAGCAGGAAGCATCAGAAGATGAAACCATGTCAGACACAGAGGCTTTCGAAGAATATGAGGCGGGCGATGAAGAATACTACGGAGAGGATACGGAGGAAGACGGATCCGAGTCTGATACTGAGCGCTGAGAAGTAATGATTAATGGACTTTAGCAGAACAGGAGGGGTTTAAGTGGCTATTAATGTAAAGACCGTTACTTGTCCCGCGTGCGGGGCCAAAGTCAATTATGATGAAAACAACAAAACCGCTAAATGTGAATTTTGCGGTGCAGTACTGGATATGACGGAAGAATACGGGGAGAAAAAAGACCGTGAACGTGATGATATCCAGGACATGCAGATAAGAAATCTCATGAATAAAGTGACCGGAAGAACAACTGTCCGGAACACGGAGGTTAATAATCTTAAGGCAAAGAAGACCGCGGTCATCATAATAGTGATCTTCATATTTCTTCTTTCCGGCAGCATAATGTTCTCGATCTTGCGCAACTCATTGGCGCTCACCGATAGGATGAATAAGAGCATAAACAGTGAGACAGTAACTGATATAGATCCGTTCCTGAAGGTTAAGCTCTCGTACTACGGAGTAAGCGGTGCGGCTACGGCAAGGGTCAACGACAACAACATTTATGCTATTTCATCCATTGAGAAGACCACAACAAATCTCGAACACTTAAGTAACGGAGATACCATTACCGTTAAGTATAATAAGGATGCGGTTAAAGACGGTAATAAGAAATACAATCTGTTACAGACAGAAAAAACATTTACCGTGGAAGGGCTTGACGCATATATTGAAGATATTTCCGCTTTAGAAGAGGAAGACCTTGCGGCACTGAAAAAGAACGCCATAGACTTAGCGGAAAGGGAATGCAAAGACGTCAATTTCAGCTACGTAGAAGATACCTTTAAAATATATGCCATTTATACCATGGTAAAAAAAGACTATACCGCTCAAAAATCGGTATTTATAGTTTCTTTTGATTACAAGGATACAGAAGACGGGAATAAGGTAAAGACCGGATATTTTATGGCAGAATATTCGGGGATGAAGAAGCTGGCTACAGGTGATCTTAAGATCAATTTCAGTACGGACACATTTTCTTATGTAAGAGAATCATATTTTAACGGATTTACCGTTATGTCCGCACATTCAACATGGGATGCGGTATATACCGAAGTATATCTGAACAACAAAGGCGAATGGTCTGTTCATGAAGATATGAGTCCCGAGGCTTAAAGCAGTTTATTATTATGTAAGGTAACGCCTAAGGCGTTTCGATGTGACATTGAAAAGGTGCTGCAGATCCCGGTTTAACAACCGGCGGATCACACAGCACCTTTATTATTTTGATTTAAAACTTAATGGGATTATCCTTTGTATACTCTTACTTCATATTTTGTTCCCATGGTTCCGGCACCTTCGGATTTCATATTAAATCCGCAAAGGTATTTTTCGGCATATCTATACAGAACGTCCTTTACAATCTCACCGCCTTCATTGCTGTTTCCGGTGAAAAGGAATGTGAAAGTCAGATCGTATTTTGCTCCAAGCACTTCATCTATGCGGGTTGACATATATTTGTCAACTTCATCGGTTGTATCAAAGCTCGGGGTATCCTTATATTCCTGATAAACAATACCGAGATCCTTATCTGTAGCTTCGGGAAGGTTCTTCATTGATGAAACATGGTTTTTGTTTATATCTTTATCAGCTAAGAGGAAATAGTTGTAGAGTACACGGCCTTTTTCATCCGGATAAGGATCGTCCCATGTAATATCCACAGCGTACCATTTTCCGTTTATCTTAACCTTGTTCCAGGCGTGTGATTCGGTTTTTCCGCTTGAGTTGGTGGCAGTACCGGTTACCATGATGCATTCTATACCATTCAAGTTGCATAAGAAGTAGAAGGTCTTTGCATATCCGTCGCATACCGCTATACCGTTGCTTAAAGTATAGCTAACCATATGTACATTGTCACCGGAGAAAGATGCGGGATATTCTGTGTTTAATACGATGTAGTCATGGATGTTTTTAACTGTTGTATAATCGTCCTTGCCCTTTAATTCTTCTGCTAATGCTTTAAGTTTCTTGTACAGTTTAAGCTCATCGGAATTAAGCAGAGAAGTGTCTCCGTTTGCCATGACACAGTCTATCGCATATTCATCGTCGTACAGACTTGAGGCGGGAACATCATCGACTGTTACGACTACGACATTCTTATACTTCTTAACTGCCGTAAACTGCAGATCGATAATGGCGGGATACTTTGCCATATACTCTTCGGGTGAACGTAAGAGACTTAAGTCGCTTATGTAAAGGTAGAACCTAGCCCATTGCTTGCATTCGTTGAAAATATAGGCATCGACAACATCCTGGGAAGAAATAAGTTTAAAGGATGACGGATCAAGCGAGCCGTTGATCACCTCTGCCTTTTTCTCCAGTTCTTTGACTGTAGCCGCGGCCATTTCCTTATACTCTTTGGCAGTCGGGCCGGCAGCTTTTGTTACGGTAAATGTTGTTTTAACCTTGTATGTCTTACCGTTCTGCTTAACAGTGGCTTTAACGGAAGCTTTACCCTCTGCTACGGGTTTGACAACACCGGTCTTTTTGTTTACGGTGATGATCTTTTTGTTTGAAGATTTAAATGTTACGACAGCATCTTCGGCCAGATTTTTGATCTTCATCGTATAAGGTTCGGAAGCAGTGGTCAGTGTCACCTTTTTCTTTTTTGCCGCAGGCTTTGTGGCTGCATTCGCATCCGTAAAGGATGAAACGGAAATGCCCAAAGATAGGGCAAGTACAAAGATCAGGACAAACAACAGTCGGTTCTTTTTCATTTGGAGCTCCTTTCCGGGGGATAAACTAAATGTCTATTTAAATGCTTGATCTGCCTTGTTGGTCGTTTCGTGTCATGAGTTGATCTCGGATGGTCCGTCCCCTATATCCACTATGTAGAAATCAGGGTCGATACCGGTTTTTGCCTTATATATTTCTTTTGTTTTTTCTAAGAGAGCATCTATACACTCCTCAAGGACAAGTGCTACGGTACATCCGCCGAACCCGCCGCCGGTCATGCGGGCACCTATGACACCGGGGAGTTTCTGCTCGGTTTCCGCCATGATATTAAGCTCCGGGCATGTAACCTCGTAGTCCTTATCGAGGGACTTGTGCGACGCATTCATAAGCTTTCCGAATGCAACTATATCACCGGCATTCAGAGCTTTTACGGCTTCGATGGTACGCAGGTTTTCGGTAACTGCATGCCTTGCACGGCGGAAGCAGACTTCATCCTTTATTGCAGATGAGTATTTATTAAATGTTTCCTCGTTAAGTTCGCCCAGTGCTTTAATATCGGTTACACTCTGCAGATCCTTTAATGCGGTCTCGCTTTCGCGTCTGCGGTCATTGTAGCCTGATGAGGTAAGCTCATGCTTTTTGTTGGTATTTGAGATAACGATCTTTATGCCCTTAAGATCCACCGGCACGTACTCGTAGTCAAGTGTGGCGGTATCTAAGAAAATGGCATGTCCGGCCTTACCGAAAGCGGATGCAAACTGGTCCATGATACCGCAGTTCATACCGTTAAAGTGGTTTTCGGAATCCTGACCGATGAGAGCTAAGTCTTTTTTTGTTACGTCAAGTCTGAACAGTTCTTTTAAACAAAAGCCCGTGAGCACTTCGATGGAAGCGGAAGATGAAAGCCCCGATCCGTTCGGGATAGTACCGTAAAATAAGATATCAAAACCTGCCGGAACAGCATATCCGCGTTTTTTAAAAGTTTGAACAATACCCAGCGGGTAATTTGCCCATTTATATGCGGGAGAGTTGACCAGCTCTTTTTCGCTGTCGGCTTCTATGATCCCGTCGTTTTCAAAATTCATGGAATAGAGCCTTATTTTGCTGTCGGTCCTCACTCTTACAGCAGCATAGGTGCCGAGAGAAAGAGCACACGGAAATACGTGGCCTCCGTTGTAATCGGTATGTTCACCGATCAGGTTTACGCGTCCCGGTGCAAAGAAGATACGGATATCCACGTCCGGTCCGAATTTTGCTATAAATTCATCTGTCAGTTTTTTCTTTAATCCCAAGGACATATCTAATTCCTTTCTTAAGGCTTTCGTTTGTTTCTAGTCCTTTTTCTTTTTTGATTTTTTAACAGCTATAACTGTTACCGTACTTAATACAAGCACACCGGCTGCAACAAGTATGATGATCAGCCATTTGCCGGAATCGCTCTGGTCATTGCCGTAGTTTTTGGCGGTATTTTCGTTTTGGATGTTATCGTTTGAGCTTGCCGGATCGGAGATATTGTTTTCGGATCCGGATGGTTCGTTGTTGCCGGATTGGGTGTTGGCATCAGGATCTTCAACACTTCCGTTTGGATCCTTGCCATCGTTTTCTGTATTACCGTTTCCTGTGTCGCCTGAAGGGTCGCTTACACCAGGGTCGTCTTTTCCATCACCTTCAGGGTGATCTGCCAAGTACTGTGCATAAGCCGTTTCATCCGCTGTCAAAAACTGCTTTCCGTATACTGAAGTAGGTTTGTAAGGCTCATCGACAAGCTCGGTATCAGGCTGATAATCCTTGGTTGTATACCAGCCGAGTATACCCATCCCTTCGGGAAGTGTTATATTTTTCTCGGCGGAAAAGCTTTGTCCCAATACATAATAAGTAACAGATGGGCTCAGATTAACAGTATCCGCTTCATAAATAAGGATATCCGGTCCGTCTGAAAAAATATACATTTTCGTGACTTTCGCGGCACTGTTTATATCGTTTGCGCTAAGCAGGCTCATTATATCCCTGTATTTAAAATAAGCGATCTTAATGCCGTTGATCTCTGTCTCTTTATATGGTTTAACGCCTCCGGACAGTAAGGTCTCTTCACCTGAAGCGGAGAACCCGAGTAAAGGAAAGCCGTTGCCGGTATAGGCTATAGCCAGATCGTTTGCCGCTACGATGTAACTTCTGATTACATCTATACTGATAGGCTGGGCATGGGAAAACTCCATTCCGGCCACGGTACGGCCTTCCTTATCGGAAAAGATCACGTTCCCGCCTATAATGCCTTCGTCTTCAAGCGTCATTTCATAAGCCAGTTTATCGGTGAAAGCACGCTCGCCCCATTCACGGGTCTTTGTGCCGAACAAAAACTTATCGATGACCGTAGGAAAGTTCCATTCGCAGGTCTTGCGGTTTATCCAGGCGTGACATTCGCCGCCCGAGTTTCCGTATGCACCGTTATCCCAGAGGATCACGGGAATGCCGTATTCACAGGCTTTTAAACCCATGTACTCTGCCCAGTTCTCGCGGGCTTCGGTATTATCCTTGTTGGTGGCTCCCGTTTCACCTATGACTACGGGGATATCATTAAACAGAAAGATCTCTTCCAGGTTTTTGAACACCATGTCTATGGAACCGGTATCCATCTTGTTGTTTAAATCGAAATCCATCTGATCGTCACTTAAGCAGAAGCTGTAAGGAGTGTATGCGTGAACTGAGACTATGATGTTTTTTACCGCCTCACCCTCAAACGTGGGGATGGAGATAGAATTTAATATTTCCAGGCTTGATGAAGCCGCATATCCCGGTATCATCAGGCATCTTTCGCTGTTATATCCTTTTTTCGATGAACGGACCTTATAGGTAAATACCTGGTCCAGGTAGTTGACTGCCGTATAAGCGTTTTTGTTGCCGGACCATTCCTGTGCAGTGCCTGCCATTCTGGGCTCGTTCATAGCTTCAAATATAAGATGCTGGTCGTAGTCGGCAAATTCCTCAGCTATACGTGTCCATACTGCGGCCAGTTCTTCGCCGATCTTTATGTAATCCGTATCAAGCTTGGAAGAGTTGACCCATGATTCGTGATGCAGGTTTATGATCACAAACATATTAAGGTCATAAGCGTAATCAACTACTTCTTTGACTCTAGCAATAAAAGCATCGTCTATCGTGTAGGTCCCGTCCTTGGAAATGTGGTTCATCCAGGTTACGGGGATCCTTATGGTGTTAAAGCCCTTGTCGTGTATGGCTTTTATCAGTTCGGGAGTAACCTTGGGGTTTCCCCAGGAGGTCTCCTGACTGTATACGTTTGCTCTGCTGCCACCGGTGGCGTCAAGGGTGTTGCCGAGATTCCATCCTATTCCCATCATGGCCGTTATTTCCTGGGCGGTCTTTCCTGTAAGCTGTTCCTTTGCTTTTGTTTCTTCGCATCCGGACAGGTGTATCAGTCCTATTGCAAGAAAGAGGATCAGCACAGAGATCTGTATTTTTTTTACTAAAATCTTTGACATATAAAACTCCTGATAATTATATTGTTTCTACATCATTAAGCGCAGCGGCTATAACCTTATCCATGTCATAGTATTTGTACTGCCCGAGCCTTCCGCCGAAGAAAACATTTGTCTCCTGGTCGGCAAGTGCCCTGTATTTGCTGTAGAGATTGTTGTTTCTTTCATTATTAACCGGATAGTAAGGTTCATCACCTTTTTCCCACTGCTTGGGATACTCTTTAGTGATAATGGTTGTGGGTTGTTTTCCGAATTCGAAATGCTTATGTTCGATGATACGGGTGAACTTTTCGTCGTGACTGGTATAGTTGACTACGGCTACGCCCTGGAAGTTTTCCTTATTGAGCTTTTCAGTCTCGAACTTAAGCGACCTGTATTCAAGCTCACCGTACATGTAGTCATAAAATGCGTCGATCATGCCTGTATATACGACTTTGTCAGCCAACCCGAGAGCGGAAGCGGAAGAATCTTTTCCGTTAGCCTTTACGTATTCATTCTTTAATACGAAATAATCCGTATTGAGCCTGACCTCGACACCTTCAAGCATCTTTTCTATCATGGCGGTATATCCGCCTATCGGAATACCCTGATATCTGTCATTAAAATAGTTGTTGTCGAAAGTAAACCTTACCGGCAGCCTCTTTATGATAAAAGCAGGCAGTTCCTTACAGCTTCTTCCCCACTGTTTTTCGGTATATTCCTTAACCAGCTTTTCGTATACGTCGCGTCCGATAAGCCTTAAAGCCTGCTCTTCGAGGTTTTTCGGCTCGCCGTCCAAATGCTCCGCTAATATCTGCTCGTTGATCTTTGCGGCAGCTTCTTCGGGAGTGGTGATACCCCAAAGCTTGGAAAACGTATTCATATTGAAGGGAAGGTTATAAAGCTCGTTGTGGAAACGTGCTACGGGCGAATTTATAAAGTTGTTAAAGGAAACAAACTTGTTTACATAATCCCAGATGGTCTTATCCGAGGTATGGAAAATGTGAGCACCGTATTTGTGCACGTTTATCCCTTCAACATTTTCAGTATAGATATTTCCGCCGATATGGTTTCTCTTATCTATGACAAGGCATTTATAACCTTTTTGTTTAAGCTCGTAAGCGACAACCGCACCGTACAGTCCGGCACCGACTATCAGATAATCATAGGTATTTTTCATCAGAAGATAACTCCGTATTCTTTAAGGTAATCTTTAAGGTAAGGTGCATTTTTATCTTTTTCTGCAAGTATGGGATCGGTGGTACCCCAGTTTACGTTGATATCGGGGTCGTCGAAACGTATGCTTGCCTCGTGAGCGGGAGCGTAGTAGTTATCAAGCTTGTAGATAAACTCGACATTGTCCGACAGAGTAACAAAACCATGCGCAAACCCGCGGGGGATCATAAGCTGCAGCTTGTTTTCATCGGAAAGCTCAACGCCTATCCACTTAAGATAAGTGGGTGACTCGTGGCGAAGATCCACAGCCACATCCATAACGGTACCTCTTACGCAGCGTACAAGCTTAGCCTGTGAGTACTCTCCCTTCTGGAAATGCAGCCCGCGCAGTGTGCCTTTTTTAGCCGAAAAGCTCTGGTTATCCTGTACGAAATGATAGTGCAGACCTGCATTGTCCAGGTCTCTTTCGGTCCAGCTCTCGTAGTTCCAGCCTCTGTGGTCGCCAAACACCTTGGGCTCTATAATATATACATCTTTTAACGCTGTTTCTTTAAAGTTCATAATAACCTCCGGATACTTTGATTGCCGTATATTATGTATTTTACGACATATATAATTATTATACTTTATAATACAGATTTAGTCAAAATAAAAAATATAAAAATAAGGGGTTGACAAATCCGGGGAAAGTGGTATTATGAACATATGAACAGTTGCTCATATGTTTAATGGAGAGTAAAACAGGCAGGAGGAAAACACATGGCAATAAATGATGTAGAGTGCTGTGAGATATCACATGAGCATGCACATGATGAGAAGATAAAAGAATATAAAAAAATGATGCCGGACGATGACAGACTGTATGATCTCGCAGAACTTTTTAAATGCTTCGGTGATTCCACCAGGATCAGGATACTGTTCGCATTGTTTGAAAGCGAGATGTGCGTATGCGATATAGCGACCACTCTTGATATGACACAGTCTGCGGTATCACATCAGTTAAAGATCTTAAAGCAGGCAAAGCTGATAAACAGCCGCAGGGACGGAAAGTCAGTCATATACATGCTGGCCGATGCACATGTAAGTTCCATAATATCACAGGGTATCGAGCATATCCTGGAGTGAAATTAAAGCCTTCCCCTTGAGGGGAAGGTGACCGAACAAAGTGAGGTCGGATGAGGTGTCAATCACAGGGACAAGCCCACTCCATCGTTTCACGATGGAGCCGTATCAAACGTTCACTTCGTGAACATCGATATAGGACGGTTCTCTGATTGATTTCCGGTTGTCATCCTGAGCATATGCGAAGGATCTTAAGTCCGGAAGGCATGAAGCGTATAGAGAAAAGTACACAAAGTAAAGTATATAAAGTAAAGTATACAAAGTAATGTATATAAATTTGAGCATATAAAAACATAAGAAAAGAAAGGAAACCCCCTTAGGGGCGAAAGGAAAACACCATGAAAAAGAAATTCAATTTACAGGATCTTGATTGCGCAAACTGCGCGGCAAAGATGGAAGAGGCTATCAAGAAGATTGACGGCGTAAATGATGCAAGCGTAAGTTTTATGTCACAGAAGATGACAATAGATGCGGATGATGCACGTTTTGATGCCATCATGGACGAAGTAATAAAGGTATGCAAGAAGGTAGAACCGGACTGCATTATAAAAAGATGATAAAGCTTCCTTGAAGGGGAAGCTGTCTGCGAAGCAGACTGATGAGGTGTAATACAACAAGTCAGCTGCTTATAAGAAGGAAGATAGGAGACTATAGATTATGAGCCAAAAACAGAAAAAAATGCTCATAAGGATAATAATCGCCGGTGTGCTCTATGCGGCCCTTCTCATATGGTCTACCACATACTTTTATGAGGATGTGATAGAGGACAATCTGCCGGAGCCCATACTCTATTTCATCCCGTTCATCATAGCGGGTTATGATATAGTCATAAAGGCATTTAAGAACATAGCTCACGGTCAGGTATTTGATGAAAATTTTCTGATGCTCATAGCCAGCATCGGTGCTTACGGCATAGGAGAGTATTCCGAAGCGGTAGCGGTAATCATTTTCTATCAGGTAGGAGAGCTGTTCCAGTCATATGCGGTAGGAAAGTCCAGAAAATCCATAGCTGATATGATGGATATCTGTCCCGAGTATGCAAATGTCGAAAAAGAAGACGGGAGCACGGAAGAAACAGATCCCGATGACGTGGAAACAGGCAG